>DAHUZL010000098.1 GCA_027306655.1 Candidatus Dormiibacterota bacterium
GACGACGTTGGCGGCGTCGCGGGCGAACAGCGCCACCACCCGGGCGGTCGCCAGCAGCTCGCGGTTGGCGAGCCGGACCGTGCTCTGCCCGCCCGACGGCACCACCTTGGCGTAGCTGGGGTAGGTGCCCTCGATGAGACGGGTGTGGAGCTCGAACCCTGGCAGCTCGAAGCTGGCCTGGGTACGGGAGGCGGACACGGTGAGCCGCACCGAGGTCCCGGCCGGCTGGCCGCGCAGGAGCCGGCCCAGCTCCGAGAGGGCTCGGGCCGGCAGGATGATCGTCTGGGGGTCGTCCCCCCCCGCCGAATCCGGACCGTCCTCGCCCAGGCGCCGCACCGCCAGCCGGTGCCCGTCGGTCGCCACCAGAGTGAGGGTGCGTCCCACGATCTCGGTCAGGACCCCCGTGTACAGCGGGCGGGCCTCGTCGGAGCTGGCGGCCAGGACCGTCTGCTCGATGGCGCGGGCGAGCACGGCGGCGTCGAGGTCGAGCTGGGTCCCTCCCTCCGGGCTGGGCAGCGGAGGGAACTCGGCCGCGTCGACGCCGCGGATGTGGGCGTCGAACCCGGCGCAGCGCAGGTGCACGGTCTGGGTGTCGACGTCGAGCGACCAGGAGAGGGGGGCATCCGGCAGGGCGGTCACGAACTCGGTGAGGATCCGGGCCGGCACGGTCACCCGTCCGGGAGCCTCGACCTCGGCGGCGATCACGTGGCGAAGGGCCAGATCAAGGTTGGTGGCGGTGACCCGGAGCTCGCCCCCGTCGCACTCCACCAGGACGTTTCCGAGGATGGGGAGGGTGGCCCGGGGCGAGACCATGCGGACGACCGCGGCCAGTCCCCCGGAGAGGGGATGGGGTGAGACGGTGCACCTCATGCGGCGCGACTCCTTTGCGGGACCGTGGACCCGGACCGCGGGAGCCGGGCGGGCGGGTTGTGAACAGGCACGAATAGTAAGACTTGGGACCTGTCTCATTCGGTCCTCGCCGTAGCGGTCGGGATTGTGGGGACAACCGCTCGTCCCGATCTCGCCGGTCGAGGGGAAAACCTGTGGACGGCCGTCGGCGGACGGGCCCGATTCGAGGGCCTCGATCCCGCCCGCCCGGTTCCCCACAGGCCCCAGCCGCTACGGCCACAGGCGGCGGTGGAGCGAGTGCCGGGCCCGCCCGATCGGGGCGCCGGGGTTGGCAACCACTCGAAAAGAGGGGACTTTTCATGGCGTACCGGTGTATGGCTTGAGACGGTGAGGCGGCGGCCCCGGTCTTCCCCCGGTACCGTCCGCGGCCCGACCATCGGCGGGTGTGAGCATTCCCTGACGATGTGGCCTGTGCGGACCGCTCGGGCCAGCCCTCACGCTCCCCGCCCGGCCCTGGCGTCACCACAACCCGTAGTCGCTGCCGCACCTGGGTGGATTCGTCGACCTTTGCACCTTCGGCGGCAGCCAGGTCCCCCCGCCTGACGTACCTGGCGATCTTCCTCCGACGCGGGTCGATGTCTGGGCCAGGAGGCTGTCGTCCCGGCTGTAGTGGGCACCGACCTTGGAGCCGTCGCCCCAGGAGCCAGCGACGTCGAGAGCCATGAACGCATCGATGGTGTCGGCGCGGGCCACGTTGAGGTTGGCCAGGGTGACGCGCTGGTTGCCGGGAGCGGAGAACTCGTGCGCACGTACCGCGCCGCGTAGGTGGCGGCTCATCTGGTATCGGCCCAGGTTGCTCCCGCAGGTGAAGGTGATGACCGCGTAACGCACCAGGGGGTCGGCCAGCTTCGGCTCCGATCCCGACAGCGGCCCGAAATGGCGGTGCCAGTCCATGCGGGGGGCGAGGCGGGTGGCGACGTCGGGTAGAGAGCCCACCCACATTCGGGCCTCGACCGCCTTGGCCCGGGTGACCACTGAGCCACCAGGGTCCGTGCCGCGTTGACTCTTGAGCACCGGATGGCCGCTCTCATCGATCGCGAGGTCGGCGTGATCGGAGGAGCCGGCGTCGACCGCGACAGCTGTCTGGCGCAGCGTGGCTTCGACCTGGACCCGGAACGTAGACGCGGTTCTGGGCCGGCGGACCTCGGCGCAGTACCCGGAGATGAGCGTTGCGACGTCGGCCGGGCTGCGGAGCTGGTCGAAGCAGTGTGCAAACCAGCGTCGCTTCCGGGAGGTCGATCGACTACACTCCGGCGTCGGCCAACCCTCAAAAGCCCTGACAATCGCTGATAGGGGAACGATGGGGAGCGGAGGCAGGTGGTGACGCGAGCGGCTCGGCGGCGGATCCTGGGACCGGTGATCGTAGCGTCCGGTATGGCCGTGGCCGCCTGCGGCTCGGCGGGTCATTCTCCGGCAACGAAGCCGACCGGCGAAGCTGCGACCGCTTCGGGCCCGAAGTCGGGGAAGGCGTCGGGCGGGGGAGGCCTTACTCTGGCGCGACTGAGTCGCCTGACGGACTACTCGTTCACGTCGACCGCGGGGAACGGTGGGTACACGTTCACCGTCACCGGCGAGGTGCACGCCCCCACTGACTGGAAGACCCACTCGACGACTCCCGCCGTCACCAACTACGACGTGGGTGGCCGCGGCTACGGCGTCGCCATTGGGCGGGTCGTCCCGGTGACGTTCAGGACCCCCGAAGGCCTGACCCACCTCGACGGCGAGACGACCTACGCACAGGCGCTGATCGGCTATACGCATGTGACAGGGATCCGGATCGCGACCGCGGGTCCCTGCCGCGTCGCGGGGGTGGAAGGCACCAGGTACCAGATCAAGTCCCCGGGCGCCGATGCAACGTTGCTGGTCGAGACGGCGACCGCCTGTATCGCCAGCGGCTCGGGTGCCCTGCTCTCATACTCGTCGGGTGTGCCGGGGGGCTCCGCCGCCAATGCGGCGCACATCACAGGAGCCTCAACCTCGTTCACGGTGAATGCCATCGGGGGGATCGGCCCGATCGCTGCCCCCAGGGCGTCTCCGATCAGTACCGCCGCGACCACGCCGCCCGTTGTGGGCGGCGCTCTCGGCGTGCCGACCGGTTTCCCCTCGCAGGTTCCGTCGCCGCCGGGCACGGTCCTGTCGGGCGCCGCCTTGAGCTCGACGAAATGGTATCTCCAGTTCAGCGAGAACAGCTCCGCCGCGTTGGCGGACTACGTCAAGGTCCTGCAGCGCAGGGGATTCAGGGAGGTGAGCTCGACGAACTCGGCGGCGGCCGATGTCGCCACGCTCGCCGACGGCTCGTTGCAGGTACTGCTGGAGCAGATGGCCCTCCCCGGCCAGGGCGTGGTGCTGGCGGTCACCGTTTCGAGCGCCGGCTAGCGGCATACCGTTGCGTTGCGACGCATTCGTGAGGGCGTCCTGGTTGCCTGGAGGTACAGCCGGACCGGCGAGCGGGAGCTGCTGGACGTCTGCCTGGGCCAGCGGGAACGCCGTGAGGACGGGCTCGACCTGGGGCCGGCGCTCACCCGCCGGGGCGTGCGCGCGCTCGTGCTGGTGGGGTCCGACCGAGTGCCCAGCCTGATCCGGGCCGCCGAGCAGCTGTGGCCGGACGCCGATCGTCAACGCTGCGCGGTCCATCTCCTCCGAGGCGCGACCCGGAGCACCAGCGCCGCCGTGTGCGCAGCACCACCATCCTGGAGCGGTCGCTGGAGGAGGCGCGCCGGCGGACCAGGGTGATCGGGCGCTTCCCGGGGGAAGCCCACTACCTCAGCCTTCGTCGGTCGGTTCTCGATGTCGCCATCAGCGGGGCCAAGGGACTCGGCTTCGCCGGGCTGGATCGCCAGCGGCTCACCGACCTCTCGCCCGTCGTGCAGCGCGCATCCCAAGTCGCCTGACATGACCGTGCCGCCCAGCCTCGCCGCTCGCCTGTGCACCAGAGCGGAGACGCCACCCCCCAGCACCTGGTGCAGGGTCGCCGCAGCGACCCCGTTCGGACTCGTGGTCACCGAGACCCGCCGCCGCCAGCCCTCGCACCACCAGCGCGCGTCGGCGCGCCGCCAGGCCCGGCGTCCAATCACACAGCAGTACGCCGTGAAAAGTCGTCTCTTCCCGAGCGTTGCCAACCCTGGCCTGCCCGATCGCGGCGCCGGGGTGCCCGCCCTCCTCCTCCTCCTCCTCCTCAGTCCGGCGGAACCACGGGCCGTGGGCGGATCACGAACAGGCGGACGAAGCGAGCCAGGGCATCGGGGTCGCCGGACACTGACACCTGCCCGCTGGTGAGGGCGTCGGACGGCGGGAGGCCCTCGAGCAGCAGTCCGTTGAGCGTCTCGACGTCCATGCTCAGCACCACGTCGGGCCGACCGGCCCGTCCCTCGCTGGTGGTGCAGCGTCCGCCGTCCACCGCAACCTCGAACACCCGTCCCCCAATGCGAAACTCATAGGTCTCCCTGAGCCCGTCGGCCAGCTCGGGCCGGAAGCTCGCCCGCATGGCGACGAAGTAGGCGGAGGGAACCAATCGGTCGTCGGACCGCGGGGCGCCCAGGAAGTAGCGCCCAGCCCAGCGCCCCAGAGCCAGGAGCACCGGCTGGAGCGCTTGACCCGCCTCTGTGAGCTGGTAGACAGCTGATCCCGCCGGCGGGGGCAGCACCCGTCGCTCCACCAGGCCGGTTCCCTCCAGCTCGCGAAGGCGAGCGGCCAGGAGGTTGGTGCCGATGCCGGGCAGCCCGTCGAGCAGGTCCGTGTAGCGCTTGGGTCCCAGGAGGAGGTCTCGGACCACCAGGAGCGTCCAGCGGTCGCCGATCACGTCGAGC
>DAHUZL010000012.1 GCA_027306655.1 Candidatus Dormiibacterota bacterium
CTCGCCGCCGGCCGCGGGCGGCGACGCCGGGATGCCCGCCCGGCGCCGCGCCGGGCGGAGCCGCGCGGACCCGCCGGCGAGGAGGTCGGCCGCAGACAGGTACCCGCCCGCAGCCCGCGCCGCCTCCACCAGACGTCCGTACATCGACTCCTCGCCGGCGCGCAGGGTGGCCGCGTCGCCGACGCAGACCACCATCCGCCGGGCCCGGGAGACGGCGACATTGAGGCGGTTGGGGACCCGCAGGAACCCGATCCGTCCGCGCTCGTTGCTGCGCACCAGCGAGATCACCACCAGGTCCTCCTCGCGGCCCTCGAAGGAGTCGACGGTGTCGATCCGCACCGGGCGGCGGAAGCGGCGCCGGCCGAGCGCCTGGCGGAGCCGGTCGACCTGGTCGCCGTACATCGCGATCACCGCCAGGGAGAGCTGGGGATCGACCCGCTCGTTGAGGAGCCGCACCACCTGGCTGACCACCCGAACCTCAGTGTCGTTCCGAAGCGCGCCGCCGGCGCCGCGCCGCTCTCCCCCGCCCCGGATGCCGGCGGTGTCGGCGAAATGGAGCGCGACCGGGAACGGACGCCGGCTGACGAAGTCGTACGCCCGCACCTCGGGGGCGTCCTGGAGCTGGTTGTCGTAGGAGGCGCCGCTGATGTAGCCGCTGATCTGCGGGTGCATCCGGTGCTGCTCGACCAGCAGGCAGCGGGCGGCCGCGGGCAGGCCGCCGTCCCAGCACCGTTCGAAGAGGCTCTGGTCCACGATCGTCTCCAGCTCCGGGTGCTCTTCGACGATGCCGTAGATGGCGTCGTCCTCCACCGGCGGCAGCTGGCGGTGGTCGCCGACCAGGACCAGGGCCGCGCCCAGCCGGAGGCACGGCAGCGCCTCGTCGATGCGGGCCTTGTTGGCCTCGTCCAGGATCACCAGCTCGAAGCGATCCTCGGTCGTGATCGGCGAGGTGGCGGCGGTGGCGCAGGTGGCAAAGAGGACGTTGGCATCCGCCAGCCGGGGGTCGTCCTCGTCCTCCACCCGGAACGCATCCACCGCGGGATTGACTCGCTCAGCTTTGGCCACCCGCACGGCCCGCAGGCCGGGGGTCCCAGCCAGCCGCTCCAGCGCGTTGTCGACGGCGAGATTGCTGTGCGAGCAGACCAGGATGCGCTCGCCGGGCCGCTCCTGGAGGCGATGCTTGATCGCCTCCACGATCACCGTGGTCTTACCGGTCCCGGGCGGGCCCTGGATGAACGCGGCGTGACCGGGCTCCAGCCCGACCATGATCCCGATCGCCCGATCCTGCGCGGGATTGCTGTGCATCCCGGGGGTGACCCAATCGCTCCGCGGGGGTAGCTCGGGGGCCTGGACCGAATCCGGCCGGAGGAGGAGCTGGCCGAGGAGCAGGCTGCCGGCGTCGCCGCTCGCGATGCTGGCCAACGTCGAGCGCTTCGCCTGGTACAGGGCCCGGTTGAAGGAGGGGATGATCCACCCCTCGGTCCCGGTCGCCTCCTGCGCCTTGCAGGTCACCTCGACCAGCCGGCGGCGGTGGTCGATCCGGGTCACGCGCCCGAGGAAGTGGCTGGCGTCCTCGGGCTCGATCATCACCGCGGCATCCACCGTCAGCGCGATCGGATGGTCGGAGGGGACGCTGAGCTCGAGCTTGCCGACCTCGCCGCGGCGGAGGTCCTCCTCGCCGAAGCGGCGGCCGCAGCTGGGGCATTGGTCGTCGCGGTCCGGTCGCCAGAGCGCCCGGCAGGTGCGGCAGCGCCAGTGTTCGCGCACCCCCCGGAAGGGCGTCCGCTGGGTGGCGACGCGGCTGCGCTCGGCGTTCTCCAACCCGTCGACCAGCGCCAGCGTCTGGAGCAGGATCGGGGCGGTGGCGTCGCCGCGGCTGAGCTCCGCTAGGGCGAGCAGCTGGAACGTGTCCGACGGCTCACCCTCGCTGGCGCTGACCAGCGGGTCGCGGCAACGCACCCGCAGCGATCGCTGCCCATTGCGCTCACGCTCGGGCGGGGCCGGACGCAGGGTGGCGACCCGAAGCGCCGCCCGCTCCAGCGCCCCGCGCCGCGGCACCACCGGCGCGCAATCGACGTCGAGGCCGGGCAGGAGGAGCGTGAGCCCGGGCGGGGTGCCATCGCCGGCCGCCACCACGAACTCCTCCAGCGCACCGATCTGCGCGGCGAAGTGGGCGCGCGGGTCGTCCCCGCTCTCGCCCTCGAGCGCACGCAGGATCGACATGGCGTCGGAGCGCTCGGGCACCACCAGGTGCAGGCGCATGAGGGTGAGATTGGGGGGCGTCAGGGCGCCACTTCCTCCGGGCGGTCCGTCCTCGGACCGCGAACGCGTCGGGTGTCGTGTGGACGCCACCATGGGGCAGCCGGCCCCGGTGGCGTGGGCGGGCCGGGTCCCGGCCCGGGCGGCGGGCGACCCGTACCCGCATACCATAGCCACATCGAGCCTCGCCGGGGGCCATCCATCGTGGTGGCGGCCGCTCCGGGCGCCAGCCGAGGGCCGTCCCAGGCCGGCGCGGCGACCTCGGGGGCGCGGCCGCCCAGTTCGGCGGCGGCCGCCGGACTGGTAGAATTTACGGTGCATGCCGCCTCGTCACCGAGCCACCGGACACGGGGGCAGGGGGGAACGGCGGTGAGGCGCCGGGGGCGTGGGCGCGAGGCCGGAGCCCGGGCCAGGATAGGAGAGAGCTGAGATCGAGGCTGCGCTGGATCCCCTCGACGACGACCCCACCGCCACCCCTCCCGCCCCGGCGCCGCGGCCGGAGGGCGATGCCCCGCCGGCCGGCTCGGAGCGGCCGACGGGGAGCGCGTCGGGGCGCTCGAACGGGCGGGATCCCGCGAGGGGCGGCGCCCGCGCCGGCCGCTACTCGGCCGAGCAGATCCAGATCCTGGAGGGCCTTGAGCCGGTGCGGCTGCGCCCCGGGATGTACATCGGGTCCACCGACCCCCGTGGCATGCACCACCTCGTCTACGAGATCATCGACAACTCCGTCGACGAGGCGCTGGCGGGCGAGTGCGACCGCATCGATGTCCAGTTGATGGCCGACGGCTCCTGCACCGTCACCGACAACGGCCGCGGGATCCCCGTCGACATCCACCAGGCCAGCGGCCTGCCGGCGCTGGAGGTGGTGATGACCAAGCTCCACGCCGGCGGCAAGTTCGGAGGGGGCGGCTACAAGGTGTCCGGCGGCCTCCACGGCGTCGGCCTCTCGGTGGTGAATGCGCTCAGCGAGCGGGTGCTGGTCACGGTCTGGCGCGACGGTCGGGTGCACACCCAGGAATACGCGCGCGGCGCCGCGCAGCACCCGCTCCGCTCCGAGCCCGACCGGGAGTCGGGACGGCGGGGCACCCGGGTCCAGTTCTGGCCCGACCCCGAGGTCTTCAAGGAGGCGCGGGAGTTCAACTGGGACACCATCGCCACCCGCCTGCGCGAGCTCGCCTACCTCAACAAGCGGGTCGCGTTCCAGCTCGTCGACGAGCGGACCGAGCCCGACACCCAGGCCACGTTCTACTTCGAGGGCGGGATCGAGGCCTTCGTCCGCCACCTCAACCGCGACAAGGGCGCGATCCAGTCCCGCCCGATGTACGTGGAGCGGGAGATCGACGGCAGCACCATCGAGATCGCCCTCCAGTACAACAGCAGCTTCATCGACCACGTCCTCGCCTACGCCAACAACATCAACACGGTCGAGGGCGGCAGCCATCTCACCGGCTTCCGGGGCGCGCTCACCGCCACCCTCAACCGCTACGCGCGGCGTGCCGGCCTGCTCAAGGAGCAGGACCCGAACCTCTCCGGCGAGGACGTCCGCGACGGGCTCACCGCGGTCCTCAGCGTCAAGCTGCAGGAGCCGCAGTTCGAGGGCCAGACCAAGACCAAGCTGGGCAACTCCGAGGTCGTCGGCCAGGTCTCCACCGTGCTCGGCGACGCGCTCGGCCAGTACCTCGACGAGAACCCCGCCGACGGGCGCCGGATCATCGAGAAGTCGCTCACCGCCGCCCGGGCGCGGGCCGCCGCCGCTCGGGCCCGCGACCTGGTCCAGCGCAAGTCGCTGCTGGAGTCGGCCACGCTGCCCGGCAAGCTCGCCGACTGCAGCGAGCGGGACCCCGAGCTCAGCGAGATCTTCATCGTCGAGGGCGACAGCGCGGGCGGCACCGCCAAGCAGGGGCGGGACCGCCGCTTCCAGGCGATCCTGCCGCTGCGGGGCAAGATCCTCAATGTCGAGAAGGCGCGCGAGGATCGCATCCTCCAGCACGAGGAGATCCGCAACCTCATCACCGCCCTCGGCACCGGCGTCGGCGAGAAGTTCGACATCACCCGGCTGCGCTACCACCGGGTGGTGCTGATGGCCGACGCCGACATCGACGGCTCGCACATCCGCACCCTTCTGCTCACCTTCTTCTGGCGTCACCTCCAGCCGGTGATCACCGACGGCTACCTCTACATCGCGCAACCGCCGCTCTACCGACTGCAGAAGGGGCGACAGGTGGAGTACGCCTACTCGGAGGAGGAGTTCCGGGTCAAGCTGAAGGCGATGGGCGACCGGGCGCAGGCGCCGCAGCGCTACAAGGGTCTCGGGGAGATGAACGCCGAACAGCTCTGGCAGACGACCCTCGATCCCGAGCACCGGGTGCTGCTCCGGGTCGAGGTCGGCGACGCCCTCGCCGCCGACGACATCTTCGATCGTCTGATGGGCCCGAACGTGGAGCCGCGCAAGCGCTTCATCCAGACCCACGCCAAGGCCGTGCGCAACCTGGACGTGTGATGACGACCGCCTCGGCCTCCGCCCCGGTGGGGGTCGCGCTCGACGCCATGGGCGGTGACAACGGGCCGGCTCCGCTGGTCGCCGGGGCGGTGGCGGCGGTGCGCGCCCGACCCGATCTCACGGTCCACCTGGTCGGCGACCGGGAGCGGATCCAGGCCGAGCTCGAGGGCGCCGACCCGGGGCTGCGGCCGCGCCTTCCGGTGGTGGCTGCGGGCGCGGTCATCCCGATGGACGCCCATCCCGCCCAGGCGGTGCGCGCCACCCCCGACGCCAGCGTCACCGTCGCCATCCGCCTGGTCGCGGGCGGTGGCGCGGCCGCCGCCGTCAGCGCCGGCAACAGCGGAGCGACGATGGCGGCCGCGCTCCTCCACCTGCACCGGCTCCCCGGGATCGCCCGGCCCGCGATCGGGACGGTGCTGCCCACCCCCGCCGGGCCGTCGCTGCTGGTGGACGCCGGGGCCCAGGTGGACTGCCGGCCCGAGTGGCTCTGCCAGTTCGCCCACCTGGGGATCGCCTTCGCGCGTCATGGGCTGGGCGTGCCGCGCCCGCGGGTGGGGCTGCTCAGCAACGGGGAGGAGCCGGGCAAGGGCAACCAGCTGGTCCAGCTCACCCATCGCCTGCTGGTGCGCGAGGTGCCGGAGTACCGCGGTCCGGTGGAGGGCCGCGACCTGGTGGCGGGGACGGTCGACGTCGTCGTGAGCGATGGATTCGTCGGCAACGTCGCCCTCAAGACCGCGGAGGGCGTGGCCGACCTGCTCTTCCGGACCCTGCGCACCGAGCTGACCCGGGGGCCGCAGGCGCGTCTCGGTGCCCTCCTCCTCCGGGGCCGGCTGCGGGCGCTGCGGGACCGGCTCGATTGGCGCCGCACCGGCGGAGCTCCCCTGCTCGGGGTCCGCGGCCTCGTCTTCGTGAGCCACGGCCGCTCCGATGCGGTGGCGGTGGCCCACGCCCTGCTGGGGGCCGCGGCCGCCGCCCACGAGGGTCGGCTCATTGCCGCGCTGCTGGCCGCCGCCCCGACCGGCGCCGCCGCCGCCGCGGGGGCCACGGCGGCCGGGACGGGCGCGGACGACCGCCGGCTGGGGACGGACCGATGGACGTGACCCCGCCCACCGGCACTGTCCGCGGGGTCGACCTGGAGCAGGAGATGCGCTCCTCCTACCTCGATTACGCCATGAGCGTGATCGTGTCGCGGGCGCTTCCGGACGTCCGCGACGGGCTGAAGCCGGTGCAGCGCCGGATCCTCTACGCCATGCTGGAGCAGGGGATGACGGCGGCCTCGCCGACCAAGAAGTGCGCCGCCATCGTCGGCGAGGTGCTGAAGAGCTATCACCCCCACGGCGACCTCTCCGTCTACGACACCCTGGTGCGACTGGCCCAGGCATGGGTGATGCGCTACCCGCTGATCGCCGGCCAGGGCAACTTCGGCTCGCCCGAGGGCGACCCCCCCGCCGCCTACCGCTACACCGAGGCCCGGATGGCGCCGATCGCCGCCGAGCTGCTGGCCGACATCGAGAAGGACACCGTCGATTTCCAGGACACCTATGACGGCCAGCGCCAGGAGCCGGCGGTGCTGCCCGCGGTGCTGCCCAACCTGCTCGTCAACGGGGCCGCCGGCATCGCGGTCGGGATGGCGACCAACATCCCTCCCCACAACCTGGGCGAGGTCTGCGACGGGCTGATCCACCTCATCGACCACCCCGAGGCCGGGGTGGAGGAGCTGATGCGGTTCGTGCGGGGACCCGACTTCCCCACCGGCGGGCTCATCTACGCCCGCGATCTCACCCAGATGTACGCCACCGGCCACGGCCGGGTGGTGCAGCGGGCGCGGGTGATCTTCGAGGAGTCCAAGGCCGGCCGGGAGCAGATCATCGTCACCCAGCTGCCCTACCAGGTGAACCCCTCGCGGGTGCTGGCCACCATCGCCGAGCTCGTCAACGAGCGCAAGCTGGAGGGGATCGCCGATCTCCGCAACGAGACCGGCCGGCGCGAGGGCACCCGACTCGTCATCGAGCTGAAGCGCGACGCCCGCCCCCACACGGTGCTCAACAATCTCTTCAAGCACACCCAGCTGCAGACCACCTTCGGCGCGATCATGCTGGCGTTGGTCGACGGCCGGCCCGAGGTGCTCTCGCTGCGGCGGATGCTGAACCACTACCTCGAGTACCGCCGCGAGGTGGTCGTCCGCCGCACCCGCTTCGACCTCGAGCGGGCCCGCGAGCGGGCCCACATCGTGGAGGGGCTGCAGGTCGCGCTCCAGAACCTCGACGCCATCATCCAGCTGATCCGCGCCGCCGCCGACGAGGCCGCCGCCCAGCGCGAGATGGAGGCCCGCTTCCAGCTCAGCGAGCGCCAGAGCAAGGCGGTCGTGGACATGCGCCTGGGCCGCCTCACCCGGCTGGAGCGGGACCGGCTCCAGGCCGAGCACGAGGAGCTGCTGAAGCGGATCACCTACCTGGAGGGGGTGCTCGCCAACGTGCGCCAGGTGATGGAGCTGGTCCGTGAGGAGCTGCTGCAGCTGAAGCGGCGCTATGGCGACCCTCGCCGCACCGAGATCGTCCTCGGCGACCTGGAGATGAACGAGGAGGACCTCATCCCCCGGGAGCAGGTGGTGGTGACTCTCACCCACCGCGGCTACATCAAGCGCACCGGGGTCGACACCTACCGCCAGCAACGGCGCGGCGGGCGCGGCGTGGTGGGGGCCAAGCGGGTCGGCGAGGAGGATTACGTCGAGCACCTGCAGACCGCCTCGACCCACTCCGACCTGCTCTTCTTCACCAATCGGGGCCGGGTGTTCCGGCTCCGCACCCATGAGATCCCCGACGTCAGCCGCCAGGCCAAGGGCCTGCCGGTGATCAACCTGATCGAGGTCGAGCAGGCCGAGAAGGTCACCGCCATGGTGACGGTCGACGCCTATTCCGACGAGACCTACATGGTGATGGCGACCAAGCTGGGCCAGGTCAAGAAGACCCCCAGCGCCGCCTACGCGGTGGTGCGCCGCAACGGGCTGATCGCGATGAACCTCGGCGACGGCGACGAGCTCAACTGGGTCCGCATCAGCACCGGCAGCGACGAGGTCCTGCTGGTGACGCGGGCCGGCAAGGCGCTCCGCTTCAGCGAGCGCCAGGTGCGGCCGATGGGACGCGACACCCAGGGGGTGATGGCGGTCCGCCTCCGCCCGGGCGACGAGGTGGCCGGGGTCGACATCGTGCGGCCGGAGGGCTTCGTCCTGGTGGTCACCGAGGGTGGCTTCGGCAAGCTCACCCCGCTCGCCGACTACCCGCTCAAGAGCCGCGCCATCCAGGGCGTGTACACGATCGACCAGCACGCGGTGCGGCGGATCGGCCGGATCGTGGGCATGCGGGTGGTCGAGGACACCTCCGCGGAGCTGATGGTGATCAGCACCGGCGGCCAGATCATCCGAATCCCGCTCACAGGGGTGCGCATCTCCGGGCGCCAGACCCGGGGCGTCATCATCATGCGGCTGTCGGAGGGGGACTCGGTCGGCTCGATGGCCGGCGTGGCGCCGCCCGGGGACCTCGAGGAGGCCTGAGGCCGGGCGGCCGCCGCCCGGCCGGGCCTGAGCCGGTGGTCCACGCCGTCCTCCACGCCCTCGTCACCCTCCCCGCGGTCGGGGTCTACGGGTTCACCGTCGCGTGGCTGGCGGCGGAGTCGGCGGGGCTGCCGCTGCCCGACGAGCTGGTCCTGCTCTTCCTGGGGTACCTCGCCCACCGGGGCACGGTGGCGCTGCCGGTGCTCGTGGTCTGCGCCGTCGGCGGCGCGGCCGCGGGCGCGGCCCTCTCCTACAGCATCGGGCGCTGGCTGGGGCCGGTGGTGCTCGAGCGCACCCGTCTCGGCCGGTGGGTGAGCCCGGAGCAGCTGGCGTCGGCCCAGCGGCGGATGGCGCGGCGGGGGGCGGTCGCGGTGTACGTGTCGCGGGTGCTGCCGGTCGCCCGCAACATCGCCTCCTACGCCGCCGGGATCGCCCAGATCCCCCCCCGCGCGTTCTACCCGGCGATGGCGCTGGGCTCGCTCACCTGGTGCACCGGGGTTCTGGTCGCCGGGGACCAGCTGGGGGCCCACTACCGGCTGCTGCTGAACCGGGCCGGGCCGCCCTTGGGGATCGCCTCCCTGGTCGCCCTGGCGGCCCTGGTGGTCGCGGGCGTCTGGTGGGTCCGCCGGCGGTCCCGCCGACCGCCGGCGCTGCCCGGGATCGAGCCGGGTCCGCCGCGGTAGCCGGCGCCTCTCAGTCGATCGCGGGCTGGGCCTCGATCCGGCCCCGGCCGGGGTGGTCCGGGCCCCACTCGCGCAGGAGCAGCACCCGGCAGGCGGCGTTGGCGAGGATGTACGAGGCGGTGCGGCCGAGCTGGAACTCCCCCAGGCGGCGACGCTCGCCGACCACGATGACGAAGAGGTCGGCCTCGCGGCCGCGGGCCTCGTCGACCAGGGCCGGCCCCGCCTCGCGCGCCTGCAGGACGCCGGTCTCGACCGTGACCCCCGCCTCGCGGGCGACCCGCTCGACCCGGGCGAGATCCTGCTCGGCTCGGGCGAGGTCCTCGTCCTGTAGCACCGAGAGCGGCAGGTTGCGGCCCACCTCGACCACCCGGAGCGCGTGGATGGTGGCCCGATCCGGCCGGGCCACCCGGCAGGCGATCCGCATCGCGTCGGCGTCGCCGGGCCGTCCGCTCACCGGCACCACGATCCGACGCGGCCGCAGCACGCCGGCAGCGGACTCGGGGGCGGGGTCGGTGGCCGGGTCGGCGGTCGGACGTGGTCCCGCCCGCAGCTTGAAGCGCATCGCCCGCCCATTGTGCCCGCGCCGCCCCGGTCGTCGGAGCCGGTCCCCGGCGCCGGGCCGGTCGGCGGCCGGGTCTATACTCGCCCGCGTGAGGATCCTGATCGTCGGCTGCGGCCGGGTCGGGTCGACGGTGGCCCGGCAGATGGCCCAGGCCGGGCACGAGGTCACCGTGATCGACAGCCAGGAGAGCGCCTTCGACCGCCTCGGCGTCGACTTCCCGGGCACCATGGTGGTGGGCTCCGGGGTTGACCAGGACGTCCTGGAGCGGGCTGGCGTCGAGGGGGCGGACGGCTTCCTCACCGTCACCAACGGCGACAACCGCAACATCATGGCGGCCCAGATCGCGCGCGAGATCTTCCACGTCCCCCGGGTCATGACCCGCATCTACGATCCCATCCGGGAGCGGGTCTACCGCGAGCTCGGCCTCTACACCTACTGCCCCACCCTGGTCGGGGCGGGGATCGCCCGCACGTTCTTCGAGGAGGGCGCCGACGCCGCCGACTCCGCCCGGCGGGCGGCCTCCGGGTCCGGCCCGGACCCGGAGGAGGCGGTGCCGCAGCCGCTGGGGACGGGGGCGCCGGGTGGCGGCCGTGGCTGAGGCACGCCCCCCGTACATCATCGTGGTCGGAGGGGGCAAGGTCGGCTACTACCTCACCAAGCACCTCCTGGAGAGCGGCTACGAGGTGGCGCTGGTGGAGAAGGACCACGCCCGCGCGGCCGCCCTCGGCAGCCACCTGGGCCGCTGCGCGATCCTGGTCGGCGACGGCGACGAGATGGCGTTCCTCGCCACCACCGGGATCGAGCGCGCCAGCGTGGTGGCGGCCGTCACCGGCGACGACGAGGACAACCTCATTGCCTGTCAGCTTGCCCGGCGCACGTTCGCCGTTCCCCGCACCCTCGCCCGGGTCAACAACCCTCGCAATGTGCGTCTCTTCCACCAGCTAGGCGTCGACGTCGCCGTCTCCGCCACCGACGTGATCCTGGGCGTGATCGACAGCGAGCTGGCCCAGGCGGGCGACGTCCTGGGGCTGCCCCTGGATGGCACGGAGGCGTCGCTGGCCCGGATCACGGTGCCGCTGGGGGAGGTGGTGGGGCACCGCACCGACGAGATCGCCTCCCTGGCCGGGGAACGCGTGCTGCTGGTGGTGCGCGCCGGCGAGCCGATCGACCCCGAGGCGCCGCTGGAGGCCGGCGACCAGGTGGTGGTGTATACGCGGCGGCCCGCCGCGGATCTGATCCTGAAGGACCTGCTCCCCGCCGCCGCGGGTCGCTGAGCCCGCGGCCGGCTGACTGTCCGGTGCCTCCCCGCCGCGCCTTCCTGCTCGGCGAGGGCGTCGCCCACTCGCTGTCGCCGGTGATGCACACCGCCGCCTTCGCCGCCTGTGGCATCGACGCCCGCTACGCGTCGTGGGAGGTCCGTCGGGAGGAGCTGGACCAGGCGGTCGCGCGGCTGCGCCGCGACGACTGCCTCGGCGCCAACATAACGATGCCGCACAAGCGGGCGGTCGTCGACCGCGCCGACGTCTGCTCGGTTGCGGTGCGGCGCTGTGGCGCCGGCAACCTCCTGGTCAACCGCCAGGGGCGGCTTCACCTCGACAACACCGATGTCCTCGCCCTCCGCACCGCCTTCACCCGCCGGGCCCGCCATCTGGCGCGGGGACCGGTCGCGGTCCTGGGCGCGGGCGGGGCGGCCGCCGCCGTCCTGGAGGCGCTCCGGGAGCTGGACACGCCCGCCGTCTGGGTGCTGGCGCGACGGCCGTCGGCGGCCGCCCGGCTGGTGGAGCGGGACCGGGGCCGGCTCGGGGGGCGACCCACCGTGCTGCCGCTGGCGGCGGCGGCCGACGGCCGGCTCCGCGACTGCGCCCTGGTGGTCAACGCGACCCCGCTCGGAATGGCCTCGGACGACCCCAGCCCGGTCCCCGCCGAGCACCTGCACCCCGGCCTGCTGGTCTACGACCTGGTCTACCGCCCGGGCGGTCCCACCCCGCTCCAGCGGGCGGCCGCGGCCCGCGGGTGCGGGGTCTGCGACGGCCTGAGCCATCTCCTGGAGCAGGCGGGCCCCACCTTCGCGGCCCTCACCGGCCATCCGCCGCCGCGGGACGTGATGCGCCGGGCGCTCGCGGCCGCCGCCGGGCGCGATCCGGTGGAATGGGGGGCCGACGAAGCCCCGGCGGCGGCCGGGTCAGCCGCCACCGGCTGAGCCCGGGGGGCCATCGCGCGCCTCCGGCGCCGGGCCGCCCGCCGGCCGGCGCCGATCGCCCGACCGCCCCCCCGACTTCTCCACCAGCGCCACCTCGACGATCGTGGCCCAGGGGTCGATCGCCTTCACCATGTCGATCACGGTGAGGGCCGCCACCGCCACCGCCGTGAGCGCCTCCATCTCCACCCCGGTGGGCCCGTGGCAGCGGGCGCTGGCCCCGATCCAAACGCCCCCCCGGGCGTCGTCGAGGGCGCAGGTGACGTCCACGTGGGTGAGGGCGAGGGGGTGGCAGAGGGGGATCAGCTCCGGGGTTCTCTTGGCCCCCTGGATCCCGGCCAGGCGGGCGGTGAGGAGGACGTCGCCCTTGCTCGCGGCCCCGGTCCGGATCGCGGCCGCCGCCGCCGGGCTGCAGCGGACGAGGCCGTGTGCCGCCGCCCGGCGGGTGGTGGGCGGACGTTCGGTGACGTCGACCATGGCCACCTCGCCCGCCGTCCCCACGTGGGTCAGTCGGGGCGGCGCGCCGGACCGCCGATCGCCGGGCACGGTCAGCCTCCCGGCCCGGCGCAGATCGCCGCCGCGCTCGGGCTCCCGCCCGGGGCCGGGCCGGGCAGGCGCACCGCGAGCAGCAGCCGCCCCACCCCGGCCCCAACGCAGAGGACGTCGAGGGGCTGCGGCCCCCCCACGCGCGGGAGGTCGAACTGGCCCGGGAGCGCGGTGGCGACCAGGTGGTCCAGGGCGCCGGGGAGGCCGATCTGGCCGATCGACATCCGCTCGGGCTGGAGCGCGACCGCGACGCCGCCGGCCGGCTGGAGGAGGAACTGGCCGCTCACGACCACCCGCTGGCCGGCCGGCCGGAGGGTGCCGGTCACAACCAGCCGGCGGGGTTCGAGGTGGACGGAGAGGTTCGTGAACGGGGGCGACGTCCCGGCCGCCAGACGCAGCAGCGTCGTGACCTCGGCATCGCTGAGCTGGACCGACGCCACGCCGGCCCGCTGGCGCCGGGCCCGGGCCACCGCGCCCCCGACTGAGGCCTGGATCGCGGCGTCCGGGCTCGGGACCACCGCGGCGTAGGCGGGCGCGGTGGTGAGCTGGTGATAGACGAAGCCCAGGGCCGCCGCCACCAGGATGACAGGCAGCAGGCATGAGGCGCAGGCGGCGCGGCAGCCGCGGCGGAGCATGGCGGTCAGCCCACCCCGGCGCCGACGACCGGGGCCGCGGCGCGCCAGGCGGCCAGCGCCTCGCGGTGGCTCTCGAACGCCAGCCGGGGCACCCCGTCGGCCGCGAAGAATCCCAGCTCGGGCGCCTCCGGGGTGGGGCACGGCCGGCCCGCCCTCACCCGTCCGCTGTAGGCGACGACGACCAGTCCCGCGTCGGCGAGGCGGACGTGGAACACGCCCTCCAGGCGCACCGGGCCCAGCTCGCAGCCGGTCTCCTCCCGGCACTCGCGACGCGCCCCCTGCTCGGGGTGCTCGTCGAAGTCGACGTAGCCCCCGGGAAGCGCCCACTCCCCGAGCCCGGGGGCGATCCCCCGGCGGATCACCAGGACCCGGCCCTGGCGGTCGACGGCGATCGCGGCGACCACCACCTTGGGGTCGCGAAAGGCGACGAAGGGGCATGAGGGGCAGCCGGGGAGGGCATGCCCCTCCACCACCCGTGGCGCCAGCCGGTCCCCGCAGTGAGGGCAGAACCGGTACGGCGCCCCGCTCAGACCCACTCGATCCCGCGCAGGCGCAGCCCGGGGTCCTCCGCCGTCAGGGTGCGGATGCGGGCGACCACGTAGCGACGGTCCCCCGGGGCCAGCCGCACGGGCCGCGCCGCCTCACGGACGGCCGCCGGGCCCGGGCGCACCGTGCCCCGGCGGTACACCACGACGGGCTCCCGGAGGCGCGCGCCGAGGTAGTCGCAGAGCCCCTGGTCGTCGCCGGTGACGCGGCCGTCCTCGCGGACCGAGGCGACCGCGCCGTCGCGCTCGATCGTCCAGCAGAGCACGTCGGTGGGCGCGGCCACGGCGGCGATGATACTGCGGGCCCGGACCGGGCCCCGCTCAGTCCGGGAGCGGCGGGGCCGACGGGTCGAGGTGGTCACGGTTCCAGTCCAGGGCCGGTCCCGCCCCCTCGGCGCCCCGCCGGATCGCGGCCGGACCGAACCGCTGCCGGAGCCCGTCGAGTGCCCGGTCGAGCCCGCTGGGCGCGGCCGACGGTGCCGTGAAGAGGTCCAGCTGGGCGGCGGCTGCGAGCTGCTCCACCCCGACCCCGAGGAGCCGGACCGCGCGCCCGCCCACCCGGGTCGCCGCCAGCAGCGCGGCCGCCGTCTCGCCGATCAGCCGATCGGCATCGACCGGCGACGGCAGGGTCCGGTGGCGGGCGACCGTCTCGAAGTCGGCATAGCGGATCCGCAGCGTCACCACCCGGGCCACGAGCTGGCGTGCCCGCAACCGGCGCCCCACCTCGGCCCCGAGGGCGAGGCAGCGCTGGCGCAGCCCGTCCGCGTCGCGGCGGTCGGCCGAGTACGTCTCCTCCCGGCTGATCGACCGCGGCACCCCGGGGAGGACCACCGGGGTCGGGTCAATCCCGGCCGCTCGGGCGGCGAGCCCCGCGGCTCCCGGGCCGAGGGCCGCCGTGAGCGACGCCGTCGGACGGCGGGCCAGCTCCCCCAGGGTCGCCACCCGGAGCTGGCGCAGCCGCTCCGCGGTGCGCGGCCCGATCCCCGGGAGGTCGCCGACCGGGAGGGGGGCCAGGAAGCGGGCCTCGGTCCCCGGGGGGACCACCAGCAGCCCGTCCGGCTTGCAGCGCCGCGAGGCGACCTTGGCGACGACCTTGGTGGTGGCCACCCCGACGGAGGCGCGCAGCCGGCACCGGTCCCAGACCGCCCGGCGCAGGTCGCGGGCGATCACCTCCGGCGGCCCGAAGCGGCGGACCGAGCCGGTGATGTCGAGGTACGCCTCGTCCAGCGACGCCGGCTCCACCAGCGGCGTGACGGTCGCGAGCACGGCGAACACGCTCCGCGAGACCTCGGCGTAGTGCTCGATGTCGACCGGCTGGACGAAGGAGGCGGGACAGAGGCGACGCGCCTCCGCGAGCGGCATCGCCGAGCGCACGCCGAAGGCGCGGGCCGGGTACGAGGCGGCGCAGACGACCGCCCGGCCGAGCGGCCCCTGCTCGCCCGGGCGAAGGGCGTGCGCCCCCCCCACGATGACCGCCCGTCCCCGGAGCTCGGGGTGGCGGAGCTCCTCGCACGACGCGAAGAACGCGTCGAGGTCGAGGTGGAGGATGGCGGGCGGCCGGCCGGCCCGCCGGGTTCCGCCGGCCTCGCGCCGGAGCTCAGCGCTCAAGGCCCGGCAGGGGACCGGGTGCCGCGCGCCCGGGGCGGCGGGCCCGGCGGTGGGCGACAAGGTCGTCGTCGCGCAGGTGACCGGGGGCGATGAGGAGGTCGACGTGGCTCACCCCCAGGTGGGGGGCAGCGCGGCACGGCACCCACGGCGGCGGGGTGGAGCGATTCTTGCCGACGGCTTGGTAGAAGTAGATCTGGTTCAGGTCGCAGAGGAGCGCCAGCCGGTGCAGCGAGAGGCCCCGCTCGCGGCAGCGGGCCCGCAGGTACTCGGCGAACTGCATTGTCGTCCCCGAGGTCAGCCGAGCGGCCCGCGGCCCCCGCCCGGGATCGCCCGCACCATCGCAGTGTACGCCGGCTCTCCGCGCTTTTTGCGCTCTCCGCGCTGGCCGCGAGACTCGGCGCGCCGAGGCGGAGCCCGACGGTCACCCACGCCCTACAATCGCCGGGGTGCAGGCGGGGGGACCAATGCCGAGCCGGCTCCACGAGCGCGACCGGGCACTCCACCTGGTGCGCACGGCCTGTGCGTCCGCCGGTGCCGGAGGCCCGTCGGTGGTCTTCCTGGTCGCCAACGCCGGACTCGGCAAGACCAGCGTGCTGGGCGAGGCGATCGCCGGCGCGGGCACGCTCCGCGTCGGCAGCGCCGCCGGGGTCGTCGCCGAGGTCGGCCTCCCCTTCGCGCTCGTGGCCACCGCCCTCGCCGGGCTCGGAGCGGGCGACCTCTTCGATCCGCCCCCCCGCGTGCCGGACCCGCCCGACGCGCGGGCGGCCCGGTTCTACGCCGTCCAGCGCTGGCTCCAGGCGCGGCCGGCGGCGTGCCTCATCGCCCTGGACGACCTGCAGTGGGCGGACGCCGACTCGCTCGCCCTGCTCGCCTTCCTCTGCCGACGTCTCGCCGACCTGCCCGTCGCGGTGGTCGCGACGATGCGGCCCTGGCCGCCCGGGGCGCTGGGAATGGCGGAGGAGCTGGTCCACGCCGGCGCGGCGCAGCTCGAACGCCTGGAGCCGCTGAGCGAGGCGGCATCCGGCCGGCTGCTCGCGGAGACGTTCGGGCACCCGTCCACCCCCGAGGTGGTCGCCCGCGCCCAGGCCCTGTGCGCGGGCAATCCCCTCCTCATCCGCGAGATCGCGCTCGCGATGCGGGACGGGGGGTCGGTTCCCCGGATGGAGGCGCGGACCGCCGGCGCCAGCTTCCTCCTGGCACGGTTCGCCGGGGTGTCCCCACCCGCCCTCCGCTACGCCCAGGTGGCGAGCGTCTTCGGCTCCCGCTTCCGGGCCGAGCTGGTCCCGCCCGCGGCCGGTCTCACCGCCGCCGACGGTACCGAGGCGCTCACCGCGCTGCTGCGCCTGGGGCTGGTGGAGCCGCTGGGGAATGGCCTCGTGAGCTTCGTCCACCAGCTCTTCCGGGAGGCGCTGTACGAGGACCTGCCGGGTCCGCTCCGCTCGCAGCTCCATGCCCAGGCGCTGCGCGCGCTCGTCGCCGCCGGAGCCGACCCGGAGGAGGCGGCGGAGCAGGCGGTGGCGGGCCAGCTCCGCGGCGATCCGGAGGCGCTCCGCGTCCTCGACGCGGCCGGGCTCCGGGCGCTACGGACCGGCGGCGCGGTCACGGCCGTCACCCACCTGAGCCATGCGGTCGACCTGGCCGGCGCCTCCGCGGCGCCCGCCCGCCTGCTGCTGCTCAGCGAGGCGCTGCTGGCGGCCGGCCGTCCCGAGCAGGCGATCGCCACCGTGGAGCGCGCCCTCACGGAGGGGCCGCCCGCCCGGGAGGCGACGGTGATGGCCCTGCGCCAGCTGGGACGGGCCGCGTTCGTCGCCGACCGGCTGGAGGAGGCGTCGCGGCACTTCGACCAGGCGGTGGGGGCGACGCGGGACCTCGACCCCGTGCTCCGACTCGACACCCTGCTGGACAGCGCCCTCACCCTGATGACAACGGATCCGATGCCGGTCGTGCTGCGACGGGCGGAGGAGGCGCGGGCGCTGGCGGATCTCGGCACCGAGGCTCAGCGGGCCCTCGCCGACGTCGCCTGGGGGACGGCGGCCGCCATCGGCGGCGACCCGCGCGGCGTCGCGGCCGTCCGGTCCGCCACCGTGGCGCCGGCCGAGATTGCCGCGGGGGACCGGGATGCGGCCTGGATGTGGCGCGTGCACCTGGCCCGCGCCGGGGTCGCGCGCCAGGTGGAGGACTTCGCCGAGGCGCTCGCAATCTATGAGCGGGCCGCCCCTCCGCTGGACCTGCTGGGGGCGCCGATGCCGATCGCGGGCCTGGCGATCAGCCACTGCGACACCCTGAAGCGGCTGGGCCGGCTCGACGAGTCCGAGGCGCTGCTCGATCGAATGGTGGCCCTGGTCGAGCTCGTGCCGACGGCGGCCCCCTGGCTGGAGGTGGCGAGGCTGGACATGGCCCAGGAGCGGGGCGACCCGGTGGCCGACCGCTGCCGCGCCCTCGCCCGGCGCCTCGGCGGCGACGATCGCCACCGGCCGCTCCTCCTCCTCTGGCTCTGGTCGGTCCAGGGCGAGGAGCTGACCCGGTCCGGCTCCGCCCTCGAAGCGCTGCCCTACTTCCGGCGCTGCCGGGAGCTGGCCGACCGCGACGGCATCGTCGATCCGTGCACCGTCCCCTGGGCTCGCTCCGCGATCGAGGCCCAGGTGGCGGCCGGGCGGCTGGACGAGGCCGAGGCCACCGTGGCATGGCTGGAGGCGCAGACCGCCCCCTGGCCGTGCCACGGCCCGCGGGCCGTGGTCGCCCACGGGCGCGGTCTCGTTGCCAGCCGTCGCGGCGACGGGGAGGCCGGAGCATGGTTCGAGGAGGCTCTCGCCCACCTCACCGCGACGACCCTGCCCCTGCTGCAGGCGCGCGTGCTGCTGGCGCGCGGGCGCCACCTCCGCCACAACCGACGCCCGATCGAGGCGCGGCCCGTGCTCGCCGAGGCGGGCCGGATCGCCGAGCACCGCGGCGCCCGCTGGCTGGCGGGGGCGGCCCAGGAGGAGCTGCGGGCCGCGGGCGGGCGCAGGCGGTCGCGGGCCGCCGCGCCCGACGACCTCACCCATCAGGAGCGGCGGATCGCCGGTCTCGCCGCCGAGGGCCGGAGCAACGGGGAGATCGGCTCCGCGCTGTTCCTCTCGCCGCGGACGGTCGAGAGCCATCTGGGCCGCATCTACGCCAAGCTGGGGATCTCCTCGCGGCGGTCGCTGGCTGACCGGCTCGGCGCCCCGGGCCCCTGAGCGCCGGCTCTCCCGGCGGCGGAGGACCCGCCTAAGGCCGCGGGGTCTCCCCCGATGCTACCGGCGGCGCGAGGGGCGACCCTCAACCCATGGGACGAGAGCCCGCCACCGCCCGGGACGAGGACGGTCCCGTCGTCATCCGCGTCCGCGTGTCGGCCACGGGACGGTTCGCGGGCACGGTGGACGAGGAGGGCGCCGAGGCGCCCCGCGACTTCGACGGCTGGGTCGAGTTCATGGGAGCGATCGCCGAGCTGCGGGAGCGCGGCGAGCGACCGGCGGGCGCGGGATGAGGACGGAGGGCTCGCGTCGGAGCTCGACCTGGCTGGCGGTGGCCGCCGCGGCGGCGGTCCTCGGCGGGTCGCTCGCCGGGGTGGTGTCGGCGCAGGCCTCCGCTCCGGCGCGGGCGAGCGGCGGCCGGTCGGCGCCCCCCCACGTTCCCGCCAGCGTCGCGCCCGCGGCGGCTCCAGCCTCGACAGCTCTGGATCCCCCCGGTGACGCGGTCCACCTGGTCACGCCGGCGCCGCTGCTGGGATTGGGGAGCGGCACCGGTCGGGAGGGACGGCGGCTCCGCGCGAACTCGACGGTACGGGTCGGGGTCGCCGGGCGCGCGGGGGTGCCGGCGAGCGGTGCCGTCGCGGTGCTGGTCGAGCTCACCGCCGTCGACCCGCCGGTATCGGGGCTGCTCACCGCGTTTCCGAGCGAGGGCCGGCGTCCAGCGGGCGGTCAACTGGTCTTCGCCCGCGGCCGGGTGACCTCGACCCTGGCGCTGGTGCGGCTGGGAGCGGGGGGGGCGATCGACCTGCGCGCCTCGACCGGGCCCGTCGACGTCGCCGCTGACCTCATCGGCTACCTTGCACCCGGAGCGGGCGACCGGTTCACGGGTCTCGCGGCTCCCGCGACCCTCGGATCGGGCTGGATCGGGGCGGGCACTCCCGGCGTGTCCCCGCGCAGCCCGCGCCTGCTCACCCTGGCGGTCGGCGGCCGTGACGGGGTGCCGACCCACGGCGTGGTGGCGGCGCTGGTCCGGCTGACCGCCGCCGACGCCCGCGGGACCGGCAGCGCCGGCGGGATGCCGGTACCGGGCGGACCCGCGGGCGGACCCGCCCTCAGCTTCGCGCCCGGGCGGACCGCCACCGACCTGGCCGTGCTGCCGATCGGGGCCCACGGCACCGTCGGGATCTCCATCTCCGGGGGGCCGGTCGACCTGCGGACGGACCTGATCGGCTGGCTCGCCCCCGGGGGAGGGGACGGGGTGGTCGACCTGGCGGCCCCGCTGGCGATCGCGGGTCCCGGCGCCGGCACCGCACGGGCGCGCGAGCCGCTCCGCTCCGGGCGGACCCTGACCGTGAGAGTCGCCGGCACCGGCGGCGTTCCGGCCGCGGGCGCGGTCGCCGCCCTGGTGAACCTTGTCGCCATCGACCCGACCCACTCGGCGACCGTCGCGGCCTTCCCGTCCGGCGGGACACCTCCCGGGCAGGGCACGCTGCCCGTCAGCCCGGGTCCCGGGGCCGGCACCCTGGCGCTGGTGCCGCTCGGCTCGCAGGGCGCGATCGACCTCACCACGTCCGCCGGCCCCCTGGAGGTCGGCGCGGTGGTGACCGGCTATCTGGTGGGCGCATCGACCCTGCCACTCACCATCGCCACCCGTTCGCTCGCGGGGGCCGCGGTCGGCGTGCCTTACCGCGCCGCCCTGGTGGCCGTCGGCGGGGACCCGCCCTACGACTGGTCGGTCGAGGCGGGGACGCTCCCGCACGGGCTGTCCCTCGCCCCGAGACGGGGGCTGATCACCGGCAGGCCAGCGGCTCCCGACATCGCCCCGCTGACCGTGATGGTGTCGGATCAGCGCGGCGCCCGGGCGAGCGCGCTGCTGACCTTGGTCGTGGGCCCGACCCGGATGCGTCCGGGCCTGCACCGGGGGCTACTGGCGGTCACCGTGGGCCAGCTCCCGGCTGGCCTCCCCGCCGCCGTCTCGATCACCGGCCCACGGGGCTACGTCCGCACGGTCGCGGCGACGTCCGTGCTGACGGTGGGTCCCGGCACGTATCGCGTCGCGGCCCGCCCGGTCGCCGGGAGTGCCGACACGTTCTATCCCACCGTGACCGGGAGCCCCGTCCGGGTCACCAGCGGCACGTCCGCCGTGGTCGGGGTGAGCTACCTCACTGCCGTCGCCAACACCACCAAGGTGGTGCCGGCCGGGCAGCTGGGCGATCTCCGCTCGGTGACGCCCAGCGAGTCCAGCTTCGTCTTCGCGCCGGTCCCTCCCAGCCTGGCCTCGGTCCAGCCCGGCGATGTGATCGCCGCCGGGCCGAGCGCGCTCGCCCCCGGCGGCTTCCTGGAGAGGGTGACCAGCATGGCCGACGCCAACGGCGAGCTGGTGCTGGGCACCACTCGAGCGACCCTGGCGGAGGCCGTCCCGCGAGGAGCCTTCTCCGTCCAGTGGCCCACGTCGCCGATCACCGGCTCCCAGGCCACCCGTCTGCTGGCCCGGTCCGCTCCCACCGTCTCCGGCGGCGCGCGGCCCGCCCCCGGGGTGCACCCGCGCGGCGCACCGTCACCCACCGTCGGCGGGGTGCCGAACGACTTCATCCCATCGCTCAGCTGCGGGTCCAACATCGGGGCAGCGGCGCCGACGATCGCCCTCAGCAATGTCCAGTTCTCGATCACGCCTCACTTCGACGCGTCGTGGAGCTGGACCCAGGGCCTCACCGCCGACGCCTACGTCGAGGTGGTGGAGGGGATCCACGCCAGCCTGGCATTCCCCAAGGGGTCCTACTGCCAGGACACGATCAAGCTCTGGGGTCCCCAGACCATCGGCATCCCCGACGTGAACTTCTCGATCGGACCGGTCCCGGTCAACATCTCCTTCCTGCTGGAGATCGACCTCACCGTCAAGGTCGCCGCGACCGCGAACGTCGCCATGACGGAGCAGCAGGGGTTCACCCTGGACGCGGGCGCCTCGTACGCCAACGGCCAGCTCTCCCCGATCAACAGCTACACCCCGAACAACAACTTCCAGCCGCCCGCCCCGGGATCGGCCGGCTACCTCAAGGTCTCGGTCGGGCCCAAGTTCACGTTCGCATTCTGGTGCTACGACATCTGTTACTCGACGTCGATCGGGGGCGTGTCGGTACCCGCCATCACTCCGATGATCGGTCCGACCGTCGGCATGGACTTCTTCCTCGAGCTCACGCTCCAGGAGCCGCCGTCGTACCCGAGCTGGGCGCTCACCGGCGGCCTCGAGTTCAACGTCGGCTTCGTCGCCAACCTGTGGGGGATCATCAACGTCAATGCCCAGCTGTCGGTTCCGATCTTCTCGGCGACGCTGGCCGCCGCGCCGCCCGTCATCACCACCCCGCCGCTGCTGGGAGCCCTGGAGTCCGGTACCCTGGCGAGTCCGCTCAGCATCCCGCTCCAGGCCGGAGGCTGCTGCACCTCCTCGAGCGCGGCGATCTCGGTTCCGGTGGCGGCGCTGCAGTGGAACCTGGTGGGGACCCAGCCGTCGACGCCGGGCATCTCGCTCAGCCAGTCAGGGACCCTCACCGTGACCGGCACGCCCGCGAGCTTCTCGGGCGACATCAGCGTCGATGTCTCAGTAACGGACGCCCTCGGCCAGACCACCGACGGTACCTTCACGATCCCCGTCATCCCGGGACCACAGGCGCAGACCTACGATCTGCCTGACGCCGAGGTCAACAACGGGTACTACTACGACCTCACCCCCAGCATGGACCAGAACCAGGGGGGCACGCCCCCCTACCAGTGCTGGGGCTACACGCAGGGCACCGTCTACATCCCCTGGGGCTACAACATCGGCGAGCAGGCGCCCGGCTGCGTCGTCAGCGGGAACCCCACCACCCAGGGAACGATGCCCTTCTCGTTCACCGACTGGCAGAGCGTGCAGTCCACCGTGGAAGACAGCTTCAATCCCCCCTCGACCGCCGTCGACACCCTGGTGATCGGGCCGCTGCGGCCAGCCCCGGTGGTGACGATGCCCTCCGGACCGCTCACAGGGGAGGTGGGCGTGCCGTTCTCCTTCGAGCCCACGGCGTCGGGCGGCGAGCCCCCGTACAGTCCGTGGGATGCGTACGCACCCAGCGCATCCGGTGGGGCGATCGCGACACCGCTGCCACCCGGGCTCACGCTCGATCCGAGCACCGGCGTCGTCAGCGGCGTCCCGACCACGCCCGGCCTCTACGACGTCTGGCTGCGGGTGCGCGACAACCTCGAGGGTGAGGCGTTCGGGGACGTGGGCGTCTATGTCGCGCCGGCTCCCGTCATCACGACGTACGACGTGGGCGATGCCACCGTCGGCGAGCCGTACGTCGCGCCGCTGAGCGCCGCGGGCGGGACCGCCCCCTACGGCTGGGAGGTCACCTCGGTCACCGACGCCGCGGGAGCCGCCGTGCCGATGCCGGCCGGGCTCAGCCTCGACCCCAACACGGGTCAGCTCGAGGGGACGCCCCTGCCGGGGACCGACGGCACCTACACCGTGCAGGTCGGGCTGACCGACCAGGCGCAGGCTCAGGCCTCGCGATCCCTTTCGCTCACCATCCTGCCGCAGCTGGTCATCACCAGCCCAGCCCAGCTCCCGGCGGCGGCGCCGGGGATGAGCTACTCCACGAGCCTCACCGCCACCGGCGGCAGCGGCGTCTCCAACTACAACTGGACGCTGGGCAGCTGCTCCGGCGCCCCGAGCTCGCTCCCCAGCGGTCTCAGCCTTCTCTCCGCCTACGGCTACTCCACCGGCCAGATCCAGGGTGTCGTCGCGCCCGGCGCCCAGAGCGCGCTGGTCGAGGTGTCCGTGACCGACCTCCGCGGCGGCTGCACCTCCGCCTGGCTGTGGCTGCCGGTGGGGCTCACGGTCACGCCCTCGACGCTCCCCCCGGCCGAGACCGGTCGGGGCTATCAGGCGGGCCTGACCGGAGGAGGCTCGTACAGCCTCCCCTACACCTGGACCGTCGTCGGCGTGATCGGGCCCGGCGGGGCCTGGGTGCGGAGGTCCGGTGGGTTCTCGCCGCCGCGCGGACCCAGCAGCGAGATCGTGCGCCTGGCTCTCGCCGGCTCCTCGCCCTTCGCGGCCACCCTCTCGGGGCAGTTCGACGTCCCACCCGGCCGGTACCGGGTCCGGATTGCTCTCGCGGATGCGACCGGCGGTCTCACCGAGCCGATCCTGCCCATCCAGGTCGAGCGGGCCCCGGCGATCCTGCCGCAGCTGCCGGGCGGCGATGTCGGTGCTCCCTACCGGGAGGCCGCCGGGGTCGCGGGTGGCGTCGGGCCGTTCCGGTGGTTCCTGGGCACCGGGTCGGGGCCCCTGCCGCCGGGCCTGACGCTGGGGGGTGGCGGCACCATCAGCGGGACCCCGACCGCCCCCGGCAGCTACCCGATCGTGCTCGGGGTCGTCGACGGCGCCCTCGGCCGGGCCCAGGCCGCGACCACGATGGTCATCGCCCCGGACCCCACCGTCACCACCAGAGCTCTCCCGGTCGCCGAGGTGGGCGCGGCCTACCAGACGACGCTCGCCGCGGTGGGCGGGACCACGGCGGGGATCACGGGCTCGTCGGAAACGGGGGGATCGTACGTGTGGTCGCTCGGCCCGGGCGACCAGCTTCCCCAGGGGCTCACCCTCGACCCTGCCACCGGCGTCCTCAGCGGGACGGCGCTGGCGAGCGATTCTGGGACCACGTCCGTGCTGCACGTGGTCGCCCGCGACCTCTGGACGACCTCGCCGCCGGTGACGCTGACCCTCGCGGTCGCCGTCTCCACGCTGACGCTGGACACGGCCAGCCTGCACGAGGGGGAGGTCGGGGTCCGGTACGCCAACGTCGTCGCGGCCTCCGGTGGCGACCCGCCCTACACGTTCAGCGTCAGCGGCGGTCCCCCCGGGCTCTCGATCGGGATCCCTCCGATCGTGGCCTACGCCGGCAGTCCCCCCGTCTCGCTGGTGCCCAAGCTGTTCGGCACGCCCACCCAGGCCGGCGACTTCGGCCAGAGCTTGGACCTCTGCGTCACGGACAGCGCCGGGGTGCGAGTCTGCAACAGCTCATCGTTGGGCCTCACCATCGCTCCCGCCGTGACGGTGGCCACCGGGTCGCTCCCGATGGCTCGGGCGGGCGAGCCGCTCATCCAGTATCTCCAGTCGAACGGGGGGGCGCCCGGGTACGACTGGTCCATTCCGGTCACGGAGATGGTGCCCTCGTGGCTGCGGCTCCGGCCCGACGGGCTGCTGACCGCGGCCGCTCAGGCGCTGGATTCGGGGCTGAACCTCTCGGTGACGGTCCAGGTTAGCGACGGCCTCGGCGGGCTGGCATCGCGCGCCCTCGTCGTGTCGGTCCCGGGCCTCCAGATCATCCCCGCCTCGCTGCCCCCGGCGACCGCGGGCCAGCCGTACGTCGTGGCGCTCCACGCCCCGAGTGGCACCGCACCGCTCGGCTGGCACCTGGTGGCCGGAGCGCTGCCTGCAGGGCTGTCGTTCGGGCCGGACGGCGTGATCCGCGGCACGCCCGCGGCCAGCGCCTCCGGCACCCGGAGTGCATTCACCGTGCTGGTGCGCGACGCGCACGGCAAGGAGGGACGGCGGGCTTACGTCCTCACCGTCCTGCCGGCGCCAGGCGGCCCGTGCGCTGCGGCACCGACACCCCTTCCGACGCCGTCGCCGGCCCCGTCGGCCAGCAACCCGGCCTCGTCGGCCAGCAACCCGGCCTCGTCAGCCAGCAACCCGGCCTCGTCGGCCAGCAACCCGGCCTCGTCAGCCGGGACGACGCCCACCCCGTCCCCGACCCCCTGCCCCGCCCCCGGTCCCAACCCCGGTCCGGTTCCGACCGCCACGCCGACACCGACTCCGACCCCGACCCCGACCGCCACGCCCACCCCGACCCCGACCGCCACGCCCACCCCGTCCCCGACCGCCAGCCCGACCCCGACCGCCACGCCCACCCCCACACCGACCCCGACGCCGAGCGGCTCCGCCACGCTTCACGGGGTGAGCTGCCCGGACGCCTCCCACTGCTGGGCGGTCGGGGATGGCGGCACCATCCTGGCGTCCTCCGACGGTGGCACCACGTGGACGCCCCAGGTGAGCGGCACCACCCAGGCCCTGCTCGCGGTCACCTTCACCGACCCCAGCGACGGCTGGGCGGTGGGGGAGGGCGGCGCGATCCTGCACACCACCGATGGCGGAGGCACCTGGACCCAGCAGACGATCCCCTCCCAGGTCTGCAACCCCTACCCCGACTGCGATTGGTTGCAGGGGGTCGCCTTCAGCACCACCCAGGACGGCATCATCGTCGGCACCAACCAGACCATCCTCACGACCAGCGATGGCGGGGCGAGCTGGACCTACGTGAGCGGCGTCGCCCCCTTCACCACCGTCCCCCCCGGCAACTACAGCCTCAACGCCGTCGCCGAGACCGGCACCGGCGCGGCGGAGGCGGTGGGGACCGGCGGCACGATCCTCGAGAGCACCAACGGCGGAGCCAGCTGGACCCCGGTCACCAGCGGCACCACCGCCGGTCTCACGGGGATCGCCTTCCTCCAGACGTCGACGAGCGCGTCCACCGGCTGGGCGGTGGGGACCGGGGGCACCATCCTCACCTCCACCGACAGTGGTACCACCTGGTCGGCTCAGACCAGCCCGACCGCCGCCAACCTCACCGCGGTCGCCGTCGGCGGGTATTGCGGGGGGAGCCTGGGTGACTGCCTGATGGCGGCGGGGGCCGCGGGGACCGTGCTCAGCGGCTCCTTCGGCAGCTGGCAGGTGGCGGTCCCGCCCAGCGGGACGACCGACGACCTCAACGGGATCGCGCTGCCCCCGGGCTCCACCAGCTACGTCGCGGTCGGCGCGAACGGCACGATCCTGGTCAATCTGAGCTCCTAAGCCGGTCCACCGTCTCGAGGAGCGGGCGCCAGTGGGGGACCGCGCCGCGCGGGGCCCGCCGGGCGTGCATCCCGGCGGCCCGCGCCCCCTCGAGGTCGGCGGCGGGCGCATCGCCCACGAAGAGCACCGACGCCGCCGGGACGCGGAGCCGTCGCGCCACCGTCGCGAACATCAGCGGGTGGGGTTTGCGCCAGCCGACCTGGCTGCTGAAGACGGCGGCGTCGAGCAGCGGCAGGACCCCCAGGTGGCGCAGCTGGGTGCGGAGGATTGACGCCGGATAGGGCGCGTTGGAGCACAGCCCGGTGCGCAGGCCGCGGGCGCGGATCGCCCCCAGGGTTGCGAGGGCGCCTGGCCGGACCACCACCCCGTCGAACCAGGCCCGCTGGTGCAGCCACACCACCTGGGCCCGCGTGCGCGCGGGCACCCGCCGCCCCAGCAGCCCGCCGAGGACCGTGTCATAGACCCGGGCGATGTCGAGCTCGCGGAGGGGATCGACGCGGTCACGGTCGGCGGCCTCCACGGCGGCGTCGAGCGCCAGCGCCAGCGGCGCGTCCCCGACGGCCGTCCTACGGCGCCCCCCCAGCAGCCGTCGGAGTTCGGGGTCGAGGCGGTCGAGCGCGGCCAGCGGACGCCGGAAGGTGACCAGGGTGCCGCCGTAGTCGAAGGCGACCGCCCGCAGACGAGGCGGCGTCAGCGGCGGCGGAACGGCCAGCGGCGGGCGCTGAGCCTCGCCTCGCGCTCCCCGACCGCCTGCTCGCGCTCGGCCAGGCCGGCCTCCCGCTCCCGGACCTGGGCCTCCGCCCAGGTGCTGAGCGAGCGCACGCGCTCCTCGATCTCCTGGATCCGGCCCGCCCGGCGGCGGAGGTCCTCGGCCTGATCGCTGAGCGCACGCCGGGCCGCCTCCACGGCTTGGGCCAGCCGCTCCTCCATCTCGGAGAGGCGGCGGACCCGGGCCTCCACGTCCGCTGAGAGGGCGCGCAGGGCGGTCTCGGGGTGTGCCAGCGGGGCGGCGTGGAAGCCGATCGGCGCGCCGGGGATCGCGAGGGTGGCCGGCCCGACGCTGCCGACACCCGCTCCGGGGGCCGCCGGTCGCGGGCGGGCGGGAAGGACCGGAGCGACGGCGGGGGGCGCGGCGGGCGCAGCGGCGGTCGGGGCGACGGTCGGGGCGGCGGCGGCGGTGGCGAGGTCGGAGGGGGTCATGGCCGATGGCTCCTGGGAGGACGTGGGACGGACCGGAGCTGCCGGGCTGATCCCCACCCTAGCAGGGATGGCGGCCGCCGTCGAGCGTGCCCCGCACCCGGTCAGGACGGGGACGGCGGCCCGGCTGAGCCGGCGGAGCGCTG
>DAHUZL010000108.1 GCA_027306655.1 Candidatus Dormiibacterota bacterium
GGCCGCCGCGCGGGACCAGCACCGCCGCCAGGATCGCGGCCGCGAGCAGGGCGGCGCCCGCGGCGCCCCACACGGGGGGACGGAGGACCGCGGCCGGCGATCCGACCCAGGCGCGGGGCCCCCGCCGCCACCGGGTGGGCAGGGCCGGCGGGCGCTCCGGCCGGGAGGGCACGTCCACCGGCGCGTCCATCGGCGCGGCGCCCCGGAGCGTCCCCCGGATCCGCTCCCGCGAGGCGGACGAGAGGGTGAGCGGCTCCATCGCCGCCGCCAGCGCCTGGCGCACCCGGCGGGTCAGGAGCTCGTCGGGGTCCATCGCCGCCTGAGCTCCGCCAGTGCCCGATGCAGGCGCGACTTCACGGTTCCGGGCTCGACGCCGAGGATCGCCGCCGTCTCCTCCACCGAGCAGTCGAGGCCGATCCGGTACGCGATCACGTCGCGGTGCTCGGGATGGAGCCCCGCCAGGGCGACCCTGAGGTCGGCCGCCAGGTCGAGGGCGTCGAAGGGGTCGGCCGTCGGTCCGACCGCCGTCCCGGAGGGCTCGGCGTCGGTCGGCACCGGCACCCGACGCCGGCGCTGGGAGCGAGCCGCATTGGCGACGATCGCGAGCAGCCAGCCGCGCTCGGCGCCGGGGTCGCGGAGTGTCCCGCGCGCCTGCCAGGCGCGCAGGAATCCCTCCTGGACGGCGTCCTCCGCCGCCGACCGCTCGCCGACGACGAGGACTGCGGTGCGCAGGGCGAGGTCTCCGTATTGTTCGAGCCAGCGCTCGACCGTGTCCGCATCAGCGGGAGCGTTCACCTCAGAGGACGCCGGGGCGGGCGGCGACGGTTCCCGCTCGCCGGGTCCGGGCCGGGTCGGGGGCGGGCTGGCGGCCATCGCGCGGAAGTGTAGGCGAGGGTCGGCGAGATGCCGTGTGCCGGCGGGGTGGCCGGCGGTCCCGGGCGTCGGATCGCAGCCCGGGCCGGCACCTCAGATCGGCGGCAGCGGCTCGCCGTGGACGGTGGTGCGCTCGGGGTCCGCCACGCCGCAGTCGGCGGTGGCGCAGAGGATGTCGACGCCGGCGATGCGCAGGCCGGCCCCAAGCAGGATGGGGAGGGCGGGGTGCGCGCCCGGGACCTGGAGCGCGACGCCGGCCGCCCCGCGGGCGAGCATGGCCCTGATCACGGCGATGACCACGTCCGCGGCGTGGCCGCGGACGGCCGAGCTCTCCAGGATGGTGGCGAGCTCAGGCTGGTGCAGCCACTCGGGGCTGTGCCAGGTGAGCATCGCGTGCCCGAGTGCGCGCCGGCGGTCGCGGACCTCGAGGGCGATCGCCCCCGCCTCGGCCCAAAAGCCGGGGTCGGCGGGGCCCTGAACCAGGAATTGGGACTCCACCATGTCGACCTCACGCGTCTGCAGGTCGCGATCTGGAAGGCGAACCGCGTCGCGGCCGGCCGCGAGGTAGAAGGCGGGCCAGCGCGCGAGCAGACCCCGGCGGAGGTACAGGCCGAGAGCCCGGCGGTCCGCGGACGCGAAGGTCGCTCGCGGTCCGTGCGTCGGCAGTACCGCGTCGAGCAGCAGTCCCCCCACGCCGGACGACTGGTGACCCGGATGCACGAAGAGGTCGGTGAGCGCGGTGAGGGCCCCCTCTGGTCGCGCGCCCGCGAATCCGATCACCCGGCCGGTGTCCGTCTCCGCCACCACCAGCCGGCCGGTGGCGAGCACGTGGCGCAGCCATCCGGTCGCGGAGGGCGACGGAGGAGCCGACCCCGGGTGGCCCTCGCTCGCGTGCCACACGGCCGCCGCCCCGGCAAGGTCGTCCGCCCGGGCCGGTCGTACCCGCACCCGCGCCACGGGCTCGCCCTCCCCATCGCGGTCTGGCGCCGTCGCCGCAGTCGGTCAGTGTAGCGGCGGCGGTCGCGGCGCTCGATGGCGCGCGCCGCCGGCGCGAAGACGGGGCGGCCCGCAGGCCGCCCCGTCCCCAGCCGGCCGGTGGCGCGGTGGCGCCGCCGGGGTCAGTAGTCGGGCATCGACGGCGCCGCGCCCGCCCCCTTCTTCTCCGGGATGTCGGTGACGAGCGACTCGGTCGTGAGCAGCAGGCCCGCGATCGAGGCCGCGTTCTGAACCGCCGACCGGGTCACCTTGGTGGGGTCGATGATCCCGGCGGCGACCATGTCGACGTACTCGTCGGTGGCGGCGTTGTAGCCGTGGCCCTTGGGCAGGGTACGGACCTTCTCCACCACCACCGAGCCCTCCACGCCGGCATTGTTGGCGATCTGCCGCCCCGGCTCCTCCAGCGCCCGTCGGACGATCTGCAGGCCGGCCTGCTCGTCGCCCTCGAAGTGCACGTGCTCGAGCGCTTTCTGCGCCAGCAGCAGCACGGTTCCGCCACCGGGGACGATCCCCTCCTCGACCGCCGCCCGGGTGGCCGACACGGCGTCCTCCATCCGGTGCTTGCGCTCCTTGAGCTCGGTCTCGGTGGCGGCTCCGACCTTGATCACGGCCACTCCGCCAGCCAGCTTGGCGAGACGCTCCTGCAGCTTCTCCTTGTCCCAGTCGCTGGTCGACTTGTCGATCTCAGCCTTGATCTGCTCGATCCGGCCCTTGATGCCGTCGCTCTTGCCGGCGCCCTCGACGATCGTGGTGTCGTCTTTGGTGACCTTGACCCGGCGCGCCTTGCCGAGCTGGTCGAGCTGGACCGAGTCGAGCTTGAGGCCCAGCTCCTCGCTGATCACCGTGCCGCCGGTGAGGATGGCGATATCCTGCAGCATCGCCTTGCGGCGGTCGCCGAACCCGGGGGCCTTGACCGCCACCGCCGTGAAGATGCCGCGGATCTTGTTGACGATGAGGGTTGCCAGCGCCTCGCCGTCCACGTCCTCGGCGACGACCAGCAGCGGCTTTCCGCTCTGGTGGATCTTCTCCACCACCGGGAGCAGGTCCGCGATGGCCGAGATCTTGCGGTCTGTGATGAGGATGTAGGGCTCCTCCAGGACCGCCTCCATGGCCTGGGCGTTGGTGACCATGTAGGGGCTGATGTAGCCCTTGTCGAACTGCATCCCCTCGACCAGCTCCAGCTCGGTGGCGATCCCCTTCGACTCCTCGACGGTGATGACGCCGTCCTTGCCCACCTTCTCCATGGCATCGGCGACGGTCTCGCCGATGGAGGGGTCGGCGGCCGAGATCGAGGCGACCTGGGCGATCTTCTCGCGCTCGCTGATCGGTACCGAGTGCTTCTTGATCTCCTCCACCACCAGGTCGACGGCCTTGTTGATCCCGGTCTTCACCTGGACCGGGTTGGCGCCGCTGGCCACGTGGCGAAGTCCCTCGGTGATCATCGAGGACGCCAGCACGGTGGCGGTGGTGGTGCCGTCCCCGGCAATGTCGTTGGTCTTGCTGGCGACCTCCTTGACCAGCTGGGCCCCCATGTTCTCGAAGGGGTCCTCCAGCTCGATCTCCTTGGCGATCGTCACCCCGTCGTTGGTGATCACCGGGCTGCCGAACTTCTTGTCCAGGACCACGTTGCGGCCCTTGGGCCCGATGGTGATGCGGACCGCGTCCGCCACCCGGTCGACGCCCCGCTTGAGGGCGGCCCGGGCCTCGCTGTCGAACAAAAGTTGCTTCGCCATGCAGTCCTCCTGACCGAATAGGGAGTCCGAACGGATCCATCCCCTGACCTTCCCGCGATTTTAGCACTCGGGGGTGGCGAGTGCTAGCAGTCGGGGTCGGACACTGCCAGCGGGGCCGGGCCGGCGGCGCCTGCCCGGCGGCTCCCCGATCATGAACGGATGCGCTTTGACGACGACCCCCGGGGCGCCCCGCCGGCCTGCCCCGCCCCCGGTCTGCCCGCCGGCTGGCGGCTGGTCGAGCACCGGGGCGCCGCCGCCCACCCCGCTGCGGTCGACTTCCTCACCGCCCAGGGGCCGTCCGGCTTCGCCGCCGGCGCCCTGCTCGATGGCCTCCGGCATCCCCCGCCCTCCCGCCGCCCCGACGGTCCGGTCGTCGCCGCGGTGATCGGACCGGAGGGCGCCTGCCAGGCCGTGGTGGTGCGGAGGGCGGGCCGGGCCGTCTCCTGCGCCCCCCTGCCCGACGCCTGGCCGGCGGTCCTGGACGTCATCCGGGCCTGGCGGCCCGAGCTCGATCGCCTCGGCCTCCCCGTGACGCTGGCCGACCGACTCGCGGCCGAGAGCCCGGAGGTGCTCGCGGGCGCGGACGGCTACTCCGTCTGGCTCACGCGCCTGCAGCGGCCGTTCCGGCCCCGGCGCCTGCTGCCGCCCACTCGCCCGGCCCGAGTCTCCGATGCCGCTGCCGTCCAGGCGATCACCCGGCACGTTCCCTGGATGCGGGACGACGATCTGGACCGGTGGCGGGAGCGACTCCGCTGGCAGCGCGGCTGGCTGGCCGAGCTCGACGGGCGCCCGATCGCGGTGGCCCGCTGGACCCACGCCTTCGCCGGGGCCGTGGAGGTGGGCGGGGTCGCCTGCGACCCGGCGGCCCGCCGCCGCGGGGCGGCCACCGCGGCGGTGGTGGCGGCGGCCGAGGCCGGGGTGCGCGCCCGCCGCACCGTCCTCCTCAGCTACGGCGACCCCGAGCTCGGCCCGCTCTACCACGACCTCGGCTTCGAGCACGTCGGCCGCCACCGCTTCCTGGCCTGGCCTGAGGGCGCATGAGCCCGGGCCGGGATCGCCCCCCGGGGGTCCGGCGGGGCTCCCCCCTATGATCGACGGCATGCCCGACAGGCGGCGGATCGCTGCGCTCTCGGCGCTCGGGCTCCTCGGCGCGATCGCCGCCCGGGAGGGCCTGCGGCGGTCGCGCGGGACGGCGGCGGGGCCGATGCTCGATTGGGATCTGGTCCGCCGGACCGCCCACGCCCGCTGCGGCGAGCCCGCCCCCGGGGCCGGCGATGCCGACCGTCTCGCCGCCCTGCGGCCGCTCTACGACGAGGCCGCCCAGGAGCTGGCGCCACCGCTCACCGAGCTGGTCGGGCAGGGTCTCGACCTGGGCAGCCTGGGCTCGATCCAGGTGCTCGATCGCCGCGGCTTCATCGATCAGAACATCCGAATCATGCGCCGGCTGATCGACGCGATCGAGTCGGCCCGGGGCGGGCTCCCGATCCCCTGGGCACAGGGGGTGACCCGGGTCCCGCTCAGCCTCTACGTCGGCGGGCTGTTGGCCCTGCTGTCGCGCCGAGTCCTGGGCCAGTACGACCCCGTCCTGACCTTCCTCCCCGGTGCCCCGGCCGAGCCGCCCACCCTTCTCGTCGTGGAGCCGAACGTCGCCCAGTTCGCCGCCGGCGGCGGGCTGGACCCGGACCAGGCGCGCCGCTGGCTGGTCCTGCACGAGCTGACCCACGTCTGGCAGTTCCAGGGGCACGGCTGGCTCACCGACCACCTCACCCAGCTCCTGCACCAGCTGGTCATCGAGCCCCTGCGCGCCGCTGGCCTCACCGACGACGGCCGGGCCGCTCGCGCCGACCCGCTGCGGGTCCTCCTCCGCGCCCGCCAGGCGCTCACCGGGCAGTGGCGAGCGGTCGCCGGCCTGCAGGCGGTGATGTCGGTGCTGGAGGGGCAGGGCAACTACGTGATGCGCGAGGTCGGCCGCCACCAGCTGCCCGACTTCGAGCGGCTCGACGCCGCCTTCCACCGCCGCCAGCATCAGCGCTCGCCGCTGGAGCAGCTGATCGCCCTGGTGACCGGGATCCGTGCCAAGCTGCAGCAGTACGAGCGCGGCGAGCGCTTCCTGCGGGCGGTCGAGGCCGCCGGCGGCGCGCCCCTCCTCGCTCGCATCTGGAGCGGACCATCGGCTCTCCCCAGCACCGCCGAGCTGCGGTCGCCGGACCGCTGGGTGGCGAGGATGCGGGGAGAGGAGGGAGCCGCCGCGCCCGCGGCCGCACCCCCGGCAGCGCAGACGGTCTGACGCGGCGACCCCCGTTCGGGGTCGGGTGCCGCAATGCGGCGGACCGCGCGTACACTGCGCCCAATGGCGCCCCGCGGGCGGCGGATGGTCCGTGCGCCCCGACCGCGGGCGCGGCCGTGACCATGGAGGAGCACCGACCATGATTCACGCACAGTGGTGGCGGCTCATCGCCCGCCTGGGAGGGCGGCGGCCCCGCCCGATGAGCGTGACCGGGTGGGGAGCGTTCCCGCCCCTGGCTCCGTCGCTGGTCGGTGTCGGCCCCGGGACGGACGGCCGGTCGCGGGCGTGGCGCGGGCCCGATCCGCAGCCTCACCGGATCTTCGGTCGCCACAAGGAGACCGGCCCCGCCGACCCGGAGGGAGCCGCCGGGGCGGAGGAGCCACCGGGCGACCCAACCGAGGACGCGCTCCCGCCGGACTCGCCGGGAGAGCCCGCCGCGGCTGGGCTGGACCTCCCCGAGTGGGCGGTGCCGGCGGTCGAGATGATCGACCAGGGGGCCGCGTCAGAGGCCGTCCCGGACCCGTCCCCCGGATGGTCGGCCGCCGATGCGGGGTCGCCGACCCCGACCACCGACTGGTCCACCGAGGCGTGGGCGGACCCGTCGGCCACCGTCGCGGAGCTGGGGTCGGCGGACGAGCCGGACGAGCCGGGTGAGTCGGCCCTGGGCTGGCGCGAGCGCCGCCCCCGACGATCGTGGTCGCGCGCGGGCTCCGCTCCGGCCGCCGGCGCGGGCGTCACGGAAGAGGACGGGGAGGCGGACGCTGCCGCTGCTCCCGGGGCCTCGCAGCCGGTCGTATCGGAGGAGGTGGTGGAGATGGGGGAGCCGGGGTTGTCGGGCGAGCCGACCGCGGCGGACGATGCGGACGTCGATGCGCCGGTCGAGGCGCCGCCGGCGACCTTCGGGGTCCCTGAGGACCCGACCCTGCTGCTGCGCCCGGTGTCCGGCGGCCCGCCGGAGCCCGCCCTCTCCCCACCCGCTGACGCGCCGGGGACGAACGAGGTCCCGGCCGCCACCCCGGAGGACCTGCTGGTGATCGACCTCACCCCGACGGCGCCGCCCGCCGAGCCGCGCGCCTTTCCCCTGCCCGAGGGGGAGGTCGTCTTCCGCAACCTCCGCACCGCCTTCACGGATCCGTCCCGCCTGCTCCGGCACCTGGCCAGCGACGGCCACACCGGTGTGCTCGAGATCATCAGCGGGAGCGACCGCAGCAGCTACGTGGTCCTCCTCGAGGGTGCGGTGGTGGCGGTGGCGCTCGAGACCGACGGGGTCGTGCGCACCACCAACCGAGTGGGCTTCCCGGCGTTCCCCGACGGCCAGGACACCCTCAATGTGTTCCGCTATCCGGCCGACGTCGCGCGCGGCCTCGGGCTCCTCCTCCACGCGCCGGTTCACTTCAGCGGGCTCGGCGCGGTGTTCGTCGACCTCGACGGGCTGCGCTCCTACCTGGAGACGCGCCGCGCCGACGGCGGCCTGGTCGTGACCGACGGCGGGGAGATCGGCGTGGCCCTGTTCGAGGCGGGCAAGCTGGTGGGCGCGTACACCGCCAGCGAGCGCACGCTCGGTGACCTGGAGCGCATCCGTCCCCTGGTGGCCAAGCCCGAGGCGGAGATCGACGTCCGCATGGGCGGCCCCGCCGAGCCGCCCACCATCGCCCTCGACGAGCTGCTCCGAGGCCTCGGCCGGTGACGGCGGGCGGCCCCGAGCGCGAGGCCGCCAGCAGCCAGGAGCGCTTCGCCGAGGTCGCCGCCGCCTACCGCCGCAGCCCCTTCCATCAGGACCCGGTGGCGCTCGAGGCCTTTCTGGCGGTGGCCGAGCTGGCTCCGCCCCACCGTGTCCTCGACGTCGCCACCGGCGCCGGTCACGTCGCCGTGGCCGCCGCCCCGCGGGTGGCGACGGTCGTCGGTGTCGACATCACCGAGCAGATGCTGGAGCAGGCTCGCGACCTGGCCGCCGAACGGGAGGTCCGCAACGTGGAGTTCGTCCCCGGTGACGCGGAACGGCTCCCCTTCCCCGACCAGAGCTTCGACCGGGTCCTGGTGCGGGCGGCGCCCCACCATTTCCGCAATCTGGCGCGGGCGTGCGCCGAGTCCTTCCGGGTGCTGCGGCCGGGCGGGGTGTTCGCGGTATGCGACACCTCCCCGCCGCCGATCGTCCGCGACTGGCTGGAATACGTGGAGGTGCGGCGCGATCCCTCCCACGTGCGGGCCCGGGTGCTGGAGGAGTGGCGCGCGCTCCTCACCGCGATCGGGTTTGCTGTCGAGCATGCGGAGCGCGTCGAGCAGGAGTGGGACGTGCTCGCCTGGTTCGGGTTGATGCGGGTGCCGGAGCCGGTGGTCCGGGAGCTGCTCGACTACTACGACACGGCACCGCAGGCAGTGCGCGGCGCCATCCTCCCGCAGTGGCGCGAGGACCGCTTCTATCACCGGTACTGGCACGCCACCGTGCGCGCCCGCCGACCGCTGCCCGGCGGCCGCTGAGCGAGCCACGGGGATGGACGACGGGCGGCCCTACCATGGGTCCCATGGCTGAACCGATCGACCTGAGCGGCCTCCATCGCGAGCTGGACCGCCTCAAGGCCCAGCTCTGCCACTGCGAGTCGCGGGGGGAATGCCTCGGCTGCAAGGGGATGGAGATGGTCCGCCAGCAGGCCGAGGCGGTGGTCGCCGCCGCCTCCCAGCCGGTGCTCCTCCAGGTCGCCCAGGAGGCGGCCGCCCGGGACATGCTCACCCAGTTCGGCGAGATGCAGCAGCGGCTGATGGCGGATCCCGAGATCCAGCGGGCCGCCGAGGCGATGCAGAGTCACCTCCTCCAGGACCCCGAGACCCGCGAGCTGCTGGAGGAGCTGATGCGTCGGTTCCAGGCGGAGGGCGGCGCCCCGGAGGACGAGGGCGGCCTCGGCGGGGCGGGGCCGACGCGGCCCGGCGGGAGGCCGCCGGGGTTCTGACCGGCCCGGACCGGCCCCTCACACGCGGGGGCGGCTCACGGATCGTCCTTGTACTGGCGCTTGCCCGTCACCGGGTCCTCGTACACGCGGGTCATCCGGCCCGTGGTGGGGTCCTTGAAGACCTCGTTGGTCGGCTGGAAGGTGCCCACCTTGCCTCCGCGGTAGCGGCGGTCCCAGATGAAATAGCCGCACACCGCAAAGACGACCACGACCACGATCACGATCACATCCGCCGTGCTCACGAGGCACTCCTCCCGACGATCGCGGCGGTGCCGTAGGCGACCACCTCCGTCATCGTCTTGCCCATCTCCGAGGAGTCGAAGCGCATCATCACGACCGCGTTGGCGCCCATGGCGCGAGCGTTCTCGACCATGCGGTCGACCGCGTGGCGCCGGGTGTCCTCGACCAGGCGGGTGTACTCGACGATCTCACCACCGCCGAGCGAGCGAAGGCCCGCCAAGATGTTGCCACCCAGGCCGCGGCTGCGCACCACGACGCCGAACACCTGGCCCAGCGTCTGATTCACCTCGTAGCCGGCGGGACGCTCGGTGGTGGCGACCAGTACCGGTGCGTTCGATGGCGGGTCCGACATCACGACGACCTCCAATTCCGACGCCGGCGGCGGGGACGGGGCCCCACGGCCGATGCGTTTTCAGATACCGAAATGATATCATGACGAGCGGGAGGGGCCGTCCCACCGCCGCGTCCCGGCCCGCTGCTCAGGCATCGAGCTCGACCGCCACCACGTGGTGCCGCTCGTGGTCGCGGATCAGGACCGTGAGCAGGTGGGTGCGGGCATCGAGGCGGCTCCGGACGTCGGCGGCGGGGTCGGAGGTGCGGAGCCGGTAGCGCGTGAAGAACGCGGGCACCGCGATCAAGAGCGGCCGGCCCCGGGTGACCCCCTCGAAGCTGAGGGTGAGGCGTCCGGTCGCGACGTCGAACCCCAGCGTCAGCAGCGTTCCCGGCGTCGCCCGCGGGTAGGCGCGGGCGACGGTGCGGAGCCGTTGCGGCTGACGCACGAAGGACCACGCGCCCGACTCGTTCCAGTCCCAGTAGGCGAAGCCGAGCCGGAATCGATCGAGCTCGTTCATCTCACGAGCGATCCAGCGGTTGGACCCGGCCGTGGGCGGGCCGCCGATCTCCCCGACCCAGGGGGCCGCGCCGGCGGTGCGGGCCTGGGCCTGGAGAAGCCGGAGCGGGATGGCGTACTGCGGGACCGGGCGCTGCCAGGGGGGCTCCAGAAGGGTGGCGAAGACGTGGCTGGAGAAGACCTGGTTGGGGTAGGGGAGCCGGCCCACGTAGGTGGGGAGCCCGAAGTCCAGCGTCTGCTCGGTGATCCACATCTGGTGCGGAGCGACCCGGGCCAGCGTCGTGATCAGCCGGGCCTCGAAGGGGAGCAGGAACTTGGCCTCAAACAGGCCTGGGGGGATCGGGAACGGGTGGGGCTCGTTCCAGAGGTCGTAGCCCGCCATCGCGGGGTCGTCGGCGAACGCGCGGGCCACGAAGCGCCAGCTGGCGACGACGTCCGCCTGCCATCCGGCCCAGTCCATCCAGAAGATCCCGTAGCTGGCGAGGACCCCGGGCGCGATGTGGCGATTCCACGGCGGGGGCGCCGGGAATCGATGCGGCAGCGGGCCGGCGATCGCCCAGGAGGGGGCGCCATCGCCGCCGTAGGCCTGGCTCCAGTCGATGTTGTGGAGGTCGAGGATGGTGTAGATCCCGTGGGCGGCGGCATCGGCGACCACGCCGCGGATGCGAGCGAGGTAGGCCGTCGAGAAGTGGCCCGGACGCGGCTCCAGGGCCGACCAGCTGATCGGGAGCCGGATCACGTCGAAGCCGTCCCCCGCCATCTCCGCGAAGCCGCTCGGGCCCGGGACCGGCCCGGCGCCGAGGTCGCTGGCGTGGAGCAGGCCGGTCACGTTCATTCCCCGCAGCAGGACCTGGCGCCCGGTCTGGTCCAGGATCACGTGCCCGTTGCTGTGCAGCCAGGGGAGCCCCGCCCCGCTCACCGCGGACGCCCTCTGGGCGGCGGCCGCCGGGTAGGCGGGGTACCCGTTGGGGAGGATCGCGTAGACCGCGGCCAGGAGAGCCACCACCACCGCCACGACCAGGCACCCGGAGCAGCAGCCGCAGCAGCCGCGGCACCCGCGCCGCCTCCGGCGCTCACCTCCGGGATGTCCCGGCCGGTCTCGGGCCATGCTCCCGTCCTCGTGTCCCGGGCGACCGCCTCGCCATCGTGGAGG
>DAHUZL010000110.1 GCA_027306655.1 Candidatus Dormiibacterota bacterium
TGGCGGCCACCGGGTACGGCATCAACGCCGTCGCCTCGCGGCCCACGCCCGGTCGGCCGGCGGCGGCGCCGGCGGCGGCGACCGGGTGCCGCCGCGCCCGCTTCGGCCCGGCGCTGCGCCCGCTGGGTGAGCCCCGCACCCTTCATCGCTATCGTCATGCCCCCCCGATGACGATCGATGTTGCCCGCCTCTACCAGGCGACCATCAGCGGCCCCGCCGGCCGCTTCACCGTCTGCCTGGTCCCGAGCTGGGCGCCCCACACCGTCAACGTCTTCGTCACCCTTGCCCGCAACCACTTCTTCGACGGGCTGCGGTGGGTGCGCGATCCGACGACCGCCCCGGGGGGGCCGGTGATTCAGGGCGGGAGCCCCACCGACACCGCCGCCGGCGGCCCCGGCTTCGCCTTCCCGGACGAGCCCGTGCGCGGGCCGCTCTACGCCGGCGGGCGCTACCTGCCGGGCGCGGTGGCGATGGCCAACAGCGGCCCCAACACCAACGGCAGCCAGTTCTTCGTCACTCTGCAGCCCTTCACCCTGCCTCCCAGCTACAACCTGTTCGGCGAGGTGACCCAGGGGCTGCCGGTGGCCCGCCGGGTGCGCAAGGGCGAGCCGATGACCGTCGTCGTGCGCGAGGCCACCCGCTGAGCGGTCCCGGCGCCCGCGCGGGCCCCGCACCCGCGAGCGGGGCCGGCCCGCAATCCGTGGCGGCCTTCGAGCGGGCGCGGCTCCGGATCCCGGGCGGCGTCAACAGCCCGGTGCGGGCGTTCGCCGCGGTGGGCGGCTCGCCGCCGTTCCTGGTGCGGGGCGAGGGCTGCCGGGTGACCGACATCGACGGCCGGGAGCTGGTCGACTGCGTCGGCGCGTACGGGCCCCTCATCCTCGGCCACCGCGACCCGGCGGTCGTGCGCGCGCTCCGGGAGCAGCTGGACCGGGGCACGGCGCTGGGCGGCCCCACCGAGGCCGAGACCGAGCTGGCGGAGCGGATCACCCTCGCCATGCCCGCCGTGGAGATGGTGCGGCTGGTGAGCAGCGGCACCGAGGCTGCCATGAGCTGCGTGCGGCTGGCCCGCGCCGCCACCGGGCGCGACCGGATCCTCATGTTCGACGGCGGCTACCACGGCCACAGCGACGCGCTCCTGGCCCAGGCGGGGTCAGGGGTCGCGACGCTCGGCATCCCGGGCTCGCCCGGCGTTCCCGCCGCGGTCGTCCAGGACACCTTGGTGCTCCCGTACAACGACCTCGACCGTGCTCTCGGGGTGTTCGCCCGCGAGGGCGAGCGGATCGCGGCGGTGCTGGTCGAGCCCGTCGCCGGCAACATGGGGGTCGTGGCGCCGCGGCCGGGCTTCCTCGAGGGGCTGCGCCGCGTCGCCACCGCCTTCGGGACGCTCCTGGTCTTCGACGAGGTGATCACGGGGTTCCGGGTGGGCCCGGGGGGCGGCCAGGAGCGGTTCGGGGTGCGGCCCGACCTCACCTGCCTGGGCAAGATCATCGGCGGCGGCCTCCCGATCGGCGCCTACGGCGGCCGGCGCGACCTGATGGAGCAGATCGCGCCCGCCGGCCCCGTCTACCAGGCAGGGACGCTGAGCGGCCACCCGCTCGCCGTCGCCGCCGGGCTGGCCACCCTGGCGCGCCTGGCGGACCCTCCCGATCCGTACCCGCGCCTGGAGGCGCTCGGCGCCCGCCTCGCGGCCGGGCTGGAGGCGGCAGCCGGCGCCCTCGGCGTGCCGCTCACGGTCAACCGGGTGGGCTCGATGCTGACCCCGTACTTCGCCGCCGCGCCGGTCACCGACCACGCCACCGCCCGGCGGAGCGACCGGGACCGCTTCGCCGCGGTGCACCGGGGCTGGCTCGCCCGCGGGGTGTACTGGCCGCCGTCGCCGTTCGAGGCGGGCTTTCTGTCGCTGGCGCACGGCGAGGCCGCCGTCGACCAGGTGGTGGATGCCTTCGCCACCGCGCTGGCGGGCAGCCGGGAGCCGGCCGCGGAGGGGCCCGAAACCGCCGGTGCTATACTCCAGCCGAGCGATCCCTGAGGATTCGACGATGCTGTCCCCGTCACATTTCGTGCTGCTGGCGCTGCTGATCCTCCTGGCACTGGTGGTGTTCGGACCCAAGCGGCTGCCCGAGCTGGGCGCCAGCGTCGGTCGCGCCATCCAGGAGTTCCGCAAGGCCTCGAGCCAGGCCGCCACCGAGATGCGCTCGGCGGTCGACATCGGGCACAACGACCCGCCGCCGCCCCCTCCGTCGGCCGTGCCGATGGCGCCCGCCGCCTCGGCCGCCGTGAGCGGGCCCGACGCCGCCGGCCCTGCGGGCGGGGGCGGCGAGGCGCCGAGCCCCTGATCGTCGGGCCGGCATGAGCCGTGACCACCCCCCCGGTGGGTGAGGCGGTCGCGCCGGGCCGGATCGGCATCCCCGCCGACGAGGACGATGCTCCCCGGCTCACCCTCGTCGAGCACCTGGAGGATCTCCGCCGCGTCGTCATCGTCTGCCTGATCGCCTGGGCGGCCGCGAGCATCCTCGCCTTCGTCTTCAACCGCGAGCTGATCTGGGTGCTCGAGCGCCCGCTCCGTCTCGCCCTCGCGCATCGACGGCCGTCCCCGTTCGGCTCCGCGGTCGTGGTCACCAGTCCGATCGAGGGCCTCTCGATCCCGTTCAAGGTCGCCGCCGCCGCCGGTGTCGTCCTCTCGCTGCCGATCGTCCTCTGGCAGATCTGGACGTTCGTCGCCCCCGGGCTGCGCCGCAGCGAGCGTCGGCTCGCCGGCCCGTTCATCGCCGCCAGCTGCGCGTGCTTCGCCCTCGGCGGCGCCTTCGCCTACTTCATCATGCCGGTGGGGCTGAACTTCCTCGCCACCTTCCTCGGCCGCAACGCCGTCTACCTGCCCGACCTGGGCAGCTACCTCTCCTTCTTCACCCTCGTGATCGTCATCTTCGGCGTGACCTTCGAGATGCCGGTGGTGCTGAGCCTGCTCGGGGCGCTCGGCATCGTCAGCAGCAAGCGGCTGCGGCACTGGCGCCGTCCGGCCTACTTCCTCATCGTCGCGGTGGCGCTGGTGGTCACCCCCGGGGCCGATCCCTTCACCCCCACCTTCCTCTCGGCGGCGCTGCTCCTCCTCTACGAGGCGAGCATCCTCGTCGTCCGCTTCCCGCTCGGCCGGTGAGCCAGTCAGGGCCGGCGCCGGACCACCCCCGCGCCGACGGCCGGGGCGACCACGCTCTCCGGCCTGTGCGCGTGGAGGCGGGGGTGAGCGCCAACGCCGAGGGGTCGGCGCTGATCGCGATGGGCGGGACGCGGGTGCTGTGCACCGCCAGCGTCGAGGACCGGGTGCCCCCCCACCGCCGCGGCTCCGGCGGCGGCTGGGTCACCGCCGAGTACGCCATGCTGCCTCGATCGACCGTGCAGCGCACCCCCCGCGAGCGCGGCGGGCACCAGGGCGCGCGCAGCCAGGAGATCCAACGGCTGGTGGGACGGTCGCTGCGGGCCGCGGTCGACCTCGGCGCCCTCGGCGAACGCACCGTGATCATCGACTGCGATGTTCTGGAGGCGGACGGCGGCACCCGCGTTGCAGCGGTGACGGGGGGCTGGGTCGCGCTGTACGGGGCCTGCAGCCGTCTCCGGGCCGCGCACCTGGTGCGCCGCGAGCCGATCCGGCGCCAGGTGGCGGCGGTGAGCGTGGGTCTGGTCGCGGGCCGTCCCGTGCTCGACCTCGACTACCGCGAGGACTTGGTGGCCGGCACCGACCTCAACTGCGTCGGGACCGACGAGGGGCGGCTGGTCGAGGTGCAGGGCACCGCCGAGGGCGAGCCGTTCACCCGGGGAGAGCTGGACCGGCTCCTCGACCTCGCGCTCGCGGGGATCGCCGAGCTCACCCGCCTCCAGCGCGAGGCGGTGGCGGGGACGCCCTGACCCCGGGCTCGGCCCCGCTTTCCGGCGGAGGCGCCCGGGTGGTGCTGGCGACCCGCAACCCGGGCAAGATCCAGGAGTTCCGACGGCTGCTGGCGCCGGCGGGGTGGGAGCTGGTCGGGCTCGACGACGCCGGCGGCGGTCGGAGGGTGGGGTGGGAGGAGGATGGTCCCGACTACCGCAGCAATGCCGCGATCAAGGCCCGCACTGTGGCCGGCCGACTGAGGGCGCCGGCGCTCGGCGACGACAGCGGCTTCGAGATCGCGGCGCTGGGCGGGTGGCCGGGTCCCCGATCCGCACGCTGGCTGGGGCCCGCCGCCAGCGACCAGGATCGGCTGGAGGCTCTCCTCGGGCGCCTCGGCGGCCTCCCAGAGGATCGCCGCGAGGCGTCGTTCGTCTGCGCGCTGGCGCTGGCGGAGCCGCTGGACGGGGGCGGGGCCACCCTGGTCGCCGAGGTGGAACGCCGGGTCGAGGGGAGTTTCCTGGTCCTGCCCCGGGGGCGTGGCGGATTCGGCTACGACCCCGTCTTCGTCCCCGCGGGCGGACGGCGCACCACCGCCGAGATGGCGCCCGCGGAGAAGGACCGGGTCAGCCACCGGGGCGCCGCGGCGCGGGCCCTGCTGGCGGCGCTCGGGGTGGGAGCGGGGGGGCCCGCCGCCCCGAGGGGTCGGCGAGCCCCGCGCCGCGATGGCGGGGGCCCGCCGCCAGATCAGGTGGTCGAGGAGGCGGTCGACCCGGACCCCGTGCCCTGATCCGGGCACCTGGGGGCGGAGGTCGACGGGGTGGTGGCGGGCGACGGCGTCGCCGTCGTGATCACGGTCCGGGACAGGGCGCTGACCGGCGTCGCGGCGGCGACGTTCGCGATCGCCAACCCGGCGCCCAGCCCGGCCGCCGCACATCCGGCCGCCAGGGCGATCGCCAGGGGGTGGTGTCGAATCCGAGCTCTCAAGAGCGGTCCTCGGTGTGGACGGGTGGAGGGAGGTCGCGGACCCGCGGCCCAGGATCGGGCCGCGGGCGTCGGGATGGGAATGGACGGCGTCCGGTGGCCGGCCGCGGGGCGGAGCGCGGGACCGACGGGGAGTGGGGGCGCCGCGGAGGGAGGAGGTCATGCCCCGATGGTGACCGGGGCGGATTCCGCTGCCGTGAGGCCGCGGTGTGATCGTTCACACGGCGCGGGGGCTCCCTCACCGGCTCACGAAGGCCGGCGCTGCGGGGCGCCGCCGGGCCCCATTTCACGGCCATCGCCGAGTCACGACCGCGGACCGGGCTGATGGGCTCCGGTCCTTCGGTACACTCGTCCGATGGGCAGGGCACGGGCTTCGACGCCGAGCCCGGAGCGGGTGCGCGGGTGCAGCGTGCCGCTCGCGGGCGCGCTCAGCTCCACCCGTGCCGCCCGGGCCGCCGGTGTCTTCCGCGCCCTGGCCGACCCCACCCGGGTGCAGATCGTGCACCTGCTCCGGGCCAGCCCGGACCCGGTCTGCATCTGCGACTTCACCGCCTGCTTCAGCCTGAGCCAGCCCACCGTCAGCCACCACATGTCGCGGCTGCGGGCCGCCGGCCTGGTCACCAGCTCCAAGCGCGGGATCTGGACCTTCTACCGCCTCAATCCCGATCTCGCGGAGGACGTGGAGGCCGCCCTCGCCGCCGTGCCCTGATCGCCGCGGCCGGTACACTGTCCTGAGGCGGGCCCACCGCACCCGACGGGGTGCGCGGTGGCGGGGCGTGGCGCAGCGGTAGCGCACCTGCTTTGGGAGCAGGGGGTCCCCGGTTCGATCCCGGGCGCCCCGACCAGACGAACGGTCTGAGATCACGGGCTGCCGATAACTGCCAAGCCGGACGAGGGGATGCTGGCGCCGGAGGCGGCCAATCGCACTCCTCGGACCCTGGAGGCCCACCGCGAGGCGCTCGCGCGGTTCGTTGCCCGCCCCGCGGCGACCGGCGCCCTCGTCGACGCGGCCGCGCTCCGCCCGGACTGCGTGCAAGAGTTCCTGTCGGGGCTCCGGGCCGGGCGGAAGCCGGCGACAGTGGCCATCCGCTACCTTGCGCCCGGGCGTGGGTAATCAACGGACCCATTGTTGGGCGCGGAGCGACTTCGATTGGGGCGATGGCCACCACGACCCGGTCCCGTGCCCGGCTCCACCGCTTGGTGGACGCGCTCCCCGCGGCGTCCGTCGCCCCCGCGGCGGCCTACCGGGAGCGGGCCGCCGACCCGATGATCGCGGTCCTCGACGCCGCGCCCTGGGATGAGGAGCCGGTAACCGCGGCCGAGCGCGCGGCGATCGAGGCGGCCAGCGCAGAGGCTGATCGGGACGGTTGGGAGCCGCTCGGCACGATCCGCCCGGGGAGCGGCGCTGCCTGAGCCGACGGACTGGACGCTCGTCCTGTCGCCGGAGGCCCGACGAGGGCTGAACGCCGCCGCCGCTCCGATTCGGGATGCCATCACGGCGGCCTGCCTTCGGCTCCCCGCGGGCAATGTCACGCGCCTGCGGGAGCTACCGGGCTGGCGGCTCCGCCCGCCCCCGGGGACGGCCTCCGGGTGGCGCGTGATCTTCGACCGCGCCGACGGGGACCGCACTATCCGGGGGGAGCGGGTCGGCCCGCGCGACAAGGTGTACCGGCCGCGCTGAGCCCTGTCCGGGGGACCGCTCCGGCGGAGCCGGGGGGACGGACCCGCGGGCGGCCCCAGCCTGATTCGCGGCCGCGGCGCCCGCCCTGCCCTCCAGACCCGGGTCCGGGCCCCCTCCGGAATCGGCGGGGGCGCCTCTGGCGGGGGTGGCGCGTCGGGTGTGACCGGGGCGACACCTGAACGTGGGGGACGTGCGAACCGGAGGGGAGGCGGACGCCTATGGTCACCGACATGCCGCCCACCGCGTCGCGGCGCCCGGTGCCGCCCTCCCGCCAGCGCTACGAGGCCGAGCACTCGGCGGTGGCGGTCCGGTTCGAGCGTGAGACCAAGGCGCAGCTCAACAAGCTCCGCGAGGATCTGAGTGCCAGCTTCGGCGACTTCATGAAGCGAGCCTTCGGGGGCGCCGCCGAAGAGCTTCGCGAAGCCGCCGGGATCGGCCACGACGACGGCGTTGAGGAGGAGCGGGCCGAGTGGGAGGGCAACCTTCCGAAGTGGTGGGCGGCACTCGCCGAAGCCAGGGACCGCGTACGGAAGCTGGAGTCCGTGCGCGCAACGTCGGGCGCTGAAAATCCGCGCGGCACCGGCTTGCACCGCGACTCCCTGACGACGCTTTCGCCCTCATCGACGGAGCCACGGGGACGCCTCAGGGTACGCACCCGTCTGGGGTCGCCGCCGCGTGCCATCGGCGACGACACTCCGGGGTTCGGCAGGGAGCTCGTGACGCGTGTGGTCCGCGTGAACGCCGCCGCGTCGGGCTCGGTGCGACTGCCGGTTCGTCCCGACGCTGGCTCAGCCGGCCACCTCCGCGAGCGTGCATCGCTGCACGACTCCGGCAGCGTCGGAGACGGTGGCCTGGGCAATTCCCAACCGGGGGAGGACATCGCGCCCCACGGGCGCTCGGGTCAGATACGTGGACCACAGGAACACGCCGCGCGCCGACGGTGGTTTGATCGCGATGAGCGGCGGCAGGTGCACCGACGGCCACTGGACCACGACCCGGGCTCGGGCGGGCAGGTCGATGGAGATGGTGGCCTCGACCGTGGTGGGACGAAGCGCGGAGCGCCGGCCGTGGCCGTAGCTCGCGACATAGGACCCTTGGCAGTCATGACCGAAGACGCCCTCTGCCGTGGCCGCGACAATCCCACCGACAAGTCCGAGGAGAGCGAGGGCACCACCGAGCGCGATCACCCAGAAGGTGCGCGACGCGAGGCGCCCCGCTGGCCGTCCATCGTCACCGGCGAGCAACTCACGGTCGCCATCGACCGATGCGCCGGTCACG
>DAHUZL010000114.1 GCA_027306655.1 Candidatus Dormiibacterota bacterium
GAGGCTCCGGCGCCGCCCGCGCCCGCGGCCGGGGGCACGATGGGAATCGAGCCCGCCGTCGCTGCCGATGCGCCGCGGGCCGAGGCCGAGCCCGCCGGCGACGCGACCGGCGCCGAGGCCGCCGGGGCCAAGATGGTGCCACCGCGGCGGCGGACCCCGAAGGAGGCGGCGGACGATGGCGCATAAGAAGGGCGGCGGCAGCAGCCGCAACGGTCGGGACAGCCAGTCGCAGCGACTCGGGGTCAAGGTCCACGGCGGCCAGGTGATCGGGCCCGGGACCATCCTGGTCCGCCAGCGGGGGACCCGGATCCTCGCCGGACCCCTGGTCGGGATCGGCCGCGATCACACCCTCTTCGCCCTCGCGGCGGGCGAGGTGGTGTACGACCGGCACGGCGCCGATCGCACCCGGGTCCGGATCGTCCCGACCGCCGCCTGAGGCGGCCGGGCGGCCGGTGTCCGGGCCGGGCGACGGAGACCTGTGTTCGTCGACGACGTGACCCTGGAGGTGACCGCGGGGCGCGGCGGTGCCGGGGCTGCCAGCTTCCGGCGGGAGAAGTTCGTCCCCCAGGGTGGCCCCGACGGCGGTGACGGCGGCCGGGGCGGTGACGTCCGGGTGGTGGCCGACCCCCATCTGACCTCGCTGCAGGCGTACGAGGCCATCCACCAGGTCCGCGCCGGCGACGGCCGCGGCGGGGCCGGCTCCCGCAAGCACGGGGCGGCAGGGGCCGACCGCCGTCTGGCCGTCCCGGTGGGGACCGTCGTCAGTGACGCCGCCGACGGCTCCACCCTCGGCGACCTCGATCGGCCGGGGGCGGTGGTGACGGTGGCGCGGGGGGGGCGCGGCGGTCGGGGCAACGTCGCCTTCGCCACCGCGGTCCAGCGGGCGCCGCGGATGCGGGAGCTGGGCGAGCCGGGCGAGGCCCGCTCGGTCCGCCTCGAGCTCAAGGTCATCGCGGAGATCGGGTTGGTGGGCCTGCCCAACAGCGGCAAATCGACCCTGCTGGCGGCCTGGACTGGAGCCCATCCGAAGATCGGCGACTACCCCTTCACGACGCTCAGCCCCAACCTGGGGGTGGCCGAGCTCACCCCGGGGCGGGCGATCCTGGTCGCCGACGTGCCCGGCCTGGTCGAGGGGGCCCACGCCGGGGCCGGGCTCGGAATCGCCTTTCTGCGCCACCTCGAGCGCACCCGGGCCCTGGTCCAGCTGGTCGACGCCACCCAGGGGCCGGACAGCGTTCTGACGGCGGTCCGGACGGTCGCGGCGGAGCTGTCCGCCCACAGTCCCGAGCTGGGCGCGAAACCCCGCCTGCTGGCACTCAACAAGATCGATGTCGTCCCGGCCCGTGACCTCTCCCGCCTGCACCGCGCCCTCGTCCGGGCGTTCCCTGAGGCGCCCGCGGCCCACCGGGTGTCCGCCCGCACCGGAGCCGGATGCGCCGAGCTCCTCGCCGCCGCGGGCGCCGCGGCGACCGCGGCCGGGGCGACGGTGGGACCAGCCGCGAGCCGCGCGCCCGGGGCGGGTCCCGCCCCCCTCGGGCCCGCCGCCCATGGGCGCACCCGTCGCCTGGTCCGGCGGGCGGCGGTGAGCGACGCCGATCCGGGCTTCCGCCTCTACCTGGGGCCGCCGGCGCGGGGCGCCGCCGCGGCGGTGGCCCACACCGACCAGGGCTACGTGGTCCTCGACCCGGCCCTGGTCCGGCTGGTCGCGATGACCGACCTCGACGACCCCGAGGGCACCCTGCGCCTGCAGCGCCGGTTCCGGCGCGCTGGCGTGGAGGCGGAGCTGGGCCGACTGGGCGCGCTGCCGGGCGACGAGGTTCGCGTCGGCGACCAGGTGTTCACCTACGTGCCCGACCCCCCCGATGCCGGGGACCGGTGAGGTGGCCCGGGGCGTGGTCCTGTTCGGGGGGACCTTCGACCCGGTCCACAACGGCCACCTCGCCGCGGCCCGCGGCCTCCGCGACGCCATCGGCGCCGAGGCGACCTGGCTCGTCCCCTCCTGCCGCCCCCCGCATCGGCGCCGGCCCCGAGCGAGCCCGTCCGACCGGCTCCGGATGGTGGAGCTGGCGGTGGCGGACCAGCCCGGCGTGGTCGCCTGTGATCGCGAGGTGGTGCGGGGGGGGATCTCCTACACCCACGACACCGTGGTGGAGCTGCGCGCACGCCACCCGGGGATCCGATTCTGGCTCGGCCTCGGCGCCGATGCGGCCCGCGGCCTCGCCACCTGGCACCAGGCCCGCGAGCTGCTCGACCTGGTGTCTGTCCTCCTCTACGACCGGCCCGGGATCGCTCCCCTGGGCACCGCGTCCCTCGGCGCCCTGGTCCCGCCCGGCCGCCTGTCCCGAGTCGTGATCGACGCCCCGGCCATCAGCGCCACCCAGGTGCGCCACCGGCTGGCGGCGGGGGACCCCTGCCGCGATGTGCTGCCGCCGGCGGTCGCCGCCGACATCGCCGCCCACGGCCGCTATCGCGGGCCTGCCGCGACCGGGACCGGTCCGGCGCGGTGGGATAATCGCGCCCCGTGACCCCCCTGCAGTTGAGCCGGCTGATCGCCGACGCCGCCCTCGACCGCAAGGCCCGCGACGTGGTCCGCATCGACGTGCGCGGGCGGACCACGATCGCCGACTACTTCGTCATCTGCGAGGGGGACACCGATCGCCAGGTGCGGGCGATCGCGGACGCGATCCTGGAGCACGGGCGGCGCCAGGGGGTCTCCCCGCTCTCGGCGAGCGGGACCGACGAGGGATCCTGGGCCTGCCTGGACTTCGACAGTGTCATCGGCCATGTCTTCCTGCCCGGTGAGCGCGCCTACTACGACCTCGAGGGACTCTGGGGCCCGGCCCGGGCCGTTCGTCCCCGGGCGGCCCGCCCCCGCACCCCGGCGACCGCCGACGGCTGAGGCCGTCGCCCGTGCGCCCGGCCCCGGCCCCGTCCTCAGCCGGAGAGGGCGGGCTGGGGGCAGACCCCGTTCCAGTCGCTGAGGTAGGCCGACGGGCAGGGGTACTCGGCGTACGCGGAGGCGACCGTGCTGGGCAGGTAGTACTCCGCCGCCGAGCCATAGCCGACCTGGACCACGTCGGCCGGCTTGTGGTACCAGAGCAGGGGACGCCCCTGGAGCGCCACCTGCATGTACGCCTGCCATAGCGGCGCCGCGCCGCTGATCCCGGAGCTCACGCCCGACAGCGGCGATCCGTCGGGGTTGCCGACCCAGAGCGCGGTCAGCAGCTGGGGGGTCCACCCCACCGTCCAGTTGTCCTCGATGTTGGGGCTGTAGGCGCCGTTGGCGTACTGGAAATCGGTGGTGCCGGTCTTGGCCGCCACCTTGCGCCCGGTGAGGGTGAGGTGGCTGTAGAGGCCGAACTCCTGGATCCGATTGTTGTTGTTGGAGAGGATCTCGTTCATGATGTAGGCCACCGCCGGGGAGACCACCTGGGTCGAGTTCTGGGCGGGATCGTACTGGTACACCACCTGCCGGCCGCTGGTCACCCGCAGGATCGCGGTGGGCTGGTGGAGGACGCCGCCGCTGGCCAGGACCGAGGCTCCGGTGGCGAGCTGGAGCTCGGTGATCCCCTGGCCGAGCCCGCCCAGGGTGAGCGCCGGCCCGTAGGTGTTGGCGGGGCTGAGCAGCGAGGACACCCCCATCCGCTCCGCCATGCTCGCCACCGCCGGCAATCCCAGCGCCATCTCGACCTTGACCGCGGGGATGTTGAAGGAGTTGCCCAGGCAGAGCTGGACCGGGCAGATCCCGTGATAGAGGAAGTCGTAGTTGTGCGGCGTGTAGCCGTTGATGTCGATCGGAGCGTCCAGCACCGGGGTGGTCATGGTGAACTCCCCGGACGCGAGCGCCGCGGTGTAGGTGAAGAGCTTGAACGTGGACCCCGGCCGTCTCGGGGTGGTGGTCATGTTGATCTGGCTCCAGGGACCCTGGGCGTTGTTGGTTCCCACCATCGCCAGCACCTCGCCGTCGCGGGGATCGAGCGCCACGAGAGCGGAGTCGCGGATGTTGTAGCCGGAGGCCAGCTGGGCCCGGGTGGCGGGATTCTGGATCACCCCCTGCGCCAGCAGCTGGTCGTGCAGGTCGAGCGAGGTGGTGATCGTCCATCCCCCCGGGTTGAGGTACGCCTCCCCGAACTGCTGCTGCAGCTGGCTCTCCGCGTAGCTGACGAAGTCGGGCGCCCGCAGGGGCTCGCTGTCCTCCCAGGGGAAGTAGGTCAGCCGCTGCGCGAAGGCCGCATTCGCCTGCGCCTGGGAGATGTAGTGGTTGGCGACCATCGCCTCCAGCACCACCTGCTGCCGCTCCTTGGCGTAGTTGGGGCCGGAGGCACCGACATAGTTGAGCGGGTCGAAGAGGGTGGGCGCATCCGGCACCCCCGCCAGCATGCTCGCCTGGGCCAGGTCCAGCCGGGCCGCCGGGATGTGGAAGTAGAGCTCGGCGGCGCTGCCGATGCCGAGCGCCTGGTTGCCGTAGTCGATCCGGTTGAGGTACATCTGCATGATCTGGTTGCGCGTGTAGCGCTGGGAGATCTGGGCGCCCAGGAGGAGCTCGCGAACCTTGTACGAGAGCGATTGGTTGTCGGAGAGGAAGGAGATCTTGGCCAGCTGCTCGGGAATCGTGCTGGCGCCCTGGAGGCTGTGGCGGTGGAGCAGGTCGTGGAGGCCGGCCTCGATCACGCGGGGCAGGTCGGCGCTGCCCACCACCGAGTTGCCGCCCTGGTAGAAGTGGCGGTCCTCGACCGCCACGGTGGCGTCGATCAGATCGCGGCTGATCGCCCGGAGGGGGACGTGGATATGGTGGACGCCGGGCTCGTGGATGACCGCCAGCAGCACCCCATCCTGGGAGTAGAGGTAGCTGTCGCGCGGCGGCCCCATCTGGAGTAGACCCGCGACCGAGGGCAGCCCGGCCTCGTAGGACGCATAGACGATCGCCGCCGCGGCGGTCCCGATCACCGCCAGCAGGACCGACACCCCGGTGACCCACGCGACCAGGCGCAGGAGCCGGTGCCGGGCGAGGAACCCGCCCGTGGGCGGCGGCTGGGGGCGGCGCAGGCCGGCCCGCACCGTCCGCCGACGCGGCGGCGTGTCACCGAGGGTTCGCTCGCGCATGGGCTCCGGGATCGGCGGCGGCGCCGCTCGGTCGGGCCGCGGCCGCCCGGTCCAGGGAGGGGCGGTCTCGGGGTCGCGCCCGGCCGGCGAGACCGGGGGGCAGTATGGCAGGGTGTCGGACCCGGCTCGGCCCCCGAAGCGGGCCCATCCCGCTGGGGCGGCGCCCCCGGCCGGGGGCACCAGCGGACGCGGCCGCCCGCATGACGCCGCGTGACGAGCCTGTCCCGTCCCGCCACGAGCGCGCAACCGACCGGCAGCGGAGGGCTGCGCCGGCCCCGGCGCTTGGTATCTCTAGCGCCGACAGGGCCGCCGGGCGGCCGCGACCGCCCTCACGGGAAGCCGCCACCAGAATGTCTGCGATCCCGGTCTCCGCCTCGGTCCCCCAGCCTCAGGTCGGCTTCCCGCCGATCCCTCAGAGCGCCCAGGAGACGGGGCTCCCGTTCTCGTTCGTCAACGACCTCGTGCTCAAGGTGCTCTACTTCAACGGGGGCATGCTCGGGCGCGACCTGGCCCGCCACGTGTGCCTGCCCTGGGTGATGGCCGGGGAGGTCCTGAAGAACCTCAGCAACGAGGGCTACTGCGGCACCACCGGGGTGCGCGGCACGGTGGGCGACCACGAGGCCTTCGCCGAGGGCCTCCAGTACCTCATCACCGAGGCCGGGCGGGAGCGGGCCCGGGAGGTGCTGGAGCTGAGCCAGTACGCCGGTCCGGCCCCGGTGCCGCTCGACGTCTACATCGCCGTCGTCCGCCACCAGAGCCAGTACACCCCCACGATCACCCACCCGATGCTGCGCCAGGCCCTGGAGCACCTGGTGCTGGCCCCGACCGTCTACCAGCGCCTCGGCCCCGGCCTCAGCGCCCGCCAGGCGATCTTCCTCTACGGGCCGCCCGGCAACGGCAAGACCACCATCGCCGATGCCTGTGCCGGCCTGCTCGGGGACCCGATCTTCGTGCCCCACGCCCTCTACGTCCACGGCGAGGTGATCCGCCTCTTCGACCCCGTCCACCACCACCCGGTGGAGTGGGTCCTGCCCGCCCACGACACCCGCTGGGTGCTCTGCCACCGCCCAGTGGTGCGCGCTGGCGGCGAGCTCAACGGCCGCGAGCTCGAGCTCGGGTTCGACTCCCGGATGCGCTTCTACGAGGCGCCGCTGCAGCTCAAGGCCAACGGCGGCCTCTTCCTCATCGACGACTTCGGGCGCCAGTCGATCTCCCCTCGGGACCTGCTCAACCGCCTGATCGTTCCCCTGGAGGCGGGCTACGACTTCCTCAACATCGCTCGGGCGGGGACCACGGTGGCGGTGCCGTTCACCGAGATCCTCATGCTCTCCACCAACATCCAGCCGCGGGAGCTGGTCGACGAGGCGTTCCTGCGGCGGGTCCGCTACAAGGTCAAGGTGCCGAATCCCACGGAGCCGGAGTACCGGGAGATCTTCCGGCGGATGTGCGCCACCCGGCGGCTCGACTTCGACGACGAGATGGTGACCTACCTCGTCGAGGAGCACTACCGCAAGCCCGGGCGCACCCTCCACGGATGCCACCCGCGAGACCTGATCGACCACCTGATCCACGGAGCCAACTACTTCAGCGTCCAGCCCGAGCTCTCCAAGGAGCTGATCGACCACGCCGCCAGCGCCTACTTCGCCGACCTCACCGACGAGGACTACTGAGCCCGCCGGCCGGAGCCGGATACGCCCGGGCTGGTGGATGGCGCCCCTCCACCGCGGCGTCCCCTTCGGGACCGGGCTCGCGACGCCCGGTCGGGGGTGCGGGCGGGGACGCGGGACGGGCCGTGCGCCGGCCTGGTGGAGCGAAGGGGACTTGAACCCCTGACCTCTGCCGTGCGAGGGCAGCGCTCTCCCAGCTGAGCTATCGCCCCGTGGAGTCCCGAGTATAGGCAGCCGGCCCAGCGGGCGCGGCCAGGACCATGCGGAGCGAAAAGGGTTGCCGGCCCGGCCCGGGAACGCGGGGGGCGGGCGTCAGCTGCCGCGCCGCTGCCAGCGGGTCTTCTTGAGCATCTTCTTGTGCTTGTGCTTGCGCATCTTCTTGCGACGCTTCTTGATCACCGAGCCCATGAGAAGACGGCAGACCTCTGTGCGGCCACCGGGGGCGGCCCTCCTGCCGCCCATCCCACCGGGGCCCGGGCGGCCTTGTCCAGGGGAGTCTACCGGCCGGCTCCGATGGGCGTCAAACCCCGGCTGCCCCGCCTCGGGCGCCGGGGAGAGGCCCGGGCGGCCGGCGACCCGCCCGGTCTGGGACACTTCGTCGCCATGGATCATCTCTGGGCCCCCTGGCGGATGACCTACATCGCGGGCGCCGCCGGGCCCGGGGCCGACGACTGCATCTTCTGCATCCCCGGCCCTGAGGCCGGCGAGGACCGGGACCGGCTGATCGTCCACCGGGCCGCGGGCGCCTTCGCCCTGCTCAACCGCTATCCGTACAACCCGGGGCACCTGATGGTCGCCGCCTACGACCATGGAGGCGATCTCGGGGCGATGGACGGGGCCGCCTGGGCCGCGGTGGCCGCCGAGGTTCGGTTGGCCGCCCGGGTCCTGGGCGAGGCCCTGGGCTGCGACGGTCTCAACGGCGGCTGGAACCAGGGGCGGATCGCGGGAGCCGGCTTCGTGGACCACCTCCACGTCCACCTGGTGCCCCGGTGGGCGGGAGACACGAACTTCATGCCCGTCCTGGCCGATGTGAAGGTGGTGCCGGAGCACCTCGAGGTCACCCAGGCGCGCCTCGCCGAGGCGTTCCGCGGCCGCGGTTGAGGCGGGGCGGGGCCCGCGCCGGGCGGGGGATGCGGTCGCCCCGAGGCTGCTACGCTTGGAGCACCTCCAGGCCGGGTCCGACGATCCGGCGGGACGTCGCCGATGGGGCCGTGGCGCAGCGGGAGCGCGCTTCCTTGGCATGGAAGAGGTCGCGGGTTCGATTCCCGCCGGCTCCACCAAGTGTACGCCGAATGGTACACTTGCTGGGTGAGCCAGACCATTCCGGCCCATGAGCTCCGCAGCGAACTGAGCCAGATCATCGACCGGGTGGCTGATCTGCGCGAGCACGTCATCGTCACCCGGCGCGGCCGGCCGGCGGCCGTGCTGGTCCCGGTGGGCGAGTACGAGGCGCTGGAGGAGACCGCCGAGATCCTCTCCGACCCCGAGACCCTGGCCGCGGTCGAGGACGGGCTCGACCAGGCCCAGCGCGGGGAGACCGTCTCGCTCGAGACGTTGCGCCGGTCGGTCGCTCGCGCCCGGCGCCCGCGGTAGGTGGCGCGACTCCAGATCACCCGCCGGGGCTGCCGCGAGATCATCGCCCTCGACGAAACGCGAGCGCACGGTGTGATGGGAGTGCTGGGGTGGATCGAGCGCGATCCGGAGGCGGGCCACGCCCTGCGGGGACGGCTGCGTGGGCTGCGATCGCTTCGCGTCGGCTCCTACCGGCTCATCTATCGAGTCGACCGACTGCGGCGAATCGCGACCGTCCTCACCGTTCGCCACCGCGCCACCGCATCCGAGTCTGACCTGCGGTGATGCCGCTCGGGGCATGACCCACTGCCGCGGGACGGTACCGGCTTGCATGCCTGCTCGCGTTCCCAGGCATGGCAGCGGTCGCGGGCTCGATTCCCGCCGGCCCCAATCGATGTGACCCATGCGAACCGCGGTCGTGCACGAGGCACGGGGGCCGGACGGCCCGGGCTGCTTGGCGCCTGGGATCCCCACGCGGTCGCGTGGTTGACAGACCTGCTCAACACTCGTATATTTGCGCTCACATCCATGCACAGACCGTCAGTTCGGGGGCGGGGATCGGTCCGGCCGACCCCCGTCGCGTTCGGAGGGGGCGTGGCGAGAGCACCGGCCGCGGGGTGGGAGCGCAGCGCCGCTGGCGAGCCGGCGGACGTGCATCTCGCCGGCACCGTGTTCCTGGACCTCGTGTTTGCCGGACTCACCGGACTGCCCGACCCCGGGACCGAGGTCTACGCGCCCGCACTCGGCACCTCCCCGGGGGGAGTGGCCACCGTCGCCGTGGCGCTGGCGCGGCTGGGGCTCCGCGTCCGGCTCACCGCCGACTTCGCTGACGATGTCCACGGCCGGTACCTGCGCGCGGTGTTGGCCGAGGCGGAGCGGGTGGACCTTACCGGGTCGCGGGTGCTGAACGGGTGGACGACACCGGTGACCGTCTCCATCGTCGACAGCGGCGACCGGCGCATGATCACCCACGTCGCCCCCGGCGGCGCGGACCGGGTAGGCGGCGGCGCGCGGCCCGACCGTTCGCGCGCCGGCTTCGGCTACCTCGACGCCGATCCGGACCCCTGGTGGCGGGCCGTCCACGAGCGCGGCGGCCTGGTCTTTGTGGACACGCGCTGGGACGAGCGCCGGGGCTGGCCCCGCCAGGCGCTCGATTGCCTCGAGTGGGCCGATGTGTTCCTGCCCAACGCCGGCGAGGCGATGGCCTATGCGGGTGCGGACTCGCCCACCGCCGCGCTGCGTGCATTCGCCCGCACTGTGCCGACGGTGGTCGTCAAGTGCGGACCCCACGGAGCGATCGGCACCGAGCACGGCGGGCCTGTCGAATCGGTGCCGGCGCTCGAGCTGCCCACGGTTGACCCGACCGGTGCGGGGGATGTGTTCGACGCCGGCTTCATCTACGGTACCCTCGCTGGCTGGCCGCTCCGCCAGCGGCTCCGGTTCGCCACCCTCTGCGCCGGGCTGTCCCTCGCCCGCCCGGGCGGAGCGCTGTCGGCGCCGGACTGGCCCGCACTCCGCGCGTGGCGCGCGGGCGTGGCCGGCCACGACGACGGCTGGGACTTTCTCGCGGCCGAGGGCCCGCCGCCCGGCGCTGCGACTGTCCGCGACGCGATCTCCGAGACTGCAACCCTTGAGGAGGCACGATGATCACCCGCTCGCGCAGACCTCTGGCATCCATCCTGACCGCGGCCCTGGTGGTGGGGGGCGTCATGGTCGCATCCGACGCCACGGTCGTCCCTGCGAACGCGCACGCCCGCGCCGCGTCGGCGGCGACGAGGGCCGGCTCCGGCACCGTCACCTTCGCCCAGACCCCGACCTACACCCCCAACTACATCTTTCCGCTGGACGCGCCCGCCTACTACAGCGTCGCCAACCTGGCCCTCTTCCAATACCTGATGTATCGTCCGCTCTACTGGTTCGACTCGTCTGGTCATGTGGCCTTCAACCAGCAGCTGTCCCTGGCGTCGCCGCCGGTGTGGTCTCGCAACGGCCGGACCATCGAGATCCGCCTCAAGGCGTACCGGTGGTCCAACGGGGAGACGGTCAATGCGACCGACCTCCTCTTCTGGGAGCATCTGATCGCCGCCGAGAAGCACAACTACGGCGGCTATGTGACCGGCGACTACCCCGACAACGTGACCGCGATACGGGCGCTGGGGCCGTCGACGGTCCAGCTCACCCTCAACCGTCCGTACGCCCACACGTGGTTCCTCTTCAATGAGCTCTCGCAGGTCACGCCGCTCCCCGAGGCGTGGGACAAGACGTCGGGCTCGGCTGCCCCCGGCAGCGGCGGCTGCGCCGCCGACGTCGCCAAGTGCCCGGCGGTCTACGCCTATCTCGCCGGGCAAGCCAAGCAGACGGGCACCTACGCCACCAACCCCCTCTGGCAGGTCGTGGACGGCCCCTGGAAGCTCTCCAAGTTCCTCGCCAGCACCGGCTACGCGGCCTTCGTCGTCAACCACTCCTACTCTGGCTCCGTGAAGCCGACGCTGTCGAAGTTCATCGAAGTGCCCTTCACCTCGGAGTTGGCCGAGTTCGACGCGGTGTTGGCCGGCTCGGTCGACGTGGGCTACCTGCCCGTCACCGACGTGGCTGAGAAGGCCCGGGTGAAATCCCTCGGGTACACGATCTCCCCCTGGGTTGAGTTTGGATACAACAGCATCCGCGAGAACCTCTACGACCCCACAACCGGGCCGATTGTGCGCCAGCTCTACGTGCGTCAGGCGCTCCAGTACGTGATGGATCAGCCGGCGGCGATCCGGGTCTTCTACCACGGCTACGCGACGCCGAGCTACGGCCCCGTCCCGATCAGCCCGCCCAACCCATTTGTCACCCCCTTCGAGGCGCGCAACCCGTATCCGTTCAGCGTGAGCACGGCCCGCCATCTTCTCATCAGCCACGGTTGGGCGATCGAGCACGGGGTCGCCACCTGCACCCATCCCGGCTCCGGGCGGGCTCAGTGCGGCGCCGGGATCCGGCGAGGCACGCTACTGGAGCTGCAGATCGTCGACGCCACAGGCTACCCCGAGCTCACCAGCGCGATGGAGGCATACAAGTCCGATGCCAGCGGAGCTGGGATCGTCATCAATCTCCGACAGGCGCCGATCCCCACGGTGAACGCGATGGAGATCGCCTGCCACTCGGGGCCCCAGTGCAACTGGCAGGCCGGCAATGCTGGCCCCTGGACCTACTTCCCCGACTACCTGCCGACCGGGGGCGAGATCTTTGCGTGCGGAGCCGGGGGCAACGTCGGCAGCTACTGCAACCCGACCAACGACGCCAACATCGCCCAGACCCATCTGGCGCCGCCGGCCCAGTTCCAGGCGGTGTTCGCCCGGTATGAGAACTACATCGCCGCCCAGGTCCCCAACATCTGGGAGCCGCTGCCCGACTTCCAGATTACCCTGGTGCGCCGGGGGCTCGTGGGCGTTCTCCCCCAGGAGCCGACGCTGGTGATCAACCCGGAGAGCTGGCGCTGGCGGTCGTGAGTCGGGGCCCAGGCGAGATGGGGCGGGCGCGAGCCGGACCGGTGCGCCAGCATCGCGTGAGCTGTGCTGCCGACTGAGCGCGACCAGGTGATCGTCCGGCTGCTGCGGACGAGCGGGGTGGCGTCGGCCACCGACCTCGCCGCCCGTCTCGGGGTCAGCCATGCCACCATCCGTCGCGACCTGCAGCGATTGGACCGCCATGGGGAGCTGCGGCGCGTCTACGGCGGCGCGGTGCTGGACCAGCCGGCGGAGATGCCGTTCGCGGTCCGACAGACCGTGGGGCTGGAGGTCAAGACGGCGGTGGCGGCGCTGGCGGCCGGGCTGGTCGCGGACGGCGAGGTCGTACTCCTCGACATCGGCACCACCACGATGGAGCTGGCGCGGCTGCTGCGGGGCCGGGACGTCACCGTGGTCACCAACAGCCTGGCGGTGTACGACGTGCTGCGCGACGACCCGCAGGTGCAGCTCGTCCTCCTCGGCGGGATGGTTCGGCGGAACTACCGCTCGCTGGTCGGGACTCTGACCGAAGCGGCGCTGGCTGAGGTGTCCGTCGACCGCCTCTTCCTGTCCTGCACCGGGGTCCGCAGCGACGGCAGCGTCGTCGACAACATGATGGTGGAGGTGCCGGCCAAACGGGCGATGGTGCGGACAGCGGAGTCCGTGGTCCTGCTGGCGCCGGCGCGCAAGTTCCCGGGGACCGGCTCCCTGCGCATCTGCAGCCTGGTCGATGTTCACGTCATAGTCACGGATGACGAGCCCGGTGGGGGCGAGGCACTGGACGCCTTCCGCGCCGGCGGAGGGACGGTGCTCACCCCGTGCGGCTGACCATCGTCGGCGGGGGAGGGTTCCGGGTCCCCCGCATCTATCGGACGCTTCTGGCTCCCGATCCCGACCCACTCGTCGACGACGTGGTGCTGTTCGACCCGGACCCGGGACGGCTAGGCGTGATTCGGTCGGTCCTCGGCCAGATCCCGGCGCAGTGCGTTCGGCGCCCGACGCTGACCACGACGACGGTCCTGGAGGAGGCGCTGGAGGGGAGCGACTTCGTCTTCGCGGCGGTGCGGGTCGGGGGGCTGGAAGGGCGCGTTCGTGACGAGCGGGTAGCGCTCGACCGGGGCATCCTCGGTCAGGAGACGACGGGACCGGGCGGGATCGCGTTCGGGCTGCGCACGATCCCGGCCATGGTGCGACTCGCCGAGCGGGTCCGGGAGCTGAGCCCGCGTGCCTATCTGGTCAATTTTACCAATCCCGCGGGGATGATCACCGAGGCGCTCCTGCCGGTCTTGGGGGATCGTGTCATAGGGGTCTGCGACACCCCCGAGGGCCTGACGCGTCGGCTCGCGTCGGCGCTGGAGCTCGACGTCGGCGCGGTCACCGTGGACTATGTCGGCCTCAACCATCTCGGATGGGTGCGGCGGGTGGTGGCCGCTGGGGAGGACCGGCTGCCGTCCCTGCTCGACGACCAGCGTCGCCTCGCACGCCTGGAGGAGGCATCGCTGTTCGGGGGCGACTGGCTGCGGGCGATGGGGTGGATCCCGAACGAGTACCTCTACTACTACTACCGCGCGCGGGAAGCGGTCCGGGCGATCGCGGCGCAGGCGGCGACCCGCGGGACGTTCCTCCTGCACCAGCAGGCCGCGTTCTACGCGGCGGCGGCGCGGGACCCGTCGCGTGCGCTCGAGCTCTGGGAGCGGGCTCAAGACGAACGGCGCGCCCTCTACATGGCCGAGGCCCGACCGGGGCGGCCCCGCACCTCCCCCGCGGAGGGCGGCAACGGATACGAGCGAGCGGCACTGCGCGTGGTGCGCGCGCTGTCCGGCCGTGAGCCGGCCACTTTGGTGGTGAACGTCCGCAACCGGGGTGCGCTGCCCGGCCTGCCGGCCTCCGCGGTGGTCGAGGTGCCCGCCCGGCTGGACGCCACGGGTGTCGAGCCGTGGCCGGCCGCCCCACTGGACCTGCACCAGCTGGGGCTGATGCAGCAGGTCAAGGCGGTGGAGCGATGGACGATCGAGGCGGCCATCACCGGCTCGCGGACGGCCGCGCTCCGCGCCTTCTCCCTCCACCCGCTCGTGGACTCGGTCCAGGTGGGCCGAGAGCTCCTCGACGGCTACGTCGCCGCCATCCCCGAGGTGGCCAGGGTGCTCGGGTCGGCGCCCGGACCATGAGCGCCGATCGCCCGCTCGGGACCGTGACCGCCGACCTGGCCCGGCCGGCACGTGCGCTGGCGGTCGGCGCGCACCCGGATGACATCGAGGACGGGTGCGGGGCGACGCTCGCGAAGTGGGCGGCGGGCGGCGCCGAGGTCTTCGAGCTGGTCCTGACCGACGGATCGAAAGGGTCCTGGGATCCCGAGCGTGACGTCCGGCAGCTGACCGCGACCCGTCGCGCCGAGCAGCGCGCGGCGGCAGTCCAGCTCGGGAGCCGCCACCAGGTGGTCTTCCTCGACCGCCCCGACGGGGAGCTCGAGGCGACCCTCGAGGTTCGTGCTGCCCTCTGCCACTGGGTCCGCACCATCCGCCCCGACGTGGTGCTCGGCCATGACCCGTGGCGGCGCTACCGCCTGCACCCCGACCACCGGGCGGCCGGGTTCCTCGTGGTTGACGCCGTGGCGGCGGCCCGCAATCCGCTCACCTTCCCGCGGGCCGGCGAGGCCGCACACCGGGTGGGGTGCCTCCTCCTCTGGGAGGCGGACCAGCCCGACCACGTCGAGGATGTCGTGGGCTTCGCGGAGGCCAAAGCGCGCGCTCTGTTCGCGCACCGGAGCCAGTACCCGGTCCCGGCGGGCGACCGCGGGGCCGGGCGTGAGGCGGCGGCGCTGCGCGAACGGGTGGCCGACCGGCTCGCTCGCGATGGGGTGGCGTTCGCGGTGGCCGCGGGCGAGGTCTTCAAACGCATCGACTTGCCTCAGACCCGCCCCACGCCGGGGTAGCGGCCCGGCACCGCATCGAAGCGGCCGCGACGCGCCCCCGGGCGGTCCGTGCGCGGCGGGCTTCTCCGACACCCGCCGTCCCCTCCAGCGCCAGGCTGGCTGAGTTGACGAACCAGCGCTGACCGGTCGGCTGCTGCCCGCGCGTCGAGGGTGGCGTACCGGGCGGCGCACGCATCGGCCAGGCGGTGAAGCGACCGACGGTGGCGAGCGACAGGGCCTGATCGCAGGTCGGACCGAGTCAGGTCACGCCGACGCGGGGTCGGTGGTCGGCATCGGACCGGTGCAGTCGGGGCCTCCCAGCGGTGCAGCGGTGCGCCGGTGGGACGGTGGCGTTGGTGGAGGCCGCCAGCGGGCGGGGATCGCACGGGAGGACGGCGCCCACGCCCAGGCCGAGACCGGGTTCCGGGAGCTGGAAGAGGGGGCTGAACTGGCGCCTCCCGGGACGCCTCATCGCCAGACCTGTGCCGAGGGGCACGGCCACATGCAATCCTTGATGGACATGCCCAGCTGGACCCCATTGCATGGGCCAATCATCGGCTGGCTCACTCAGGACGCTCCACACCGGGCTGACTGCTGGTTGCCTCCGGACAAGGGGAGACCCTCGATGACCGCAGCCTTGGGACGTCCTCGCACGCCGCCGTGCCGCAGGCTGGGTGGCGCTGACGCCGCCGCCGCGGTGGCGCTCGCACTCTGGAGTGTCCCCACCCTCGCGGCCGCGCCCCCCTGGTCGGGCGGCCACCACGCCGGCCAGGGGACCGGGCGCAACCAGACTCTTTGGTTGGGTACCGCGCGCCACCTCCCGTTCACCCAGGTGGTGACGGGGAGCGGCGCCACCATCGAGACCCACCGGGCGACCATCGCCACCCTGTGCGGGACTGCGACCAGCTTCGGGCCCGAGGCGGGTCGCGGCGTCGGCGGCATCGTGACCTGGCCGCTCACCGGAGGGCCGCCACCGGTAGGGCCTCCGCTCCCGATCGCGATCCGTCCCAACGGCACGTTCAGCAGCGTGCGGCGCGGCCTTGTTCACGTCGCGCAGGTGGCCACGATCGCGACCCGGCCGGTGTCGGGGACGGCCGTGTTCACCATGGCCGGCGCCTTCCACGGCGGCACCAGCGTGTCCGGCCAAGTGTCCCTACGTCTCACCTTCAGCAACCACACGGAGTGCCCGGACGCGTCAAGCGGCTTCAGCGCGCGGCGGTAGGTCGGGCTCGGTTTCCGCGCCGCCGCTGGCAGCGCGCGTGAGGGCATCGAGTTTTCCGATGCCATGCTCGGCGGGGGTGGACAGGTACGAGCGGATGGCGCCGACCGCCTGGGCGGCTGCCATGGATCGCATGCGGCGTGGGACTCCGTCGCTTCCCGGGCCTGTTGTCTCGTTCGGCGGCGCTGGTATCGAGCAGAACCTGCGTGTCATGGGGATAGCGGAGATACCCCTTCTCGCGCTGGAGCGGGCGGCGGGCCAAGGCGAGGTGCTTGCGTGTCAGCGGGCTGGCCCGAGCCGTCGTCATGGGGTGAGGGTCCGCCGCCCCATCGAAGGGTGCGAGGAGGACTGACTGATCCAGCGTAGCGGCCGCTCTTCGGAAGCTCTACTGGTGCGCTCTCGTGAGCAGTCCCGGCGAATCGCGACCATCCTCACCGTTCGCCACCGCGCCCCTGCATCCGAGTTGGCCCGCAGTGATGTCACTCGGGGCATGACCCACGGGCGCCTCCGGGCCAGCCTGGGCGAGCACGGCGAGGCGGATCGGCACCAGGCGTATCGACGCCAGCTCGCGCGTGGGCCGGTCATGGTCGCGCGCGAGCGTGTCCAGGACGGCGAGGTTCTCGCTCCTCTCCGCGAGGACCCGCCGCATCTCGGGCGGATTGCGTCGGGCCAGGCTGAGGGCGTCGTCCTCGGTCAGGGGCAGGAGCTGGGCCACGGCCAACCGCGCCGCGCCGGAGGGACCGGTGAGGACCCGCTCGAAGAGCAGCGGCCGAAGGGCCTGCCAGCGCGGAGAATCCCATGCCGGCTCGCCGAGCGGAATCCAGAGACCGTCCTCGGTGAAGTCGTCGGCGTACTGGGCATGCCGCGTGAGGAGCATCACGAGCTCGTAGGCCGTCCAGCCGACGCGGGATGCGTCCGCCGCCCCTGGAGGGAAGCCGGCACGGCGGATGGCCGCCGTGCGCACACGCCGGTCGGGGTCCACGGTCAGCCAGTCCACCACCGCCGTCGCCGAGCGGTCGGCGCTTCCGGCAGCGTCCGCATCGCGACTGGTGACGAGGTCCAGGCAGCGCAGTCGCCGCTGCGGGTCGCTGGCAGCCGCTAGCGCATACCATGTGCTGTGCTCGGCGAGGTCCGCTGGCGGCGCCGCCAGGCCGGCATCCACCTCCGCGAGGAAACGCTGGAGCTGGGTGGCCTCGGCCATGACTCTGGGCCCAGTATAGAGTCGGACCGAGTGTTCGTGGACCGGGGATCGCGGTGGTGCCGATCGACGGCTCTCGTTCGCGCCCTCCGGCTATACTGCCGGGGATATCGGGGGGGCCGGCCGAGGAGCGACGGATGCCGACCGCGAGGCGACTGATCGGCGTCGTGGCGATGGCTCTGGTGCTGACCATGTCGGTCAGCGCCGGCTCCTCGACCGTGCGGTTTCGCATCGCGGCCCACACCGGTCTTCACCTGACCGATATCGTCTGGACCGGGCGGCAGTTCCTCTATGTGACCAACACCACCAACCGCGTGTACGCGGGCGGAGCCAACGGCACGACCCTGACACGCTTCGCCGCCATGCCGCGTCAGGTCGAGGAGACGCGCTGCATCGTCTCCGCCGGGGGCCATGGCTTCACGCCCGGGGACCTCTACTGCCACTCCCCGACCAACCGGATCTATCGCATCAGTGGCGACGGCCGGCGGCTGACCCTGTTGGCCGTTCTCCCTAACAGTGCTCGGTCCGATGGCGCGCTCACCGTCGACACCGTCGGGCGCTTCGGCTACTCGCTGATCGCCGCGACCGGACGCTCCGGGGTGGGGACGGCGGCGGGTGGCACGGTCTTTGCCGTCGGCCCCACGGGCAGGGTGCGGCGCGTCGGCCGCTACGGCGGGCCCGGTGGCGCCGACGAGGCGGTCATCGCCCCGCCGGGCTTCGGCTCGGCCGCCGGTGAGGTCCTGCTCACGGTCGACGCCGGGCATAAGGGAAGCCTGGTGGCGATGAGCCCGCAGGGCCGGGCGCGGACCCTGGTGACCTTCCCCGACGGGCCGAACCCGATCGCGGTTCTGATGCCGGAACTGTCACCCCCCGCCGGTGCCGCTCAGCCGGGCCTCTACGTCACCGATACCCGATCCCACAACGTCTTCTTCGCGCCCGCCGCTGAGCTGGCGCCGTATGCCGGCCTGGTGGTGGTCGGGAGCGAGCTGCGGGGGCTCCTCTGGGTGGTGCGACCCCGCGGCCACGGGTTCGTGGCGATCGCGCTGACCACCACCCTCCGCGGCGCCCGGTACAATCTCGAGGCCGCGACCTATGTCGCAGGCTGACCGGCCGATGATGGGGCGGCGCCCGGTCCCCACCCCTCGGCCCTGCCTCCAGGCGATCTCGGTGACGCCGTCTTGATCCGTTCCTAACCGGAAGACCGGCATGCTGGCCTCGATGCCAGCCCGCGTCACCGGTCGGGCCCCGGACGGGGCGCCCTCGTCGGAGCATGGCCCGTCGGCGGAGCCGCCCCAGCGTCTGGATGCGGCGACCGCCTACCGCCAGCTGGACGAGAGCCGCCTGACCCGACAGCACTGGCTCACGGTGCTGACCGCGGGGATGGGGTTCTTCACCGATGCCTATGACCTCTTCATCATCGGCACGGTCACCGCCATCCTGATCCCGATCTTCCACCTCTCGCTGGGCGAGCTCTCGCTCCTCAATGCGATCTCGCTGCTGGCCTCGGTGGCGGGAGCCCTGGTCTTCGGACGGCTGATGGACGTCCTCGGGCGAAAGGCGGTGTACGGGACCGAGATGGTGCTCCTGGTGGTGGGCGCCCTGGCCTCGGCCTTCTGCGGCACCTTCCTCCAGCTCTTCCTCTGCCGGGTGGTGGTGGGGCTCGGGGTCGGCGGCGACTACGCCACCTCCGCAGTGATCACCTCCGAGTACGCCAACCGGCCCAACCGGGGTCGCCTCATTGCGACCGTCTTCGCGATGCAGGGGTTCGGCCTTCTCGCCGGCCCGCTCTTCGCTTCCCTGCTGCTGGGGAGCGGGGTGCCGGCGGGCCTGGCGTGGCGGCTGATGCTCGGCTTCGGCGTGGTTCCCGCCGCCTCGGTCATCTACCTGCGGCGCAGGATCAAGGAAACCCCCCGCTTCAGCCTGCAGATCAAGGGGGACGCGGGGGCGTCCGCCGACGCCGTCGCGTGGGTCAGCGGCCGCACCCCGGCCGCCGCTGCCGGAGCTCCCGCCCGCCACCGGCGGGCCCCCCGGCCCGCCATCGGCAGCCCGGTGTTCGTGCGCCGGCTGGTCGGCACCGCCGGGTGCTGGATGCTGATGGACATGGCGTTCTATGGCAACGGGGTCTCCTCCCAGGTGATCCTGAAGGCGCTCTTCGGCAAGGCGTCCCTGCTCCACAACACCCTGGTGGCGGCGGGGATCTTCGCGGTGTTCGCCGTTCCCGGCTACTGGGTCGCGGTCTGGCTGATCGATCGTGTCGGGCGCCGGCGCATCCAGTGGCAGGGGTTCGCGATGATGGCGATCGGCTACGGAGCGGTGTTCCTGGCCCCCGGGGTGGTCAGGATGCCGCTGCTCTTCCTGCTCATCTACGGGCTCACCTACTTCTTCGTGGAGTTCGGCCCCAACCAGACCACCTTCGTGTACCCCGCGGAGATCTTCCCCACCGCCTTCCGGGGTTTCGCCAACGGCATCTCAGCGGCGGGAGGGAAGCTCGGGGCCTTCGTGGCCGCCCTGGTCATGCCGACCGCGGTGACGGTGCTCGGGCTGCCCGACAGCCTCGGGATCCTGGCCGCGATCTCGGTGCTCGGGGTCGCCCTCACCCTCTGGGCCCTCCCCGAGCCGCGCGGGTTGAGCCTGGAGGAGGCGTCCGCCGGCAGCGACCACCCCACGGCGGCGATGGCCGCGATCTGGGCCCGGCCGCCTCCCTCGGCGCCCCCGCCCGGGGCCTGATCACCCGGGCCGTATCGGAGGCGGTCGTGGCCGACCTCGCCGCCGGCTCACCGCCACCGTGGCCCTGGCGCCGTGGCGGCCGGGCGGGCCGGCGACGGTCAGTGGAGGACGGCGGCGATCAGGGCCGTCCCGCTGAAGATGGCGAAGAGGTAGATGATCGAGAAGCGGAACAGCTGGCGGGCCCCGTGCATCCGGTCCTGCTCCCGGCACACCCGCCAGGCCAGCCCCACGAACGCCGCCCCCAGGAGGGCCGCCAGACCGGTCTCAGCAGGCCCCAACCACACCCCGAGGACCAGGCTGAAGCCGGCCAGGATCGCCGAATACGCCAGGATCGCCAGGCGGGTGCGGGGGACCCCGAGCGCCACCGGTCGCATCGGCACCCCCACCGCGGCGTAGTCGCGACGGACGATCAGCGAGAGCGCCCAGAAGTGGGGCGGGGTCCACAGGAAGATGATGGCGAAGAGGGCCAGGCCCAGCGGCCCCACCGTGTGGGTCACGGCGGCCCAGCCGACCAGCGGGGGGACCGCCCCGGCCGCCCCGCCGATGACGATGTTCTCGTGGGTGGACCGCTTGAGCCACATCGTGTACACGAGCGTGTAGAAGAGACCGCCGCCGAGCGAGAGCCAGGCGCTGAGCGGGCCGACCAGGGCCCAGAACACGCCGAACGCGGTCGCGCTCAGCCCGAGGCCGAAGAGAAGCGCGCGCTCCGGGGCGATCCGTCCCGCGGGCACCGGCCGGTGCCGGGTCCGGCCCATCCCCGCATCGATGTCGCGGTCGTACCAGCAATTGATCGCCCCCGCTCCCCCGGCCGCGCAGGCGCCGCCCAGGAGCGCGAAGACGGTGAGGCGCACGCCCGGCCACCCCTGGGCCGCGGTCACCATGGTGAGGAACTCCGTGAGCAGCAGCAGCGCCACGATCCGCGGCTTGGTGAGGCTCAGGTAGTCGGCGACCACGTCGGCGCGCGCACGCGCACGCGCACGCCCATCGCCGCGGCCGCGACGGTGCACCAGCGGGGCCGCGATCGGGGCGGGGGCCGGACGGGAGTCGGCCCGAGAGTCGGCGATCAGTGCTGGCCTCACATGGGCGCCGGGGCGCGAACGCCGGGGGGACCGATGTCCGCGGAGCCCCCATGATATCGAGTGCGGTGACGGCGTCGGCGCCGACCGACGGGACCCGCGGATGCGCTGCCCGCGCTCACCCCTGGGGGGCGGGGTCCGCCGTCAGGCCGCCCCCGACCGCGCCGCTCGGGCGGGTGCTCCGGGGACGCAGGGCGAACAGCCCGGAGAGCCGGTAGCGGGGCCGCGCCACCGCGTAGGCGGCGAACCCGCTCACCGTCGCCAGGCCCTTGTCGGCGAGCCGCTGCATCAGCGCGACCCCGGTGGCACCGGCGGGGGTCAGGCCACCGGCGATGAGGAGCCCGGCGAGCGCCGCCTCGGAGGCGCCGATCCCGCCCGGGATGAGGCTGATCGCGCCGGCGATGCTGGCGATCGCGTAGATCGACGCGGCCTCGGGCCAGCTCAGGGTCGAGGGGGCGATCGCGGTCACCACCAGCCAGAACGCGGTGACCATCGCCCCCGCCTGGAGCACGCTGATCAGCGACCAGCCGGCGGTGTCGGGTCGGTGCAGGAGCTCGACCGTCTCCTGCTGGAGCTGGTCGAGCGGGCCGGCGAAGCGGGCGAGCCCGGGGATCCGGGTCACCAGGCCGTGGATCCGGCGGAAGAGCGGCGGCACCGTGAGCACCCCGAGGGCGAGGCAGGCCGCCGCCAGGGCCGCGAACGGGATCGCCGGGGAGAGGTGGAACTCGAACAGCCCCGGGACCGCCAGCACGATCAGGAGCAGGGTGTAGATCAGCTCCTGGACGGTGACGGTGGCGAGGACGTCGCCGAAGTCCGCCTCCGCGGCCTGCGCGACCAGCACCGCGCGGGTGAGCTCGCCGAGGGGCAGCAGCGTGGTCGCCTGGCCGGCGAGATTGAGGAGCACCGTCCCGCTCATCGGCAGGCGGATCGCGGCGTCGCGCAGGAGGAACTGCCAGCGCACCCCCTGGAGGACGTAGTAGCCGAGCGAGGCCACCACGATGAGCGGGATCAGGGCCAGCTCGAAGTGGGCGAGCGCGTGGCCGACGCGGGCCGGGTTGAAGAGGACGATCAGCGCCGCCACCGCGCCCAGGCCGACCGCCACCGACAGCCAGGTCCCGAGGTGGGCGCGGCCGGCCAGCCCGCGCACGCGCGCGATCCGGGTCACGCGTCGGTCCGGCGGCTCGACGGCACGGCCCCCACGATAGGCGACCGCGGGGGGAAGGTCCAATGCCCGCAGCGCGGGATCACCCGGGGCCGGGGGCGCCTCCCTGCTCGCCGCCGGGGGGCGGGGCGCCGGGGCCGACCACGGGCGGCTCCTCGGTCGGGGCCACCGCCCCGGACGGCCCGATCGACCGGGACGGGTGGCTCGGCTCCTCCGGCCGGTGCGCTCGGGGCCGCCAGCCTCGACCCGGGCGCGGCCGCAGCCGGGCGGCGAGGTAGACCACCACGACCAGCGTCCCCACCTCGGCGACGGTGGCGAGCGACGTGGAGGCCACCCCCCTATCCCCAGGCCACCGCGGAGGTGGCGGTGAGGTCGAGCCCGGTCGTCACCTGCACCGGTGGTCCGGGGCGACGGGCCAGAGGGTGGGGCAGCCACCAGAGCTGGAACGGGCCCAGCCGGCCGACCGGGGCCAGGAAGAGCAACCCCGAGCCCGACCGCGACCAGGTCGGGCTCGCCGGCATCGGCCCGGTGGCGAAGACCCGGCGGGGTCCGAGGACGTGGTCGTTGAAGCCCGCCACCGCCAGGGTGTCCTGCTGGGACCGGGCGTTGACGCAGATCATGGCGAGCAGGCGCCCGTTCGGCGACAGCGCGGGCTCCTGGCAGTCGGAGGCCGGGGTGGTCAGCGGGGTCCCCGCCTGGCCCGGCCCGGACTGCAGCCAGAGCTGGGCGTAGGTATGCCCAGCGCTGTCGATCGACCACTTCGAGTAGACGAGGCCGCCGTCCGGCAGTGGCACCGGCTGGACGTCGCCGCCGGTGTACGGGTTGGGCGTCGTCCACTGCGTCGGGGCGCCGCCGCCCAGCGGCTGGCTCATGATCGCGAAGGTGACGTTGTAGCTGGCGGCGGGATCGTGGAGGTCGTACGCGTAGAAGAGCGTCCGCCCGTCGGGGGAGAGCCGGGGATAGTAGGCCCAGTGGTTGTTGGCCTGCACCGGGTTGGCGTTGTGGGTGAGCAGCCGGCGGCCCGACCCGTTGGCGGCCATGCGCACCAGGTTGGAGTCGTTGATGGTCTGGGAGACGGCCACCAGGCCGCCCCCCCCCGGGACCACGGTCGGCTGGGTCCAGCGTCCGCTCACGCCGGTGATCGCGGTGAACGACTGCCCCCGGAGCGCGTAGAGCACCCCGTCCTGGGCCACGTAGATGGTCCCCGGCAGGCTGATCAGCGCGTGGGACTGGTCCGGCCGGACCTTCGGGAAGTGGGTCTGGAGGGCGCCCAGCCCGCGCCAGACCCCGAACCCGAACGCCGCCATGCAGGCGGCGAGCAGGACCGCCGCCGCCAGGGGCCGGACCCTCACGCGGTCGGGAACGCGCTCGCCACCAGCTGCTGGATGGCGGGCCAGTTGGGGAAGAGGACGTCCTGTCCGTCGGTGGTGCCGTAGGTGAAATCCGGCGGCAGCATCACCAGCTCATGGACGCTGGCGGAGGTGATCCCCCGCGCCAGCGGCAGCAGCGAGGACAGCTGCCCGAGCCCCAGGTCGGTGTGGAACTGCCCGTTGAGGGCGCTCACCAGGGAGGGCAGGTCGGCGATGCTGAGGGCGTGGGCGGCCGCGCGCAGGTCGACCAGCAGCTGCTGCTGGCGCTTGGATCGGGCGATGTCGCCGAGCAGGTCGCCGTGGCGCGAGCGGACGTACTCCAGGGTGAGGAGCCCCTGGTCGTACTGCGGCCCTGGCAGCACCACCACCCGGCGGTAGCCGTAGGGGTCGCCGCCGGCCAGGTCGGCGGGGTAGAAGTCGTCCAGCACCGGCATCTGGGCGATGAGGTCGATCCCGCCGAGGCGGTTGATCAGGTTGACCAGCCCGTTCAGCCCCACCCAGGCGTAGTAGTCCACGTGGACGTGGAAGTCCTGCTCGACGGTGGCGATCGCGCTCGCCGGGCCGCCGATCTCGTAGGCGGCGTCGATCTTGGCGGAGCCACCGGTGGAGATCGGCACCCACAGGTCCCGGGGGATGGAGAGCATCCACACCTGGTGGGTGGCCGGCACCACCCGCACCAGGATCATCGTCTGGGTGAGGATGTGGGCGGCGACGAATTTGCGGTCGTTGTCGGACCCGAGCAGGAGCACGGTGAAGGGCTGGCCCGCGGCGGGGGCCGGGACGCTGCGGCCGCCGGGGTCGGCCGCCGGGCGCGGCTGGCCGGTGTCGTGGAGGGCCGTGGTCAGCACCGGGAGGAAGTAGAAGAACGCCCCGCACAGCCCGGACACGACGAAGCCGGCCACGATCAGGAGGCGGGCCCGCCGCCGGCCGGTGGGGGAACCGCCGCCGTTCGGCCGCAGCCCTGCCCGCCGCCGCCGCGGCTGCCCGTTGGCAGTCGACACGGCCTCCGATTCTACCCGCGGCGGCGGGGGCGCACGGCGGGCCGGACTCAGCGCCCGCGGGACCGCGGCGGGGGCGCGGCCCCGGCCCGGCGTCGGCTACCCTTCCGGGATCGGTCCGGGGTCGCGGCCCCCGGGACGGCGGATCGGTCGGGACGGAGCGGGAGGTGGCGATGGGGATCCTCGACGGCAAGCGCATCCTCGTGACGGGGGTGCTGACCCCGAGCTCGATCGCCGCCGCGATCGCCACCGTGCTCCAGGCGGAGGGAGCCGAGCTGGTCCTCACCTCGTTCGGCCGCACCCGCTCCCTCACTGAGCGCACCGCCCGCCGGCTGGCGCCGCCCCCCCCGGTCCTGGAGCTGGACGTCACCCGATCCGAGGACTTCGAGCGGCTGACGGCGGCGATCGCCGCCCACGGCGACCGCCTGGACGGGATCGTGCACTCGATCGCGTTCGCGCCCCTCGATGCGCTGGGCGGGCGCTTCCTGGAGACCCCCTGGGAGTCGGTGGCGACCGCGATCCGGGTCTCCACCTACTCGCTCCAGGCGCTGGCCCGGGCCTGCCTCCCGCTGATGCGGGCGAACGGGGGCAGCATCGTCACCCTGGACTTCGACGCCCGGGTGGCCTGGCCGGTGTACGACTGGATGGGCGTCGCCAAGGCGGCCCTGGAGGCGGTGGTCCGCTACCTGGCCCGCGATCTGGGGCCGCATCGCATCCGGGTCAACGCGATCGCCTCCGGGCCGCTGGTCACGCTGTCGGCTCGGGGCATCCCCGGGTTCGCCGCGATCCCCGAGCGGTGGGCGGCGCAGGCGCCCCTGGGCTGGGACCCGCGCGACGCGACCCCGGTGGCTCGCACCACCGCCGCCCTCCTCTCCGACCTCCTGCCCGCGACCACCGGCGAGCTCCTCCACGTGGACGGGGGCTTCCACGCCATGGGCAGCCCTCCGGCCGACCCGTCCGGCGGCGCGGCCGGCCGGGCCCCTGGGCCTCAGCCGGCGTAGCGCGGCGTCGGCCGGCGGCGGTGGAGGAGGACCGCGATCCCGGCCACCGAGGTGCCCACGGCGAGCAGCCCGCCGATGGTCATCCCGAGGGGCGCACCGCCCGCCTGCTCGATTGCCCCGGTGGCGAGGCTTCCGATCGGCGCGGTGCCGAGGAAGATCCAGAGGTACAGGCCCATCACCCGGCCCCGCAGGTGGGCGGGGGTCCGGAGCTGGATCAGGGTGTTGGTCATCGAGGTGTAGGCGATCATCCCCGCCCCCGCCAGCGCCAGGAACAGCATGGCGAGGGGCAGGTCGGGGGCGAGGCCGGCGAGCAGCATGAACACCCCCAGCGCGGTGCAGCCGCCGAGCAGGCCGCGCCAGTCGGCCCGGCCGCGATAGGCGACGACAAGGGCGGCGGCCAGCGCCCCCACGCCGAGGGCGGCGCTGAGCAGCCCGAAGCCGGTGGCGCCGACGCGCAGCGTCTGCCGGGCCAGCGCCGGCAGGAAGATCGAGAAGTTGAGCGTGAACGTGGACACCACCGCCACCAGCCCGATCGCCAGCGCCAGGTCGGGGGTGCGGCGCACGTACGCCAAGGCCTCCCGCAGCTGACGAAGGGTGCCGGCGGGGGTCGCGGCGCCCCGTGCCGGGCGATGGAGCAGGTCGGACCGGATCAGCCAGAGCCCGACGATCACGGCGCCGTAGGAGACCGCGTTGAGGGCGAAGCACCAGGCAACCCCGGCGGTGCCGACCAGCACCCCGGCCACCGCCGGGCCCACCACCCGGGCCGAGTTGAACACGAGAGAGTTGAGCGCGACCGCGTTGGAGAGCTGCTCCCGCCCCACCATCTCGGTCACGAACGCCTGCCGGGTGGGGCCGTCGACCACGTTGATGATCCCGAAGCCGAAGACGATGACGAAGACCAGCAGCGGCCGGGGGTGGCCGGCCCAGGTGAGCCCGGCCAGGACCGCGGCCGCTAGCCCGAACGCGCTCTGGGTGGCGATCAGGACCGTGCGCTTGGGAAACCGGTCGGCGATCACCCCGCCCAGCGGCCCCGCCACCGACACCGGCAGGAACTGGACCGTGATCAAGAGCCCGAGCATGAAGGGCGAGTGGGTGAGCTGGAGGATGAGCCAGGCCTGCGCCGTGGTCTGGATCCAGCTGCCGGTGACCGAGACCAGCTGCCCGGCGAAGAAGAGGCGGTAGTTGCGGGTGCCGAGGGCGAGGAAGGTGCGCCGCCCGACGTCGCGGAGCGCCACCGTCAGAGATCCTCCTGGAGCAGCCGCTCCAGGGCCGGGAGAGCCTGGGCCACCCGCAGCCGCTCGGATCGGGTGAGACGGTGGAGCCGGGCGGCCAGCCAGGCGGTGCGCGCCCGCCGCGCCGCCAGCGCCAGCCGGTCGCCGGCCTCGGTGCGGGTGATCCAGACCCGCCGGCGGTCGGTCGGGTCGGGCCCCCGGCGGACCAGGCCGCGGGCCTCCAGCTGGGCCAGGAGCACGACGATCGAGGGGACCCGCATCTGCTCGCGGGCCGCCAGCTCGCCGACGGTGACCGGGCCGTGGCCGAGGGCGGTGAGCACCGCGGCGTCCGCGGAGCCCAGCCCGGGGACCGCCGGCTCCTGGCGCAGGCGCCGCCCGAGCCGCACCAGGACCGGGCGCAGCTCGTCGGCGAGGACTGCCACCCCAGACGGCCGGGGCGGGGTCGGCAGCACCGCGGCCGTCGCCGGCGCCGCGCGCGAGGGGATGGACGGGCGCGGCGGGGCGGCGGGGGCGGGAGCCATGTCGAGAGTCTACCTCACTAGGCTATCTCTGTAGTCTCTCTATGCGATGCAGGCTTCCGTGGAGACCGCGCCGCGCCGGCCGGCGGCGCGGTGGACGTCGGGCAGGACCTCGGCGCTGCTGAGGGCGAAGCCCAGGCCTGGGGTCACGGTGGAGCGGGCGAAGACCACGCCCAGCACCCGGCCCTGGGCGGAGAGGAAGGGCCCGCCGGAGTTGCCCGGACGGATGTCGGCGTCGAGAACCTCGATCTCGCGGGTCACCAGCGCCTGGGCGTAGATGTCGCGCCCGACGGCGTCGAGGGCGCCGCGGACCGCCGCCGGCACCACCCGCTCGGGGCCGCCGCCCGGGTAGCCGACCACCACCCCGGTGGCGCCCCGACCCTCGGCGGCGGCGAAGCGGAGGGGGGCCAGCCCCAGCCCGGGGACCCTCAGGACGGCGAGGTCGCGCAGCGGGTCGAAGAGCACGACCGTCGCCGCCCGGGCCGCCCCGTCCGCCCGCTGCACCACGACCCGGCTGCCGCCCGCGACCACGTGGGCGTTGGTGAGGACCAGGTCGGGGGCGACCGGGAAGCCGCTGCCCTCGTCGACCCCGCCGCAGCCGGTGCTGAGGACGCGCACCGTCCGGGCCGCGCCGACGGCCACCGCGGGACGGTGGAGCAGCCCGCGCGGGAGCGGCACCGCGCCGGGAAGCGGCGGCACCAGGTTGACGAACACCTCGGGGAACGGAACCGCCGAGAGCAGCTGCTGGAGGGTGGCGAAGATCCCCGGCGGGCGGGGGACGTGGGCGTCCAGGCCTCGCAGGATCGCCGACCCCTGGATCTCCTGGCTCAGGGCCGGGACCGGCCCGGTGGAGAACGTCAGACCGAGGAACCAGACCACCAGCAGGGTCACCGCGCCTCCGAACGCCGCCCCCAGCCAGGAGTCGAGCCGGCCGAGCCGTGTCCGCAGGGCGGTTCGGCGCATCCGCGCGCCGAGGGCCGCGCCGACCGAGTTGCCGACCAATCCTCCGCCCAGGAGCAGCCCGATCGCCACCACCGAGCGGGCGGTCGGGGTGAGGCCGTGGAGGTGGGGGGGAACCAGCCCGGCGAGCACCGCCCCCAGGGCGAGCCCCGCCAGGAGACCGAGAGCGCCCAGGCCGGCCTGGGTGAGCCCGCGCCGGTGGCCGGCGGCCACGGTCAGCAGGACGATGACGAGAACGGCGAGGTCGAGGAGGTCCATCGGCTGGCGCCATCATCCGCGCCGCCGCCCGGTGGCCCTGGCTCCCGACCCGCCCGGCCCGCCCAGCGATCTCCCGTAGGCTGTGGGCGGACCGCTCGGGGCCCCGGCCCCGCTGCCGGTCCCGCACCGGCGCAGGGGAGCACGGCAAGCCCGGATGGAGGAGCCACGGCCGGTCCGGCGACGGGGGAGGCGTGCGCGCCGCGCGGTCGGCGGCGGGCTGTTCGTGCCCCTGCCCGAGGATCGGCGCGCCTGCATCCTGCCCGTGGTCGGGCTCGCGACCCCGGTCGGGCTGCTGGTGGTCAACGCGTCCGCCTGGGTGATCCTCCACCTTCCGGCCTTCCGTCTCGGCATCGCCATCAGCGCCTTCATCAGCAGCCTCACGCTGAACGGCCTGACCGGCGTCAACGTCTACCGCTTCGTCCGGGGGCGCTGGCCCGACTTCCTGCTGAGCCGGCAGGAGCATCAGCTGCTGGTGTTCTGGATGGCGTTCGTGGTGGTGGTGGTGACCGCCGTGCTGGCGGCGCTGTTCTCCTTCATCGGGATGGAGAACGCGCGCCAGCTGCCGAACGGGATCGCGGTCCTCACCGCGCTGGGCGCGGTGGGGGTCCCGCTCCTCCTCAGCTGGGGACTGGTGCGCGGGCGTCGGCGCGACGCGACGGTGCCCCCCGAGCGCTGAGGGGCCGGGGCCGCCGGCGGAGGGCGGGCGGGGCGGCGGGGGCCGGAGCCGCGCCGGTCAGCCCATTCCCGGTCGCGGCGCGGAGAGGTCGCCCCACGTCTCCACCCGGACGCCATCGGTGACCAGGGCGGCGGTGGCGAGGTGGAGGAAGAGCCCGTGGCCGAGCACCCCGGCGACGCCCTGGAGCTCGCGATCGAGCTCGTCCGGGTCGGCGACCCCCCCCGCGATCCGGCAATCGAGGATGAGGTTGCCGTTGTCGGTCCGGACCGGGGCGGCGCCGCCGCGCCGGGTGGGGTCGAGGCCGAGGCGGCGGAGCCGCGCGGCGGTCCACTCCCACCCGAAGGGGAGGACCTCGACCGGGAGCGCCCGGGTCGTCCCCAGGCGCTCGACCCGCTTGTCGGCGGTGGCGAGGATCCAGAGCCGGCGGCTGTTGGCGGCCACCACCTTCTCCCGGAGCAGCGCCCCGCCGCCGCCCTTGAGACAGCGCAGCCCGCGGTCGAGCTCGTCGGCCCCGTCCACGTCGAGGTCGAGCGGGCCCCGCTCGTCCTCCAGGACCTCCACCCCGATCTCGCGCGCGAGCCGCTCGGTGGCGACCGACGTGCACACCCCTCGGACCCGCAGCCCGGCCGCGACCCGGGGCGCCAGCGCGCGCAGGAACGCTGCCACCGTCCGGCCGGAGCCGAGCCCGAGCCGCAGCCCCGGCTCGATCAGCGCGGCGGCGGCGGTCCCCACCTGCGCCATCGGGCCCGACTCGGGGCTGGGGCGGTCCGGGTCCGGGCCGCTCAGCCCTGGTCCTTCGGCCCGGCCGCGGTCGGATGCAGCCGCAGGACCACGCGCTCCTCGCGCCCCATCGCCCGGCGGTAGTCGTCCCAATCCGGGTGCTCGCCGTTGACGAGGCGGTAGTAGCGCTCCAGGGTCGGCAGCGCGTCGGGCAGGTGCTCCACCGTGACCCGGCCCTCCACGGTCGCCCAGGGGCCGAAGAAGGCGTCGGTGAGGACGAGCAGTGAGGCGGTCGGCCGGCGGAGCACGTTGCGGGTCTTGTAGGCGCGCTCGCGGGTGCTCACCATCACGGTGCCGTCGCCGTCGACGGCGGCCACGACCGGTGACAGCTGCGGCCCGCCGTCCCGGCGCCGCGTCGCCAGCACCGCGCGCGGGTGCTGGCGGAGGAAGTCGAGCGCCGCCGCGACCGTCATCGGCTCAGCCCACTGGGCGGGCGCGCACCCGCTCCATCAGACGCTCCTGCACCCCGGGGGTGGTGGTCAGCGGGTCGAGCCGGCTCCAGCGGCCGTCGCCCCCCAGCCGCCAGCTCTGGCGGCGATCGGCCCAGTAGAGCTCCAGCACCTGGCGGACCTCCTGGGCGGCGGCCGGGTCGCGGACCGGGATGACGCACTCGACCCGCCGGTAGAGGTTGCGCCCGAGCAGGTCGGCGGAGCCGATGTAGCAGGCCGGCTCGCCCCCGTCGGTGAACACGAAGGCGCGCGAATGCTCCAGGAAGCGCCCGATCACGCTGTGGACCTCGACGGTGTCGCTGAGCCCGGGGATCCCCGGGATCAAAGCGCAGATGCCGCGGGCCAGGATCCGGATCGGCACCCCCTCGGCGGAGGCCCGGTAGAGGGCGCGGATGGAGCGCTCGTCGGCGAGCGCGTTGACCTTGAGCAGGATCCCGGCCGGCCGGCCGGCGCGGTGGTGGGCGATCTCGCGGTCGATCGCCCGCTCCAGGTGGTCAATGACGTTGATCGGCGCCACCCAGAGCTCCGTGTAGTCGCGCTTGCGAGAGTAGCCGGTGAGGTAGTTGAAGACGTCGGCGATCTCACTGGTGAGACGGGGATCGGCGGTGAGCAGGCCGAAGTCGGTGTACAGCCGCGCCGTCAGCGCGTTGTAGTTGCCGGTCCCGATGTGGGCGTAGTGGCGGACGCCGGTCTCCTCCTGGCGCACCACCAGAGCCAGCTTGGCGTGGGTCTTGAGCCCGGCCACGCCGTAGGCGACGTGGGCCCCGACCCGCTCCAGCTGGCGCGCCCAGCGGATGTTGTTCTGCTCGTCGAACCGCGCCTTGATCTCGACCAGCACCACCACCTGCTTGCCGTCCTCGGCGGCGCGGGTGAGGGCGTCGATGATCGGGGTGTCGCCGCTGGTGCGGTAGAGGGTCTGCTTGATCGCGACCACCCGGGGATCGCGCGAGGCCTGGTCGATGAAGCGCTCGGTGGTGGCCGCGAAGGAGTCGTAGGGGTGGTGCACGAGCACGTCGCCGCGGCGGAGGATGGCGAAGAGATCGGTGTCCTGGTCCTGGACGGTGAGCAGGCGGGGGGGGGTCGAGGGGGTGAAGCGCGGATAGGAGAGGGGCGGCCGGTCGTCGAGGCGGGCGAGGATGCTGGTGAGGCCGGTGCAGTCGATGAGGCCGCCGACCGACTGGATGTCGTCCTCCTCCAGCTCCAGCTCGGCCTGGAGCATGGCCCGGATCTCCGCGGGCATGGCGGCGGCCACCTCCAGGCGCACGATCGCGCCGAAGCGCCGCTCGCGCAGCTCCTGCTCGATCGCGGAGAGGAGGTTCGGCTCGTCCTCGTCCACCTCGAGGTCGGCATCGCGGGTGACCCGGAAGGCGGCGTGGGCGAGGATCGCCATGCCCGGGAAGAGCTCCTGGAGGCGGTCGGCGATGATCCGCTCCAGGGGGACGAAGGCGGCGCCGTCGGGGAGCCAGAAGAAGCGCGGCACCGCCGACGGCACCTTCACTCGGGCGAAGTGGGTGGTCCCCTCGTCGGGATCCCGGAGCAGGACCGCCAGCGACAGCGAGAGGTTGCTGAGGTACGGGAAGGGATGGGCGGGATCGACCGCCAGCGGGGTCAGCAGGGGGTAGAGCTGGCGGTCGAAGTAGTCACGGCAGGCGCGGGCCTCGGCGCGGGTGAGGGGGGTGTCTGGCAGGACCACGCGGATCCCGCGGGCCGCCAGCGGGGGGACCAGCTCGTCAGCCAGGCACCGCGTCTGCGCCGCCACCATCGACTGGACCCGCTCGCGGATCCGGGTCAGCTGCTCGGTCGGGGGCAGGGCATCGGCATGGGTGGCCTGCACGCGCTCGGCCACCTGCCGCTTCAAGCCGGCCACCCGCACCATGTAGAACTCGTCCAGGTTGCTGGCGGTGATGGCGATGAAGCGGAGTCGCTCCAGGAGGGGGACGCGGGCGTCCTCCGCCTCGGCCAGGACGCGGGTGTTGAAGTCGAGCCAGCTGAGCTCGCGGTTGAGGTAGCTGGCCGGGTCGTCGATCGCGGCTGGAACGAGGGCCGCCTCGCCCTCCGCCGCCTGGATCTGCATCGCCCGCTCCTGCGTCGTGGCCGCCGCCCGCCCCGCCGCGGGGTCCGAGGGGTCGTCTCGGCGGGGGGTGTCTGAACGATGGTGGGGTAGGATGGGCGGCGATGCAAGTGTGGCCGCGCCGCGCGGGGGCGCGGCCCGTGATCCTCCTGCCCGCTCTGGCGGTGCTCCTGCTGTCGGCCTGCGGCCAGGCGTCTCCCGCCGCGGGCGGCCCTCTCACCGGCCGGAGCCCGCGGGCCGCCCTCGTCGCCGCCGAGCGGCAGCTGGCGGCGCTCAGCGTCCGCTACACGGCGCGGGCCACCCTGAGCCTCGACCTAACGGGCGTGCACGGCCTCTCCCCGTCCCTGATCAGCCGGCTGGCCCGGCTCGGCGACCACCTCACGATCGATCTCAGCGGGCTGCGGTCCGAGTCGGGCGGGACCGCCGCCTCCCTCTCGGTGCCCGCGCTCGGACTCTCCGGAGTTCGGATCGAGCGGATCGGGACGACGGCCTACCTCTCCCTCGGCGCCCTCAGCGGGCACGCCTGGTATCGCACCCCCGCGGCCGGGCCCGCCGCGGCCGCGGAACGGCGGGCGCTGGCCGCGGCCCCAGGCCTCGCCGCCGGGGCCGCGGCTCTGGTCCCGCTGCGCTCGCTCGGGCCGATGACCGAGGACGGCCTGCCCACCGAGCACTACCAGGGGGCGGCCACCGCCGGCGCGATCGAGGTCTTCCTGCGGCGGGCGCTGGCCAGTGCGCTCGCCATCGTCCCCGGCGGCGCCGGGGCCGGAACTGACCTGGCGGCACTGCTCGCGGCCGTGTCGGCCCCGTCCCTCGCCGTCGACACCTGGATCGCGACCGCGACCGGGCGGCTGGACCGGGCCACGGCCGTGGCATCGGCCACCCTCGACCTGAGCGCGATCATGCCGACGGCGACGCCGACGCCGCCGGTGCCGTCCTCGGCCCCGTCTCCGTCGCCGACAGTGCCGTCCTCGGCCCCGTCGCCGTCGCCGTCGCCGACCGTGGGCGCCTCCGTTCCGAGCGGGACCCTGGGGATCACGGTGGCGGTGACCACCCACTGGTTCGACTACGGTGCCCCGCTCACCCTGGCCCCCCCGACCGGCGCCCAGCCGCTCCCCCCGCTCTCGGGCGCCGGCGGCTTCCCTCTCAGCCTGCCGCCCGGCGCCTGACCAGGACCCGGCGGGCCCGGGCTGCCAGCCCGCCCTGTTCCCGTCGAACCTGGGCCACGGCGCGATCCCAGGCCAGCCGCTCGGCCGCGTCGTCGAGCGGTGGCAGGGGGGCCGGGGCGGCGGGAGCCAGCGCCCGCGCCAGCCACCAGTCGGCGAGGCCGGGATTGCGCGGCAGCACCGGGCCGTGGAGGTAGGTGCCGATGATGCTCCCGGCGAGCACGCCCTCTCCGCCGTCGACCCCGTTGTTGCCGCCGCCGACCTCGGTCCGCCCCAGCGGCCGGAGCTCCGGCCCGAGGAAGGTCCGACCGCTGTGGTTCTCGAAGCCCACCAGCCACGGGGCGTCGAGGCCGAGGCCGGGATCGGGTCGCACCAGCACATTGCCCACGGCGCGGCGGCGACCCGCCTCGGTGCGCAGCGGGAGGAGCCCCAGCCCCGGCACGACCGCGCCGGCCCGGGTCCGGTAGTGGGACCCCAGCAGCTGGTAGCCGCCGCAGACCGCGAGCAGGGGACGGCCCGCGGCGACCGCCTCCGCGAGCGGGCCGGCCTTGAAGGCGCGCAGGTCCGCCGCGACCTCGGCCTCGTCGCGGTCCTGGCCGCCGCCGAAGAGGAAGCCGTCGCACCCGGCGACCAGGCGGCCGTCCCCGGCGCCCAGCCCGATGGCGATCACCTCCAGCCGCCACCCGCGCCACTCGGCGCGCCGGCGCAGGCAGACGAGGTTGCCGCGGTCGCCGTAGATGCTCATCTGGAGCGGGTAGAGGTGGCCGAGGCGGAGCGTCCGGGTCACGGGTTCCGCGAGTTTCCCGCTAGATTGCTGGCACTTTCCGGAATTGCCCCGCTCCTCATCCGCGGCGATCCCCCGACTCCGGGGTGAGCGCGGAACCGGCGGACATGACTGCGCCGGGGGCGGGTGAGCCCGCGGTCTCGTCGCCGTTCGCCCGGCTGGTCGAGGACCCGGGCGATCGGGGACGCGACGACGACCACCCAGGGCGGTCGGTCAGTCAGCGCGCGACTCCGCCACGCGGGCGTCGAGCGTCACGTCGTCGCCGCGAGTGTTGGCCGCCATCGGCCCAATCGTAGGCGCCCGGCGGCCAGCGATGGACCGGTTGCTTGCCTGGCCCCGGTGCCAGCGCCCGCTCGAGGGGCCACGGGTGGAGCCCGATCGCTCACCCGACCGGGCTCACGGTTCAGCCGGTCACGGGCGTGATGAGGGCAAGACCCCCCGTGCCCGGTGAGCCGCTGCCGACGGCGATGTCTGCTTCGCCGGCGCCACCCGCCCCGTAGGCGCTGCCGAGCGCGCCGGCAGAACCGACGCCACCCAGACCTGAGCCGAGAATCCCGGCATTCCCACCGGTCCCCCCGGGCACATCGGCGATCAGGGGCACAGTTGAGATGGCTCCCGTGCCCCCCGTGCCCCCCGTGCCCCCAGTAGGGCTCGACGTGCCGCCGCCGCCGCCGCCCGCCGTGACGCTCTGACTATCGCAGGACACGGATGACGCCTCGCCGCCGTTGCCGGCGCCAAAGGTGGGGCCGCCGCTGCCGCCAGCGCCGACGGTGACGGTCACGGCCGCGCACGAGGCCACCGGCAGCAGGGCGCGGACGTAGGCGCCGCCGCCGCCGCCGCCGCCACCACCCTCGCTAAACCTGCCCGCGCCCCCGCCCCCCGCGCCCCACAGTTCAACTTCGACGGTGGTGACCGCGCTGGGGACGGTGTACGTCCCGGACGCCGTGAACGCCTGGACGCCAGGCCCAGGGGGCCCGGCGGGACCGGTAGCCCCCGTGGCGCCGGCCGATCCCTGCGGACCGCGGGGACCCGCCGGCCCGGTCGCGCCGGTCGCCCCCTGCGGACCGTGGGGCCCCCCGGGGCCTGGCGGGCCCGGCGCGCCAGCCGGCCCGGGGCGAAGCCGCAGAGCCGTGAAGGCACGCCAACTCGGGAAGTGCAGCTCGGTCCCGGCCGGGCACTGGTCCCGGCCGTTGACGATCGAGAGCACCCGCGACCCCTGGTAGCAGGCGGTGATGGTCGGGGCCGTGCTCTGGCGGGTCCGCGCGCTGGTCGCGGCCGTGACCGCGACTCCGCCGATGGCGGCCGCCAGCGCCAGGCTGCCGCCGATCGCCCCGATCTGAGGCAGGCTGACTCGTGGCGAGGCCATGGGCTCCCTCCGTGAGTGGCGCCTCCAGCACGAGGCCGCCAGATTCTAAGCAGACCGTGACTTGCCCTCGATGCTCATCTGGAGCGGGTAGAGGGGGCCGAGGCGGAGCGTCCGGGGGCCGGTCACGGTCGCTCCCAGTACCGGCCGACGGCTCCGCGCCGGGTCAGCTCCTGGTACCACGCGAGCGCCGCGGTGTAGGTGAGGAGGGCGGGCGTGTCCCCGCCGCCGCCCTCCCGTCCGGCCGCGAGCAGGGCGTCGAGGGCGGTGGCCGGGGCCTCGGCGACCCGCAGCCGGTCTGGCGCCACCCCCGCGTACTTGAGACGGAGCAGGAGGTCCCGCGCCCGGGTGCCGCTGACCACCACGAGCGCGGGGCCGCCAGGGGCGGCCAGGGGCTCCAGGTCGACGTCCCAGATCCAGGAGACGTCGCGACCGTCGGCGACCCCGTCGTTGAGCCCGAGCGCGATCGCCATGGGCCGGTCGTCGAGCGCGGCTCGCAGCGCCTCCTCCATCCCGGCCGGGTTCTTGGCCAGGAGGAGGCGGACGGCGGCCCCCTCCAGCTCGACGCGCTCGCCCCGCCCGAATGCGGCGGGGGCGAGGGCGATGGCGGCGGCGGCGTGGTCCGCGGGCACCCCCATCACCCGGGCGGTGGCGAAGGCCGCCAGCGTGTTGGCAACGGTGAAGAGCCCCCCGATCGGGGAGGTGATCGCGGTGGCGGCGCCCTCGGCCCGCGCCGTGAAGCTGACCGGCGCCAGCCCCCGCGCCGTCACCCGCTCGGCGGCCCAAGCCGGCCGCGGGCGGGCGAGGCCGCAGCCGGGACAGGTGTAGTGACCGCAGTGGGCGTAGAGGACGGCCTGGAACAGGAGCTCGACCCCACACCGAGGGCAGAGCCGGGCGTCCGCGGCGGGGGCGAGGTCGGGTCGGCTCACCGACCGGTCGTCGAGGCCGAAGAACCGCACGTCGCCGGCGCCCTCGGCGAGGGCCGCGACCACGGGGTCGTCGGCATTGGCGACGCAGACCGCGCCCGGCGGCAGTGCCTCGACCGCCCGGCGCAGGCGTGCCGACACCTGGACCAGCTCGAACGAGCGGTCGAGCTGGTCCCGATAGACGTTGAGGAGGGTGAGGCACCGGGGCTGCAGCTCGGCCACCGCCTGGGGCAGGCTGAGCTCGTCCACCTCGAAGACCAGCCAGTCCGCGTCCAGGCGCCCGCGCGGGCGGGTGGCCTGGACCGCGGCGGCGGTGAGGCCGAAGACGAGGTTGGCGCCGCTGGGGTTGGCCACCACGCTCCATCCCGCGGCGCGGGCCGCGGCCCGGACCAGAGCGGTGGTGGTGGTCTTGCCGTTGGTGCCGCTGACCAGGACGGTGCCGACCCGGGCCTCACGGCCGAGCCGCGCGAGCACGCTCGGGTCGATGGCCCGGGCGACGTCGCCCGGCACCGTCGTCCCGCCGCCCCGTCCCAACGCGCGCGAGGCGGACCCGGCGAGCCGGCCGGCGGCCACCGCGCAGCACAGCCGCCAGGGCCGGCGGGTCGGGTGAACCCGCGGCGCCGGGGGCGGCGACATCAGGAGGGCGGCGGGCCGGCTGCCCCGCCCACCCGCGCCAGGCGGGTGACCTCGACCACCGCGCCGGGGCACGCCTCGCGAGCCGCGTCGGCCAGGCGGTCGGCACTCGAGCGGTCGGGCAGGAGGGAGAAGTAGGCGCCTCCGGTTCCGGTCAGCGCCCAGGGCTGGGGGAGGGTCGCATCGCGCAGCCGGAGGGCGGCCCGGCCCAGCGCCGGGACGGCCCGCCACGCGGCGCCTTCGAGGCCGCTGCCCAGCCAGGCCGGGTCCAGCGGGCGGCCGGCCCGAAGGCCGTCCGCGAGTCGCCGGACACGTTGGCCGTCGCTGTGGTCGTCTCCCACCGTGCACTCGAAGACGGCGGCCGTCAGGACCCGCCCCAGCACGGCGACGACGCACCAGCAGGGGGCCGGCGGCGGCAGCGGCTCCAGCCGCTCGCCCACCCCCGACAGGTGGGCGGTGCCACCGAGGAGGGCGAAGGGGACGTCGGCGCCGAGCGCGAGGCCCACCCGCGCCAGCTCCGGCGCGGGCAGCCCCGGCGCGAGCAGCCGGAGCGCCGCCGCCGCATCGGCCGACCCGCCCCCGAGCCCGCTCCCGGCCGGCACCCGCTTGCACAGCCAAAGCCGGTCTCCCCGGGGCTGATGACCGGCCGCGGCCAGCGCGGCCGCCGCGCGGGCGACCAGGTTGGGACCCGCCTCCCCGACCAGGGAGCCCGCCCGGCTCCCGGTCACGACGACCGGCCACGTCGCGGGATCGGACCGGTCCCCGCCGGTGCCGGCCGATCCCTCCAGGCGGTGGACCCCGACCAGGTCGCCCCACTCCAGGGTCTGCGAGACCGCCCGGAGCTCGTGGAACCCGTCGGCGCGGCGGCCCAGCACCTCCAGGGCGAGATTGACCTTGGCGGGGGCCCGGCGAGCCGTCCACATGCGGGGCATTCTCGGCCGCCGGCGCCGGGGCTGGGTCCCGCCCCGCTTGCTATACTCCGCCGACGCGTTCGACGCGGCCGTGGTGCCGGTCGTGCGCGACCGTGCGATCGCCGATCGCGCCGGATCAACGGTCCGGCCACCCCGGTTGAGAGGCTTTGCCCGATGGCCAACTCGCGCTCCGCTCGCAAGCGCATCCGCGCCGCCGAGCGCCGCCATGTCCGCAATCGCGCGGTGCGCTCGGCGGTCCGGACGGCCGTGGTCCGGGCCCGCCGGGAACTCGCGGAGCAGGCGCTGGAGCCGGCCGCCCAGCTGGTGCGGGCGGCGGTGTCGGCGCTGGACCGGGCGGCCGGCCACGGCATCCTCCACCCGCGCAACGCCGCCCGCCGCAAGTCGCGGTTGATGAAGATGGCGGCGCGGACCGCCGCCGTGGCCGCCAACCCGGAGCTGGCCGCCCCGGTCCACGCCAAGGGCAGCGGGCGCGCCCGCGCCGGCAGCCCCGCGGCCGGGCGCACCGGGCGCGCCGCCCCCGCCAAGGCCAAGGCGCCACGGACCGGGGGCAAGCCGCAGACCAGGGCGACGCGGCAGGGGGCCTCCCGGGCGTCGTCCGGCCGGAGCACCAAAGCGAGCACGCGCCCGAAGGAGTGACGGCTCCGTCCGGCCGCGGCTCACCCGGCCGGCTGGGGGGCGGCCCCGCCCCCGGTGAGGCCCGCCACGAACGCCTGCAGCCCGAGCTGCGGCTCCACCTCTCCGGTGCGGATCGCCCAATCCAGGTCGGCAAGCTGTTCCAGGGCGCCGGCCAGCGCGTCGGGGTCGGTCTGGCGCACCTGCCGCTCCAGCTTGGCCGCCATCCAGGGGGGACGGCCCGCGGCCGCCCGGTCGAACGGCATGCCCCGCGCCACCCGGGCGTGGAGCTGGACGAGCTCGCGCAGCCAGCGGCCCAGGCTCGCCACCAGGAGCGCGGCGGGAGCCGCCCGGCGACGGTCCAGGTCGGCGAGGTGGCGCAGGGCCAGCTCCGGATGCTCCACGATCGCGTCGGTGAGGTGGTAGATCTCGCTCCGACCGCCGTCGGCGATGAGGGCGTCGGCGGTGCCGGCGTCGAGGCGGCCCTCGGGCCCGGCCGCGACCGAGAGCTTCTCCATCTCCTGATCGAGCTGGCCCAGGTCCACCGCGGCGATCGCCCGCAGCCGCGGTCGGGCCGCACTGGGGAGGTGCAGCCCGCGGGCCCGCAGCTCGGAATCGAGGTGGGCGTCCAGGCCGCGCCCGCGGGGCCGCGCCAGCGCCCGGACCTCACCCGCCCGGCGGGTGTGGACCAGGACGGGGTTGGTCGCGGGCACCTGGCTGTGCACCGCCAGGCAGACGGCGGTGCTGGGGTCGCGGGCCTCCAGCGCCTGCACCAGCCGGGGGGCATCGGCGGGCCTCCGCCCGGCGGCCAGGCAGGCGGGGGGGTCCCACACCAGGATCACCCGGTGGTCGTCCAGGAACGCGGGGGTGGCCAGGCTCAGGCGGAGGTCGTCGAGCCCGGCCGGGGCGCGGTAAACCTCGTCGTTCATCGGGTTGGTGAGCCCCGCGCGCCAGCCCGACACCAGCTGGGCCACGGCTCGGTCGATGAGGAACGGCTCGTCGCCATGAACGAGGACCAGGGAGCCGGCGGGCCCGTCCCCCCGGGGTGACAGCGGCATCGCTCCCAGTATGGACGGCCGCCGGGGCGATCCCGGCCGGCTCGCGGTTGCGGCACCACGGCCGCCCCCGTCAGCATGTGTCTGACTCGGGGAGGCTGGTGCTCCCCGACCGGCCGGGCGGGTGGCCCGGACGTCCGCCCCGCCCATGAGGTTCGGCGTGCCACTCTCCGCCTTCCCGACCCCGATCCCCCATCTGCCCCTGGGCACGGTGGGGGCCGCGGCCGCGATCGGTGCCACCTTCCTCATCCACATCGCCTTCGTCGGCTTCATCCTCGGCGCCAGCGCGCTGGCGCCGTTCATGGAGTGGGCCGGCCGGCGACGCGGCGGCGATCCCCGCCACCTCCGCTACGCCCGCCGGTTGGCCCACGCCACCGCGTACCTCTACAGCTTCGGCGCGACCTGGGCGGTCTTCGCGGTGGTGCTGCTGACCGGCATCTACGGCAACCTGATCGGCACCCTCCTGAACCTGCTCCTGCTGCCGCTGACGATCGCCTTCGGCAGCTTCTTCATCGGCATCCCCCTGATGCTGCTCTACGTCTACCGTTGGGACCAGCTCGGCCCCCGCCTCCACCTGGCGGTGGGCTTCGCCTTCGCGGCGGTGCAGTACGTGTTCCTCTTCACCATCGTCGAGCTCGACAGCTACGCCCTCACCCCGGGGTCGCTGCACCAGGCGTCGGCCGCCTTCACCCCCGCCTACCCCTGGCTGCTCCTCCACTACGCGGCCGCCAACATCTCGTGGCCCGCCCTCCTGCTCGCCGCGATCGCGGTGTGGCGGCTGCGGCGGGCCACCGACCCGGCCGAGATCGCCTTCCAGCAGTGGGCGGCGCGGATCAACGTCGTCATCGGGGCGGCGTTCCTGATCATCCAGCCGATCACCGGGTTCCTCCTTGCCGCCACCATCCAGCAGTCGTCCTCACCGGCGTTCGCCAATCTCACCACCGGCGGCTCCGGGCTGATGATGGTCGGGCAGGTGGCGCTGCTGGCAGTGGTGGTGGTGGGCGCCAACGTCGTCTTCTGGCAGCACAGCCCGGCGGCGAGCGGGAGCCGGGCCGGTGCGGGGCTGACCGTGGTCGCGCTCCTCGGGATGGCCGGGGCGGCGATGCCGGCGGTGGTCATCCCGGGCGGCCTGGTGGCGCTCCGCTACGCCCTGCTGCTGGTGGCCTTCCTCGCCACCGCGGTGCACTGGATCCGCTTCGTCGCCGACCACCGCCGGGGCGCCGCCGAGCTTGGCATCCGGGGACCGGCGGGACGGACCATCCCGGTGGTGGCGATGGCGGCGCTGGCGCTGAGCCTCTACATGGGGGTCATCAAGGAGAACGTCAAGCTCCCCTGCGCCATCGATGCGCCCAGCGGCCACAGCGCGTGCCTGATGACCCTCCACACCGCCACCCGCAACTTCACCCCCCCGCGGGGGGTGCTGCCGTGACCGGGCCCGCTCGGGAGGCGCCCCGGTGAACTACCAGGACTTCGCCACCGCCTGGTACCTCGGGATCGTGGTGACGGCGACGTTCTCGGTCCTGGTGGTGGGGGCCTGGATGGTCCTGCGCCGGCTGGGGACGCTCTGGCGCGGCGGCGATCGCCTCATCGCCGGACTGGCGGGGTCGGTGACCGTGCTCACCCTGGCCCTCGTGCTGGGGATCCTGATCGCCCTGCTGGTGGTCCCGGTCGGGCAGGGGAGCGCCTGACGGTGGCGCGCCGGATGTCGCGGCGGCGCTTCATGGTGCTGGCCACCAACGTGGCCGGGGCCGGGATCACGCTGCTCATCGCCGCCCCGATCGTGGGCGAGGTGCTCCAGCCGATCTTCACCCGCCGCGCCCATCCCTGGGTCCGGGTGGGCGACATCACCCAGGTGCCGGTGGGTCTGCCCACCGCCTACGTGGTCCAGATGCCGACCACCCAGGCCTGGAAGGTGCCGCCGGTGGCTCGGATCGTGTACGTGGTCAAGCTCAACGTCGGCAGCGCGGTGCAGGTTCTCCCCCTCTCCAACGTCTGCACCCACATGCAGTGCGATGTCCACTGGGACCAGAACCTGCAGCAGTTCCTCTGCCCGTGCCACGGCGGCCTCTACTCCATCACCGGCGTCAATGTCGGCGGCCCGCCCCCGCGACCGCTCTTCCGCTACCGGCACAAGCTGGTGGGGGAGACGCTCTACGTCCGCGACCAGCTGACCGAGGCCTAGGCCGGTGTCCGTCGAACCCCGCCGCTCCAAGCTGGTGGCCCGCCTCACCCACCCGGTCGCCCGACCGCTGGCCAGCGTCTACCGGTGGGTGGACGAGCGGATGGGGATCAGCGACCTCGTCTACAAGGCGCTCTACGAGGCGGTGCCCCGGCGGGGCGCCTGGACCTACACCCTGGGCAGCGTCACCCTGATCATCATCGCCCTCCAGATCGTGACCGGCATGTTCCTGCTCTGGAGCTATGTCCCCTCCACCACCGAGGCCTGGCTCAGCCTCAACTACCTCGCCCACCACAACGAGTTCGGGGCGATCGTGCGCGGGATGCACCTGTGGGGCGCCTACGTGCTGCTGCTGGTGATCGGCCTGCACATGGTCCGCACCTTCGTCAGCGGCTCCTACAAGAAGCCGCGCGAGCTCAACTGGATCACCGGGGTGATCCTCTTCCTGCTGGTGCTCGCGCTGGGGATCACCGGCGCGATGCTGCCCTGGGACCAGGCCGCCTTCTGGACCACCGTCGTCACCACCCACGTGCTCAGCTACGTGCCCCTGCTCGGCCACTGGCTGCAGGAGGTGTGGCGGGGCGGCAATCAGGTGGGGCCGGTGACCCTGACCCGCACCTTCGCCATCCACATCTGGCTGCTGCCGGCGCTGCTGGTGCCGCTGATCGGCCTCCACATCTACCTGCTCCGGCGTCACGGTGAGCACGGGTCGTGGGTGAACTACCGCAACGACCCCGAGGAGTCGGAGCGGGAGCGGGCGGACCGGGTGCTCCGGGCCGAGCCGCCCTATCCCGCGGTGCCCAGCGACCCCGCCTACTCGGTCCCCGACGACCTCGACGAGTTCTTCCCCTCCCAGGTGGGCAAGGACGCCATCGTGTCGTTCGTCGCGGTGCTGATCATCTTTGTGATGGCGGTGGTGGTGGGCTCGCCTCTGGAGGCGCCCGCCAACGCCGCCTCGCTGACCTACGTCCCCACCCCGGAGTGGTTCTTCCTGCCCCTGGACCAACTCCTGGTGCAGTTTCCGCAGGCGTGGATGATCCCGGTCGGGGTGTTCATCATCCCCGGGCTGGCCTCGACCTTGCTGATCATGGTTCCCTTCCTCGACCGCTCGCCCGACCGGGAGCCATGGAAGCGGCCCCAGCTGATGGTTCCCGCCCTCTTCACCCTGCTCTTCCTCATCTTCGAGGCGCTCCTCGGGGTCAACCGGCTCTTCAACCTCTGATGGGAGGCTCCGTGCCCGCGGTCCTGTCGATCGCGCCCCACCTCGTCCCGGTCGGCGTCTCGACCGCGGTGGCGACCGCCCTGGTCGGCCTCCTGATGCTGACCCACATCCAGTTCGCCGCCTTCCAGCAGGGCGGCGCGATGCTGGCGGCGCTCTTCGACTTCCTCGGGATGGTGCGCCGGGACGAGCGGCAGACCCGCTTCGCCCGGGGCATGCTGAAGACGATGGCGCTGGCGTTCACGATCGGGAGCGCGCTCGCGATCTTCGCGGTGATGATCCTCTTCACCGGGCTCTGGAGCCACTTCTGGGTGAAGCTGCTGCGGATCCTGTTCTGGCCGCTGGTGGTCGAGGCGGGCGCCTTCGTGCTCGAGATCATCGCCCTCTACACGCTCTACGTCGGCTGGGACCGGCTGGGACGGGTGCGGCCGCTCCGGGTCGGCCTCGAGCTGGTCCTCGTCATCGACCTGTTTGTGCAGATGCTGATGATCAATTTCGTCGCGTCGTACATGCTGACGCCGCGACCGGCCTTCGACCTGCCCCTGATCCTGCTCAATCCCACCCTGCTGCCGCTGGAGGTCCACCGCCTGATCGGCAACGTGGCCTTCGCCGGCGCCCTGGTGGCGCTGGTGGCGGGCTGGCGGATGCTGCGGGCGCGCACCCCCGCGCAGCGGGCCTACGCGGATTGGATGGGCGCGATCGGGGCGGTCACCGCGATCAGCTTCACCGCGCTGCAGCCGCTGGTGGGCTGGGAGTACGCCAAGGAGGTCCAGCTCCACGCCTACGCCAGCTGGTACGACATGATGCTGGGCGGGCTCAGCGTCGCCTTCCTGTTCCAGATGTTCCTGCTCGGGCTGATCCTCACCGCCGGGATCTTCTTCTTCTGGCGGCGGGTGCGCACCAGCGGCTTCCGCTCGCCCACTCTGGCCCTCTGCGCGGTGCTCTCGCTGGGCGCCTGGCTGCTCGGCGCGACACCGTCCTCGCTGGCCTGGACCTACGAGCAGGTCTTCGCCGCCAATGCCAACGTGCCGATCTGGAACGGCGGCCTGCTCATCCCCTTCGGCCAGATGATCCCCTGGAAGCTGACCGCCCTGGTGGCGTTCACCTTCGTCAGCATCACCGCCGTCACGGTGTTCCTGCGCGAGGTGAGCCGGGGCCACCTGCGCTGGGGCGAGGCGCGCCGGAGCCAGGCGGTGGCGCTGATCACGATGGGGGTGGCGGTGAGCCTGATCATGGCGCTGATGGGCTTCATCCGCGAGAACGCGCGCGGCCCGTTCCTGATCACCAATCAGATGCTGATCAACCAGCAGCAGAACTTCGTGCCGCCGTCCTCCGCCGGCCCCGCCCAGGCGGGCGCGGCGGCGGGGGCCAACCTGGTCCTGGGGGGCCCGTGATGCGGATCCGGCTGCGCCCGCTGCGGCCGCTGGAGGAGGATCTGGAGGAGGTCACCCGCCGGCCGATGCCGGTCTGGCTGGTGCGCTACTACGAGGTGCACTCCTTCGGCTTCGCCGACCGCCCCACCGCCGATCGGATGCCGGTGTCGGTCCGGCTGGCGGCGATCGGCCAGGTGGTCCGCCACCGCCTCACCCTCACCATCGACGTGGTGCGGCGGCTGGAGGCCCTCGGCTGGACCGCCACCGTCGAGGACGGCCACCTGGTCGCGTCGATCGACGGCGACGACCAGGAGGGGTGGGCCCGGCTGCGGCGGGCGGGGGTCGCGGACCAGCTGCTCCTGCTCCTCGACCCCGACGACGTGGCGCGGGTGCCGGGTCCGACCTCGGAGCGCCCACCCCCCGGGCCCTGGCCGGGGACGGTCCCGGAGGCGCCCTGAGCGGATCAGGGCGTGGGCGACGGCGAGGGGAACAGCGGCGTGCAGAGGGTCGGCTCGGACAGCGGCACGTAGCCGGTCCACCCGGCCCGGCACGAGGACGGATCGGCGAGGAGGCGCACCGCCCCCGCCCCCAGGGTGGTGAACGGGGCGCCCACCATCCAGTCGCCGCCGGTCCCCACCTCCTTCACCGAGACGGTGAGGACGCGGCTGGCGCCGCCGGGGAGCCGGGCCCGCACCAGCGCCAGCGCCGACCCGGCCGCGGTGGCGCGCACGCGCACCACCTGGTAGCGGGCGCGGCTGGCCAGCACGGCATCGTTGAAGGCGTTGAAATTGGTGCTGGCGGCGGCGGCGGGGGTGAGCAGGGTGTACGCATAGGCGGATTCATGCTGCTGGACGTCCCGGAGGAACTGCACCAGCGCGCCCCGGGCGGCCACCTGGGGCGGGGCACACCCCGTCAGCGCCAGCGCCAGCGCCCCCAGACCGGCGACGAGACCGGCCGGTCCGCGCCGCCGCACCACCGCGGGCGCCACCCTATCCGGTCACCACCACCCGGCCGATCATGCCCGGGTGGAGGGTGCAGTAGTACTCGTACACCCCGGCGGCGAGGAAGCGGACCGCCCAGCGGAACCCCGAGCCCATGGTGGGGGAGTTGACGAGGTTCTGGTCGATCCACCAGACGTTGTGGAGGTCGTAGTGGTCGGTCCACAGCCACTGGACGGTGGAGCCCACCGGGACGGTGAGGTTCTCGGGGACGAACTCCCCCACGGTGTTGACGTTGTGGTAGATGATGACCGTGTAGTCGGGGTGGGCGAGGGGCTTCGGCAGGGGCCGCAGGGCGAGCGCGGTCGCGCTGTGGGGGGGCACCGACCCGGGCGCGAAGGGAACGTGGGCGCTGGTGGGGTCGCCCACCTGGCCGAAGGCGCCGCAGCCCGCCAGCAGCACCCCGAGCCCGAGGGCGGCCGCCCCCTCGGTCCACCGCCGCGGGCCGCGGCGGGACCGGGCGCGCGCCAGCGCCTTGCGCCACATGGCACAGAGGATACCGAGTCCCGGACCAGGCCCGGGCTACCGCTACGATGCTGGCGATGCCGCCTGCGGTCGCGCCGCCCCCGACGCCCCGGCCGCGGACGGCGGCCGGCCGGGCCCGGGCCGCCGCCCGGGCGCTCCGGGCGGTCCACCCCGGCCGCTGCGCCCTTCGCCACGATGGACCGTTCCAGCTGCTGGTGGCCACCGTCCTCTCCGCCCAGACTACCGATGTCCGAGTCAACCAGGTGACGCCCCACCTCTTCGCCCGCTATCCGACGGCGCGAGCCCTCGCCGAGGCGGATTCCTCCGAGCTGGAGGACCTGATCCATCCCACCGGATTCTTTCGGGCCAAGGCGCGGAGCCTCACCGCGCTCGGCCGGCAGCTGGTGGAGCGCCACGGCGGCCAGGTGCCCGCCGACATGACGGCGCTGGTGCGGCTCCGCGGGGTGGGGCGCAAGACCGCCAACGTGGTCCTCGGGGTGGGGTTCGGAATCCCCGGGCTGGCGGTGGACACCCATGTCACCCGTCTCGCCACCCTGCTCGGCCTGGTCACAACGCGGGACCCGGTCTTGATCGAGTCGGCCGTCTGCCGCATGCTCCCCCGGGCCGAGTGGACCGGCTTCGGCCTGCGGCTGATCGAGCACGGTCGCACCGTCTGTGTCGCCAACCGGCCCCGTTGTCCGCTCTGCCCGATGGCGACGTGGTGCCCGAGCTCGACCACGCGACGACGTCGGCCAGCGGCGCCGCGGCCACGCCGCTGAGGCACGCCGCGTGCTCCGGGTCACC
>DAHUZL010000116.1 GCA_027306655.1 Candidatus Dormiibacterota bacterium
GCATAGGTGACCGTGGCCCCAGTCGCCGCCGAGCTCCGCGGGACCGCGGCGGCGCTGCCGGCGCTGGCGACGACGACGACGGCGCCGGCGAGGAGCCCGACCGAGCCCCCGACCCGCCTCACGGTGACCCAGAGGTTCATCAAGTCCTCACGCCGCGGAAGCCCTGTCGTTCAGGGCCGGGAGGAGCGGCGTGCCTTCGTGTGAGTAGCTGTAACCGTCGGCTCGTTGCAGCCGCCGGCAGTGCTTCCAGTTGATGCCGTCGGTGGTTCCAACGCGAAAGGAGCCGCGCGTCCGCACCGCGACGCGGCCGGTGTGGCGCCCGGCGGTCGTGAGGCCGAGGGGGACGACCGCGACCACGAGGTCGCCAGTGGCGAAGCCGTGGGCCGACGTGGTCCGCGGGAGGTGCAGGCGCGGAAGACCAAAGGCATCGCTCCGCGTGCGCTGATGGGTGCCCCGGCCGGTGGCCGTGACCACGAGCGGGGCAGCCGTCCAGCCCTGGATGCCGGCCAGCTCGCCGCAGACGGCGGCGTCGGTGACATGGGACTTGGCAACGGCGAGCCGGTGGCGGTTCCACTTGGTGCGGCCGCCGGACCAGCAGGCCACGGGGAGGCCGAGGGCCTCGAGGCGCCCCTTGACGGCCCAGCGCATGCTGTTGACCGCCGCCGCGTCCCGCAGGGGGGTCCGGAGCTGGGCTCGGATGCGTGCCAGACGCTGCGGGTCCTGGGCGAGGAAGGCCTCGATGGCCTGGGAGCCCTTGGCCTGGTTACAGGGCACGCAGGCGAGGGTGAGGTTGGCAATCCGGTCGGAGCCACCACGGGACCGGGGCACGACATGGTCCAGGTTGAGCGGGACGCCCGTGGCCTCGCAGTACGCGCACGCCCGGCCCCACTTCTCGAGCAGGTACTCGCGCAGCTCGGTGCCGACGAGGGTGCCCTGCTGATACTCGATGCCGCTGATCTCGGGATTCTCCATCTGCTGCAAGTCGAAGCACACCAGTTCCAGATCCACACTGACGACAGGGGTCCAGTGCAAGAACCGTCGCACCCAGGTCTCGACGTGCTGGACCCGCGAGAATAGGCTCGGCGCCAGCCAGCCGGGCTTCCGCGTGCGATTGTCGAACCGGGGAGCCCGGTAGCGAAGATTGGCGGAGCGACGCCGGCGGCGGTACGCAGCCCGCTGGCCCATTCGCTTGTGAATGAGCCTGGAGCGGTGGTGAAGCTCCAGTCCAAAGAGGACGTGTCGGATGGCGCCGATGCTCGTGGACTCCGCCCGGTAGAGCGCGAGGCCGGTCGCCGTGGAGCCCGGGTCGATGCCGAGCCCCATAGGTTGGGTCGCCGTCGCCTGGCGGTCCACGAGGCGGATGACGAACGGCACGAGCCGATGGACCCGGGCCCGATGACGGCGGAGCAGCTGCCGGGCCCGGGCGGGGTGGCAGGGCATGCAGGGATGCCCGTGCCGGTCGAGCACGAACACATAGGTTGACGGGTTACCCCGTCCGACATCCTTGCCAGGCACGAGGGCCTGTTGGGGAGTGACGCGCTCTGGGATGGAGGACACCCGGAGCGTCTCCTCTCGACCGTGTTGCACGCCGGGTGCCGGCTGGTGCCGGCGCTCGCGCCCCGTTTCGGGCCCACCCCTGGGCGTGTCTGCGGGCGCGAGGTCCAGGGTCCGGAGCTGAGGAAGCACCCCGGAGTGGGTCCGCTCGCCTGCGTGCAACGGTGTCACCGTGTCGGTCCTCCTATCGATGACGGGTCTGGTCAACCGTGTCCCGTTCGGACGGGGCATGGGTGGCGGCGCAGCCGCCCGCGCAAGCCCCGTCCTTCGGGGCGGGGTGATTGACCGACGCCCTCCTCAATCGCCCGCGAATCGCCCCCGGCTCCGCTATGCTCACGGGCGGCGCCAGGGTGGCTGCCAGTCTACTGCACCGCTACCGTCGGTGCCGGGAGCACCGGAGTGGCGGGCCGGGGGGGCGAGTGGGGCCCCGGCACCCGCCCCGGCTCCGCCGGCGGCGGGTGGTCAATCCCAGACGGTTCGGGTCGCGTCGAACTCCCGGATCCTCCGATCCTTGGTGACCAGCACCGCGTCGTGGTGGAGCGCCGTCGCGATGATGATCCGATCGGCGGGATCCCCGCCGATCGACTCGTCCGTCAGGCTACTCGCAGCGACGGCGATCGCCGCAGTGACCGGCAGCGATCGGGTGCGCTCGACAGCGAGGGCCTGACGGACCCAGTCAGCCACCGAGCGGTCCAGGCTGATGCGCCCGTGGCTCGCGAGCATCGCGACCTCGAGACAGCTGATCGCCGAGATGCCGATGGTCGTCGCGCTGCGGACCGCGTTCGTGGCCGACGGCGACAGCCGGTGCGGGTCCGCATGCCACCAGAGCCAGACGTGGGTGTCGAGAACGATCAGCTCTGCTCGGCTTCCCATGGCTCGTCGATCGGCATCAGCAGGTCGGCCTCGGAGACGAGGAAGCGGACGCTCCCGCGGAGGCTGGCGGGCGGCTCGACCGGCACCAGTCGGACGATGGGGCGCCCGCGCTTGGTGACGAGGAGGGGCACTCCGGTGCGGTGCACCTGCTCGACCAGTCCCAGCGCTCGGGCCTTCAGGACGCTGACAGCGACCCTCGGCTCCTGATCGGATTCCAGCGTGCCGTCGCTCATGACCATGATCATCATACCATGGACCATGTGGGTCGCCGCGACCCACCCGGCGCACCGTCGCGCGGCTCCGATGGAGCGCCGCGCCGGCTCAGGCCGGGTCGGCGCCGCCCACGACCGCGAGGTCTGTCTGGGCGAAGTCCTGGCCGGTGCACAGGAGGGGCGAGCCGGCCAGCTTGGCGACCGCGTAGGTGAGACAGTCCCCGAAGTTCAGGCTTGCCGGGTGCCGGCCCCGGCCGAACCGCTGAAAGGCACGGATTCCCTCCTGCCAGTGGGCGTCACTGAACGGGACCACGTCGACGTCGAACTCGTCGAGGAACCGCCCGAGGACCGAGATGCCGACCAGCCCGAGCCGCGCCAGCAGGACGACGCCGGCCTCGGTCGCGGTGGGAGCGCCAATCGCCCGCGCCGGGGCCGCGTCCAGGTGCGCCATGAGCCTCGGAGCCGCGGGTTCGGCCACCACGATGGCGATCACCGCCGAGGCGTCGAGGATCACACCCCGTCCTCGCCGATGCCGAGGATCGCCTCGAGCTCGCTGCGGGTCACGGGCTGGCCGCGCTGCGACGTCGGGACGTGGGGCCAGACCTCGCTCTCCAGGAACGAGAGCCACCGGACCATCCGAGTCGCCCCGCTCGTCTCGGCGGCGGTGAGGCCCGATGAGCGTCGCAGTCGATCCCGTCGCTCGAGGAGCGCGCGCCGAATCGCCTCGGTCTTGCTCTCACCGGTGAGGCGAGCCACCTCTGCGACAAGCTCGACCACCTGTTCGTTCTTCACATTCAGCGACATGGTGGACTAATTCTACCACGGTGGATTCGGCGCCGGGACCCGCCACCGGGCTCCGCCGCCGTCCGGCGGCCGCCCCAGCCCTCGCGCCTCAGCCCTCCCGCCGCAGCACCGCCCGGCCCAAGGCGGCGGCGGCGGCCACCGCCACCACGACGGTGACCGCCGCCGCCAGGGCGAAGCTGGTGGGGCCGCCCTGGGGCGGGGAGCCGCCGAGGACCAGCTGGAACACCTCGTCGAGGTAGGTGAAGGGCAGGACCACGGCGATCCACGCCCGCGGCCCCGAGGCCGGGACCCCGGTGAAGATCCCGGCGAGGAAGAGGAGGGGGGCGAGCAGGACCGCCAGCCCGAGCATGGTCTCCCCGGGATGGTCGGTCAGCGCGGCCAGAGCCAGCCCGAGGGCGTTGGCGATCGCGAGCACGGCCAGCACCAGGGCCCAGCAGGTGAGGCCCACCATCGGGTCGGGCTGGCGCCAGGCCAGGATCAGGGCGGTGACGATCGACCCCTGGACGGCGTCGACCGCGAAGGAGGCGAGCCAGAGGTCCAGCCCCACCCGAGCGGGGGAGATCGGCAGCACCGCCAGCCGGGCGAGCCAGCCGCCGCCGCGGGCGCGGACGACGGTGACACCCGTCCCCACCGCGCCGATCAGCGTCACCAGCACGGTGAGGAGCATCGCGGCGAAGAAGGGCGGCGCCGAGGTGGCGACCAGGGGGACGACCAGCACCAGCGGGAAGATGAGCTTGATCGCGAGCGCGCGGCGGCGGGCGAGGGTGGCCAGCAGCTCCAGTCCGACCAGCCGTCGGGGGAGCCAGCCGGGGAGGGGCGCTCGGGTGCGGCGGACCTTGACCGGCCCCCCCTCCCGCGCCAGGCCCGCCACCGGTCAGGCCTCCAGGGGACGGCCGACCAGGGCGAGGAAGCAGTCGGCCAGGTCGGGGTCGCGGATCTGGAGGTCCTGGAGGACCCGATCGGCGTCCCCGAGGGCGTGCACGACGTCGGCGACCAGGCCGTCGCGCCGATGGGCGGTGAGGACCACCCCATCCGATGTCCGGGCGATCGTGACCACCCCCGGCAGCCGGCGCAGCCGCTCCAGGGGCGGCGGGCCGGCGCAGCGCAGCCGCATCTCCCGGAGCGGTCCCAGCTCCGCCAGCAGGGTCGCCACCGCGGCGTCGCGCACCAGCCGACCGCCGTCGAGGAACCCCACCCGGTCGGCGGTCCGTTCGACGAAGGCGGTGTCGTTGCTGGCGAGGCAGACCGCGGCGCCCGCCTCGGCGGCGTGGCGAAGCGTCGCCGAGAGCCGCTGCGTGGCGCCGACGTCGAGCCCCACCGTGGGCTCGTCCAAGAGCAGGAGGTCGGGCTCGTGGCAGAGCGCCTCGGCGAGGAGGAGGCGGCGGCGCATCCCGAAGGAGTAGGTGGCGACGGGATCATCGGCGACCCCGAGCAGGTCCTCGTCGTCGAGGATCGCCTCCAGGCGGCCGCGGTCGACGGCAGGGGCCGGACCGGGCCCCGGCCTCTCCCGACGGCGGCCCTGCCGGGCCGCGAAGAAGGCGAGGTTCTGGATCCCAGAGGCCTCCTCGACGTGGGCGGTCACCTCGAACGCCACCCCGAGGCGCGGCCGGGCACGGGCGACCCGGGGGTCGCCCCACCAGCGAACCGTCCCGGCGGTCGGGCGGGTGAGGGTCGCGAGGCAGCGGAGCAGGGTCGACTTTCCCGACCCGTTGGGCCCAACCAGGGCCACCACCTCGCTCGGTCGGACCGCCAGGTCGACCGGCCCGGCGCCGCGCCCGTTGCGGAAGCGGCGGCTGAGCCCGGCGGCCTCCACCGCCGGCGGGCCGTCGGTCTCCGCCGCCGGGGTCGCCCCGGGGCCCGCGGTCACTCGAGGAACTCGATCACCGTGGTGGCGGTGACCTCGACCGTGCCCCCGGGGACTGTGTGGGCCACCTGGAAGCCCAGCAGCCGCTCGCCCACCTCGACCTGGTGGCCGGGCAGGCGGCGGCGCACGATCCCGGCGAGGAAGCTGGGGGCGCGCCGGTTCACCTTGCGCAGGATGACGCGCTCCGCGGCGTCGACGGGGCCCGGCGGGAGCGTGGGAGGCACGTCCCCGAGTGTACGGATCCCCCCGCGAAGCGGCGCCGGTGCGGCATAGTGCTGGCCATGCGCGTGCTCCACTGTGCCGACCTCCACCTGGAGCGGGCCTTCCCGGGGATGCCGGACCCGTGGCCGGTGCGCCGACGGCAGGGGATCCGTGATGCGCTGCGGCGCATCGTCCAGCTCGCCGCCGAGCTCCGGGTCGACGCCCTCACCATCGCCGGCGATCTCTTCGAGGACGAGCGGGCGCGCAGCGACACCGGCGCCTTCCTCGCCGACGCCCTGGGGGGGCTGTCCTGCCCGGTCCTGATCGCGCCCGGCAATCACGATCCCTGGCATGCCGGCGGGACGTATGCGCGGCAGGCGTGGCCCGCCAACGTCCACATCTTCACCACCCCGACGCTCACCGCGGTCGCGGTCGATGGGGTTCGCGTCTTCGGGGCGGCCCACGTCCAGCCCAAGGGCACCCCCAACCTGCTGGAGCGGGTGCGGGTCCCCGCCGGTCCGCCGGCGATCGCGCTCTTCCACGGCGCCGAGATCGGCCAGCTGCCCTTCGAGGAGGCCGGCAAGGGCGACCACGCCCCCTTCGCGGAGGCGGAGATCGAGCGGGC
>DAHUZL010000119.1 GCA_027306655.1 Candidatus Dormiibacterota bacterium
GGCCGGTACCTCGAGGTGGCGAACGGGCTGGCCGCCCGGCTCCACCAGCGGCTCCCCGGCCGTCTCCACCGCGCCGGTCTGTGGACCGGGGGCCCTCTCGTCGCGGACCCCGCAGTGGCGGGAGGGAGGGGCCGCGGGCGGGCCGCGATCAGGGGCTGATCATCTCCGCGACGGCGCTTGCGCGGGCGAGGGCGGCGTCCGTGGTCAGGAGCGGAATCCCGAGCGTCTCCGCGAGCTCGACATAGAGCCCGTCCACGAGTCTGAGCGCATGCCGGCGTCGCCACGCGCCCGCGAGCAGCTCTCCCAGCCGGTGACGCGTGATGGGAGCCACGGCGAGCACGCCGAGCCCTGCCTCGACAGCGTCCTCGCCGAGTCTGCCGCCCCGGTGCATGCGCCCGAAGGCGCCGAGGACCTCGGCGTCGAGGTGGGCCGGAGCGTGCCAGCCGCACCCGGCAAGGCGGTCGGCGACGGCCGGTGCCGCCTCGGTCCCCGCCAGCAGGTCGACCACGGCCGAGGCGTCGACCACGACCGCGTCAGCCACCCAGGTCGTCCCGCGCGGCGGTGAGAGCGGCGAGCGCCTCCTCGTGGGTCACGGAGGTGGACGGCATCCGGCGCACCCGGCGCAGCCAGTCGTCACCCTGCCGCTGGACCAATTCCAGGCGCAGGGCAACCTGGGCGAGCCGCGACACGTTCAGCCCCGCCGCGCGCGCCTCAGCGGCCAGCTCGTCGGGCAGGTATACGTTCACCCGAGCCATGCGCCCACCATACACATGTCCCCCAAGCTCCCGGGATAGGGACGCCCGTGGGGTGGGGCGCCACGCTCCTGCTACCCTGTCGCCCTTCCGGCCGACTGGACCGGTGATTCAGCCGGGCCCGGACAGTCGACGATCCAGATAGCGGGAGGCAGACGGGATGAAGCGACGACTCGGTCGATTGGCAGGCACCCACGGTGCCGTGGTCGGCCTGCTGGGGGCGGGCGGTCTCGCGTTGGGGCTGCTGGCTCCGATCCAGGGGGCGGCCGTGGCGGGCGCCGCCACCACGACGTCGGCTCTGCCGGGGGTCTGCAGGGGCACGCCCGGAGCGCCGGGGGTCCTGGCGGGGACCCACCCGGCGGGAGAGATGGTGGAAGGAGCCTGCACCGTCAATGGCGGACCGGCGCTGGTGCGCGGGAACCTGACCCTGGCGCCGGGAGCGGTGCTGCTGGCGGCCTTTGGTCTCGACGACCACACCCACGGCGGCCACTCCAGCCTGACCGTCACCGGCAACCTCCTGGTCGAGCGCGGCGCCACGCTCCTGCTCGGGTGCAAGGTGGTCCACGGAGGCGCCGGCTTTCCCTGCCTCGACGATCCCAATCCGAAGCATCCCACCCTCACCAGCTCCGGGCACATCGGGGGCAGTCTCCTGGCGACCCAGCCGTTCGCGGTGGTGGTCCACAACAGCACGATCGGCGGGAGCATCCGGGAGAGCGGGGGGGGCGGCGGGCTCCGCTGCGTCCCGGCGGGGCCGTTCCTCGCCCAGAAGGTCCCCGTGTACAGCGACTACGAGGACAGCACGATCGGGGGCAACGTCGACGTGAGCGGGCTGGCGTCGTGCTGGCTGGGCTTTGTTCGCGACCACGTCCACGGAACGGTGAGCTTCGTCGCCGATCAGCTGGCCGATCCTGACGCGATCGAGATCAACTCCAACGCGATCGGGGGGAACCTCGTCTGCCACGGCAACAGCCGGGTCTGGGACAGCGCCGAGAAGATCCAGAACAAGCCCTATCCCCGCATCCCGGCGCCCAACACGGTGAGCGGCACGCGCGAGGGCCAGTGCGTCCTCGCGTCCCCTCCGACGCCCGGCGGCAAGCCCGGCCCGGGGGCGTTCTGACCTGAGAGCAGGGGCGGGGACCCCGGGGTGCTCGGCCGGCGCGCGTCTTCGCGCGCCGGCCGTCCCGGCGGTGGGGACTCGTCGGGCTCAGCCGCCGGGGGCGCGCTCCCCGCGCGCCGGCTCGCTCCGGACGGGCTCGGACGATGACGAGGGCGGGGCCGCGGCGGGCCGGTCCGGGACCGTGGCCGGCGCGGCGGCGACGCCGCGCGCCTCTCGCTCCAGGGCGAAGCAGTACCCGATCACGATGATCTGGCCGACCACGAACGCGTAGAAGAGGATGAGGAAGAAGAGGCCAAAGGTCCTGCCATAGGTGGAGAAGCCGTGCTGGAGGCGGAAGTAGAGCGGGAAGAGGAGCGAGAACCCCTCGAAGAGGCACCCGGCCGCGATCGCCCCGGGGAGCACCTGGCGCCATCCATGCGCGCGGTTGGGGACGACCAGGTACACCACGAAGAAGAGCAGCGTCGACACCGCCGCCGCGGCGGCGATCTGGATCGCCAGGCCGAGCGGGCCGCCGACCAGGGCCGGCGGCACCCCGGGCAGTGACCGCAGCGCCGCCAGCAGGCTGGAGCTCAGCACCACCGGCACCGCCAGCACGGTGAAGCAGGCGATCATGCCGACCGCCATCAGCTTCTGGGGGAGGAAGTCCCGGCTCCTGCAGCCGGCCAGGGTGGAGAGTCCCTGGTCCATCGCCCCGAAGAGGGAGCTGCCGCTCCAGAGCAGGCCGACCACCCCGACGACGGCGAGGATCCCGCGGTGGTTCCGGAAGGCGCTCAGCGCCGCCAGCACCGACGTGCCCTGGCCGCCCGGGAGCATCCCAGCGACCTCGTGGCGGAAGAGCCTGGTCACGCCCGGGTCCTGGAGCAGGAACCCGAGCACGGCGAGCGTCAGCAGGGCGATCGGGAAGAACGCGAAGACCAGGTTCCACGCGATCAGGGTGGCCCAGTTGCCGCCCTGCCGATCGAGGTACCGGACCAGCACCCGCACCACCGTGAGCCGGCGCAGACGGGCCACGCCCCCACGGTAGCCCGTCCGTCCGGCCAGCGCTGGGGTGGGCCCCGTCGGGGCCGCCTCTGCGACACTGGCCGGGTGCCGGGGCCAGCTGCGGTGGAGGTGCAGGGCCTCGTCAAGGACTACGGCCCGGTCCGCGCGGTCGCCGGCCTGGACCTCACCGTCGCTCGGGGGGAGCTGGTCGCGGTGCTGGGACCGAACGGGGCGGGCAAGACCACCACCCTGGAGGTGATCGAGGGGCTGCGCCGTCCGGACGCGGGGACGGTGCGGGTGCTGGGCGAGTCGCCGGCGCAGGCCCGCGGGAGGGTCGGCGTGCAGCTCCAGGAGGGCGCTCTCTACGCCGACCTCACCTGCGCCGAAACCCTCCACTTCTTCGCCCGCTGCTACGGCGTCGAGGCGGAGCCCGACCCCCTGCTCGACATGGTCGGGCTCGAGGGCCTGGGCGAGCGCCGCACCGAACGGCTCTCCGGGGGGCAGAAGCGCCGGCTCCAGATCGCCCTGGCCCTCTGCAACAACCCTGAGCTGATCATCCTCGACGAGCCCACCACCGGCCTCGACCCCCTCAGCCGGCGGCGCACGTGGGAGCTGGTCCGCCGCCTCCACGCCGACGGCCGCACCATCCTTCTCACCACCCACTACATCGAGGAGGCCGAGGCGCTGGCGGAGCGGGTCGTGATCGTGGACCGGGGGACGGTGATCGACGAGGGCTCGCCGGCGGCGCTGGTCCAGGGGCTGGGGACCACCGTGACGGTCACGGTGACAGCGCCGGCGGCCGCCGGCCTGGACCGGCTGCCCGGCGTGATCAGCGCCCAGCACGACGGGGAGCGCTGGCGCCTGAGCGCCGCTGCGGTGGGTCCGCTCCTCGCCGCCCTGACCGCGAACCTGGGGGCCTCTGGCCTCCGCGACGTCTGGGTCCAGGGGCCAACCCTGGAGGACGTCTTCCTGGCCCGCACCGGGCGGCGGATCGAGGGCGGGCCCCACCCCGGGGAGGAGGGCTGATCCGTGGCCGACCACGGTGGCACCCGCCTCGACCGCATCACCCGCCCCGCCGGCGGCGGGGCCGGCGCCACCTTCCTCCAGCTGGTGCGGATGAACGTTGTCATCCTGCGCCGCAATCGGCAGACCCTGGTCTTCAACGTGCTGGTGCCGCTGCTCATGATCCTCATCTTCGGCGGGCTGTTCCAGAGCCATCCCACCGAGGTTGCGGTGGCCGGCCCACCGCCCGCCGTCGCGGTGCTGCGGGCGGCGCTTCCCCGGAGCAGCTTCCGGGTCGAGCGCCTCTCGGCGGCGGCCGCCCGGCGGCAGGTGGCCGACGGGCGCGTCAGCCTGGCCCTGATCGTGCCCGCCGCGGGCGGGCGCCCGCTGCGGGTGACGGTCGTCGAGAACGCCGCCGACGTCACCGACAACGGCGCCCGCACGGCCGTGGCCGAGGCGGCGGTGAGCCGCCTCAACCAGGTGCTGCTGGGCGTGGCCCCGGCGGCGGTGCCGGTGGTGATGACGGTCGCGTCCTCCGGCGCGGCGTCGGGATCGCTGGCCAGCACCGACTACATCCAGTTCCTCACCCCGGGCGTGCTCGCCTACGCGGTGTTCACCGCGGGGGTGCTGGGGGCGGGCCTGCGGACGGTCACCGACCGGGAGCGGGGCACTCTGCGGCGGGTGCGGGCGACCCCCGTTCCGATCACCGCGTTCCTCGGCGCCCAGATCCTGAGCCAGCTGGTGCTGGTGGTGGTGCAGGCGGTGGTGCTGCTGGGGGTCGCCCGGCTCGTCTACGGGGTGGGGATCGGGCCCGAGCCGGGCCCGATGGCCCTCCTCGTCGTGGTGGGCGCGCTCTGCTTCCTCGCCTTCGGGTTTCTCGTCGCCGGCGTCGCCAGCGGCGAGCAGTCGGCGATCACGATCGGCAATCTCTTCGCCCTCCCCCAGCTGTTCGTGGCGGGCATCTTCTTCCCCATCTCGCAGTCGCCGACCTGGCTGCAGGCGCTCTCCGCGATCATGCCGCTGCGCTACTTCAGCGACGGGCTCCGCGGCCTCATGGCCGAGGGCCAGTCGCTGGGGCAGGTCTGGCCCGACCTCGCGGTCCTCGCCGGGCTGGGGGCGGCGGCGCTGGTGGTGGCGACGCGCACCTTCCGGTTCGACCCGTTGGGAGCGTCGCGCTGAGCGCGCCCGGTCCGCACTCGGGCGCGGAGGACGGACCGCTCCACGACCTCCTGGTGGTGGATCTCTCCCGGGTGCTCGCCGGTCCCTACGCCACCATGCTGCTCGCCGACCTCGGCGCCCGCGTCGTCAAGGTCGAGCGCCCCGGCCGGGGAGACGACACTCGGGACTGGGGACCGCCCTTCGTGGGCCCTCCCTCCGAGCCCGAGAGCGCCTACTTCCTCGCCGCCAACCGCAACAAGGAGTCGATCGCGCTCGACTTCGCCGACCCCGACGACCGGGCGGTGCTGCTGCGGCTGGTGGCGCGCGCCGACGTGGTGGTGGAGAACTTCCGACCCGGGGCGCTGGCCCGCCACGGGCTGGACCCCCACACGCTGCGGCGCCGCCACCCGGGCCTGGTCGTGTGCTCGGTGTCGGGCTTCGGACCGGACGGGCCGGAGGCGGCCCGGCCCGGCTACGACCACATCCTCCAGGGCGAGGGGGGGCTGATGAGCGTCACCGGCCCGGGGCCAGGGCAGCCGGTCCGGATCGGCGTGCCGGTGGTCGACATCCTCGCGGGCACCTTCGCCGCCCTCGGGGTGCTGGCGGCGCTCCACGAGCGCGAGCGCACCGGGCTCGGCCAGGCCGTCCATGCCTCCCTGCTGGGGGCGGCGGTGGCCAGCCACGTCTACCAGGGCGCGCGCTGGCTGCTCGCCGGGGAGGTGCCGGTGCCGCTCGGCAACCGCCACCCCACCATCGTCCCGTACGGCGCCTTCCGGTGCGGCGACCGGCTGATCCAGATCGCGGTCGGGACCGAGGCGATGTGGGCCCGCCTGGCCGCGCTGCTCGCTCTCGACCCGGACGATCCCCGCTTCCGCCGCAACCAGGACCGGGTCGTCCACGTCGACGAGCTGACCCGGGCGATCGAGGAGCGCCTCGCCGCGCGTCCGGTGGGGGCCTGGCTCCACGACCTGGAGGCAGCCGCCATCCCCTGCGGCGAGATCCGGTCGATGGACGAGGTGTACGGCTCCGCCCAGGTGGCCTCGCAGGGGCTGGTGGTGGCGGTCGACCACCCGACCCTGGGGCCGATCCGACTGCCCGGACCTCCCCTCCGGTGGCCCCGACGGCGTTCCCCGCACCGTCCGCCGCCGCGGCTGGATGAGCACGGGGCCGCCATCCGCGCCTGGCTGATGTCCCCGCCGCCGTCGGGAGACGCCACCGGCCCCGGCGAATGGCCCGAGCTCGGCCCCCTGCTCCAGGGCTGCTCGGGCCGGGTCGCGCTCCAGGCGCGCAACCTCGAGACGGGGGAGGTGGTGGCTCACCGCGGCGACCTGGTCCAGCCCACCGCCAGCGTCGCCAAGCTGATGGTTCTGGTGGAGCTCTTCCGCCAGGTGGAGGCGGGCGCGGTCGGTCTCGATCAGCCGCTGGCGCTGCGGGCGGAGCACCGCCTGGGGGGGGCCGGGGTGCTCCACCTGCTCGGACCCACCGCGGCGCCGTCCGTTGGAGATGCCGCCCGGCTGATGATCGTCCTCAGCGACAACACCGCCACCAACGCGCTGATCGACCACCTCGGCGGGGCGGCGGTGATCTCGCGAACGATGCAGGGAACGCTGGGGCTGCCGTCGCTGCGGCTCAATCGACCGATCTCCTTCGACCCGGCGGTCGAGGCGGCGGCGCCATTCGGCGAGGCGGCCCCCCGGGACCTGGTCACGCTGCTGGAGCGGATCGTCGGGGGCGAGCTGTGGAGTCCCGCCGCCTCGGCCGCCATGCTGGCGATCCTCCGCGAGCAGCGCCACCGCGACCAGGCGGCGCGATACCTCGACGCCTCGGAGCTGGAGCTCGGACCCGGCGAATCACCGCGTCTGCGCCTGGCCAACAAGACCGGCGCCGACGACGGCCTCCGCAGCGACGCGGGGGTGGTCGAGTTCGCGGGCGGCGGCGGCTTCGTCTACGCGATGGTGACGACCGGGTGCCGCGATCGGACCGCGGCCCTGGACCACGAGGCGAGCCGGCTGCACGGACGGATCGCGCGGAGCCTGGTCGAGCGCTGGTGGCCCGCCGACCGCGGCCCGGCCCCGGTGCTCGGGGCGCCGGAGGAGCCGGGGCGATAGGCGCGACGGCGGCCTCCCTCGTGACCAACGGCCACGCTGGCCCGACCCCATGTAGCTATGTGTGGCATGGCATGGTGCGAGGCATGGTGGTCGTCGGCGAGTCCGGGCTCACCGAGCTCCGCCGGGGGGTGGTCGAGTTCTGCGTCCTGGCCCTCCTCGACCGCCGCGACCACTACGGCCTGGAACTGGGGCGCACCCTGGCCGCGATGGACGGGCTGGTCACCAGCGAGGGGACTGTCTATCCCGTTCTGAAATAGCGGACATGACGCCGCGTCCTCCAGACCACCGACCCTCAGTCCGGTGGGCTCCGGGGCGGTCCCGGTTCCTGCTTCGGTGCGGTCCGCCAGGATGGCTCCCGGTCTGACATCCGCTCCACAGGCCGTTTGCGTCTCCGCCGCACTGGCGGTGACGGCGTGGTGATCGGCCCACCATGCGAGGTTGATCGCGGCGTTCACGTCCCGGCCGATGCCGAGGCCGCAGGCGTCACAGCGGAACGTGCGCTCAGACAGGGACAGCTCGGCTTTGACCGTGCCGCAGCGGGAGCAGCGCTTCGAGCTGGGGAACCAGCGGTCGGCGACGACCAACCGGCTGCCGTACCCGCCGCACTTGTAGGCGAGCTGGCAGCGGAATTCGGCGAAGCCGGCGTCGGCCAGCGACCGGGCCACCTGGTGGGTGCGCACCATCCCGCGGACGTTGAGGTCTTCCACCACGATCCGGCCGTGGGTCTTGGCCAGGGTCGTGGTGAGCGTGTGCAGGTGGTCGCGCCGGATCGCGGCGACCCTGGCGTGGTGCCGCGCGAGCCGTCGTGCCGACCGGGACCGATTGCGGGAGCCGCGGACCGTGCGACTGTGGGCGCGGGAGAGACGGCGGAGCTTCCGCAGTCCGCGGCGCAGCGCCTTCGGCCCGGCGACGACCCGGCCGTCGGACAGGGTGGCGAGTGCCAGCACCCCGAGGTCCACCCCCAGGATGTCGGCGGCCCCGTTGGTCGCGGGGAGGTCCCTCTCCGCCTCGACGGCCAGGGCGACGACCCAGCGGTCGGCCTCGCGACTCACCGGGGCCGCGGTCTCGTGCACCGACCCGGCGGTGACCCGCTCGGCCCACCGGGTCGCGTCCTCGCCCAGGCGGACGGTCCCGATCCGGGGCAGGGTGACCGCGCGCCCCTACAGGCGAATCGCGCCGGTCAGCCGGAAGCTGTCGCGGCTCCGCCCCGTCGTCTTGAACTGGGGAAAGCCCAGGCGAGCCCCCGCGCGCTGTCCGGTGCGGCTGGCCCAGAACGCGTGCAGCCCGCGCTCGAGGTCGCGGAACGCCTCCTGGGGCGCGCACTTGCTCACCTCGCCCCACCAGGGGACGCCCTCGGGACTCTTCTTCCAGACAGTCCAGCGGCGGTGCGCCGTCATCGCCGACGGCACCGGACCGACCAGCGCGGCGGCCCAGGCGCGCGCGTCATCCAGGGGGGCCCCCTGGATGACGCGCCAGGACCGTGAAGGCCGTCCGCGCCCGCAGGGTCTCCTGCACCCGCTCGAGCCCCCAGTTGTACGCGTTGCGTGCCGCGCCGGCATGACGGGCACAGGCGCGCCGCTGGACGACGGTCGGGTCGAGCGCGAAGCGCAGAGCCTGGCGGACCCGTGGCATCAGGCGGCCTCCACGGGCTGGGCCGCGCCGCGGAGGGCGCGGGCCGCCCGGGTCCGCGCCGACCGTCGCCCGTAGAGCCGGGCGCAGAGGCTGGTCAGGACCTCGGTCATGTCCCGGACGAGGTCATCCTCGACCTCCGCGGGGTCCACGACCACCAGGCGCCGGCCGGCCCCGAGCAGGGCCGCCTCGATGTACTCGGACCCGAGGCGCGCGAGCCGGTCGCGGTGCTCGACCACGATCGTCGTGACGGTCGCGTCGGCGAGCAGGCGGCGCAGCTTGGGCCGGGCGCCGGTCATGCCCGACCCGACCTCCGCGACGGCGGAGGTCACCGCGAGGGACTGCGCCGCGGCCCAGGCGACCAGGCGCCCGAGCTGGCGGTCGAGGTCCGCCCGCTGGTCATGCGAGGACACGCGGGCGTACAGCGCCACCGACGGCGTCCCGCCGGCCGGCGGACTGTCCACCAGGATCGTTCGCGGCCCCACCTTCCGCGCCGGCACGGGGAGCGTGCCCTCGCGCCACCAGCGCAGCGCCGTCTTGGGGTGGACGCCATTGGCCCGGGCCCAGGCGGCGAGCTTCATGGAACCAGGATAGCACACCGCGCACCCGTACGCTCTCTGCCATCCCTTACTCCTGTGCAGTTCCGAACCCTCCTCACGCGGCTGCGCGACGGCGGACTGGTCGCCACCGAGTGGCGGGCCCCGGTCGAGAGCCGGCCCCGCAAGTACAACGCCATCACCGCTGACGGACGGCGGGCGCTGGAACGCTTCCGCTCCGACTGGGCCCGCTTTCGCGACGGGGTGGACCGAGCCCTCGCGACCGGTGGCGGCGTGTCGCCGTGACCCATTCCCCCTCCCTCCACCCGCTGGCGGCCGACTTCCGTCGCCGCCTCCACGCGGCGGCACGCGACCTCCCATCCGGGCAGCGCGGCCCGCTGCTCGACGAGGTGGACACTCCACCTGGAGGAGGCGGCAGGGCCCCGGGTGCCGGAGGCCGCGGTCCGCTCGGCGCTGGACCGGCTGGGGAGCCCCGAGGCGATCGTCGCGGCGGCACGTCCGGACGGCGAGCGACGCCGGGGGACGCCGGTCCTGGAGGTCGCGGCGCTGCTCTGCATCACCCTCGGGTCATTCGTGATTCCCTTCGTCGCATGGCTGGTCGGCGCGGTCCTGCTGTGGATGTCCGGGCGCTGGAGCCTCCGCGACAAGCTGCTCGGCACGCTGATCTGGCCCGGCGGGCTCGGAGGGCTGCTGATCCTCGCCGGCCTCGCCGCTCCTTGGTCCGGTCGCAGCTGCGGCACCGTGTACAGCGCCAACGGGAGCGTCGCCCCGTCCACCTGCCACAGCTTCGGCTCCGCGCCGCCATTGGGGCTCACGGTGCTGGTGGTGACGCTCCTTCTCGGCGCACCGATCCTGATGGTCGTGCATCTCGCCCGCCGCCTCCAGCGCGGCTGAGCCGCGGCGGTCACGGCCCGGACCCGGCCCGGGCTCACGCTAGGGCGCGGACGGTGCGGTCGATCTCCTGAGCCGACCCGAGCACCACGACGAGGTCGCCGGCCTGGAGCGGCAGCGTTGCGGTGGGGGAGACGTGGAGCGTCCCGTCCCGACGGCGCAGCGCCAGCACCCGGGCGGTCCCCGGACCGAGCAGGTCGGACGATTCCAGGGTGCGGCCCACGATCGGGCTGCCGTCGGGGACCACCATCTCCTCGACCCCGATCTCGCCACCGCCGGCCTGGAGGGAGTCCATGACCTCCACCACCGCCGGGCGGAGCGCCATCTCCGCCATCCGGTGGCCGGCCATGCGATACGGCGAGAGGACGCGGTTGGCCCCGGCCAGCTCCAGCCGTCGCAGCGAGGCCGGCTGGCCGGCGCGGGCGATGATGTAGAGATCGCGGCGCAGCGCCCGCGCCGCGAGGGTGACGTACACCGCGCGCTCGTCGGCGTCCACCGCGCAGATGAGGCCACGGGCACGGTCGATCCCCGCCTCCCGGAGCACGTCCTCGGAGGCGGCATCGCCCTCGATGAAGAGGCGGCCCTCGTGACGGAGCCGACCCACCGCCTCGGAGTTGTTGTCGATCACGATCTGGGCGATCCGCTCGCGGTCCAGCTCCAGCGCAATTCGGGTGCCGATGCGGCCGTAGCCGCAGATGATAAAATGCTCGCGGAGGGCGTTGATCCGATGCGCCACGTCGCGTTCCCTCCGCCACGCCCCCAGCTGTCCCTCGCCCAGGAGCTGGGCGAACAGCCCGAAGGCGTAGAGCATGGTACCCACCCCGCCGACGATCAGCACCGAGGTGAAGACCCGTCCGGCCGGCGAGAGCGGGTGCACCTCCTGATACCCGACCGTGCTGACCGTGATCAGGGTCATGAAGAAGCTGTCGAGGACGTCCCAGTGCTGGATCAGGACGTAGCCCCAGGTGCCCCCCACCAGGACCACGGCCAGGAGCACAGCGGGCCGCCGGAAGCGGAGGATCGGGTGGGGGATGGGCATCACGGCTCTGGGGGTCGCCTGCGGCCTGCGGACGGGTGCTAAGCGTGACGGAATGGAGGCGAAAGTCAAGCGCAGGAGGGGAACGACCCGCCTCAGTCGCAAGCACAGGGTGGCGATCCCGATCGGCGCGCTCCTGGTGGCGGGGATCGATGCCGGCGCCGTGCTGGATGTGCGCGCCGAGCCTGGCCGCGCCGTGCTGACGCGGTCGGGCGAACAGCTCGCGGAACTCTTCGGCAGTCTTCCCGCGTCTATGCGGAGATCCTGGTCCACCCATTCCGCAGCGGCACCGCCGCGGTCGCGGCCGTGGACGCCTTCGTGCGTGCGCTCGGAGCCGAGGTCGCGCCGGTCACGGCTGGGCTGGGGCGGGGAGCGGCCCAGCTCCGCGCCCGTTACCCTGCCCTTCGGCTCCCGGCTGCGATCGTGCTCGCGAGCGCACGGTCCGGTGGGTCGGTGCTGACGACGGACCGGGGCTGGCCGCCGGTCGCCGGCGTCGTGGTCACCGCCCTGGGCGCGGCGACCGGCGCGTAGGCCCGCCGCTCCTCCGCAGGCCCGGTCGCGCCTACAGCCCGCCCGGGCAGGCGATCAGACCGAGGCAGTTGTCGGGACGGTTGCCGGTGACCTGGTCGCCCGTCCCCAGCACGACGGTGCCGCCGATGTTGAGCAGCCCGCCGCCGCCGGCGGCGGCGGAGTTGTCCGCCACCCGGGTGGTCCCGAGGCTGAGCGATCCGCCCGCGTTGGCGATGCCGCCGCCGCCCGAGCTGGAGGTGTTGGCGGAGACCGTATCCCCCTCGAGGGTGGCGACGCCATAGTTGAGCAGGCCGCCCGCGCCGGTGTTGCCGCTGATGGTCGAGTCCAGCACCTGGAGCCGGGCGGGGTCTCCAGGATGGCCCTGGTTGTAGGCGCCGCCGCCCTGGTTGGCGGTGATCCGGCTGGAGCTGACGGTGACCCGAGCCCCGAAGTTGTCGAAGAGGCCTCCGTGCAGGCTCTGGTTGTCGGCGAGGGTGGTCCCCGTCACCGTGACCACCGCCCCGACATCGTTGTAGAGGGCGCCGAACTGGGAGGGAATGGCGCACCCCGCCAGGCAGCCGTTGGCCTCGATGGTGGACCCAGCGATCGTCGCGCGCCCGGCCTCGTCGTCGATCGCGGACCCGAAGCGCGCCAGGTTGCCGCTGACAAGCGCGTCCGTCATCGTCATCGTGCTGCCGGCGGCGTTGTACACCGCCCCCCCGCCGAAGGGCAGCGAGCCGAGGCCCGCGGTGTTGCCCCGCAGCCGGCTGGCGGTCACCGTCATCGCGCCGATGTTGATCACCCCGCCGCCGTTGTTGCCGGCGTGGTTGTCCGCGATGGTGGATCGCGACACGGTGAGGAACCCACGATTGAGAATGCCGCCGCCGATGTGGTCCACGCTGTTGCCGGTGATGGTGGCGTCGACCAGGGTGACCCGACCCCAGGCGGGGCCGATCGCCTGGTTGAAGATGCCTCCCCCGCTGCTGTCGAGGTACTCGGTGCGGTTGCCGGTCACGGTCGAGTCGGTCACCAGCAGGGTCGCGTCGTGATGGTTGTAGATGCCGGCGCCGTCGCTGGACCCGGGACCGCCGTTGTCGGCGACCTGGCTGCCATCCTCCAGGCGGACCACCCCGGCGTGATTGTTCATGATCCCACCGGCCTCGAAGCCGCTGTTGGCGACCACGCTGCTGTCCACCAGCGTGAGCTGGCCGGTGTTGTAGATGCCGCCAGCGTTGATGGTGTGGTGCGCGACCGACGTGGTGGCGCAGCTTCCGTAGCCGGCGGGGCCCGGCCGACCCGGGCCTGGTGTGAGGGCGCAGCCGTTGTGGGCGACCACGACCTGGTCGAGGGTCAGGTCCCCGGCGGTGTGGATGCCGGCCCCGGTCCCCACCAGCCCCCCGGGATCCCCGCTGAGGCCGCCCGTGATGGCGAGGCCGGCGAGGGTGAGGTGGGCGCCCTCGGCGACGGTGAGCACCGACGAGGTGGTGATCGGGCCGATGGTGGTGAGCGATGCGCCGTCGCCGCTGATGGTGAGCGGGGCGGTGCCGGTGACGTCGAGGTTGGCGTGGTAGCGCCCCGGGCGAAGGCAGATGATCAGGCTGCCGCGGGTCTCGTTCGCCGCCCGCACCGCCTCCACCAGGCCGGCCGAGGAGGTCACCCGCTCCGTGCACGCGGTGGAGGCCGCGGTCAGCGTCTGCCGGGGGCCGGCCCCGGCACCGAGGCCTGCGGCGCCCAGCACCAGCCCGAGCGCCGCGGCGCCGACGACCGTGAGGGGCCGCCGGACCATGGCGAGCTGGCCACGCCCGGGACCGGCAGGCCTCGACCGTCCGGGCCCGGCGCCGATCGAGGGAGAGCGTCGCCGGGAGGGCATGGGCACCGCACATGTGTAGCACGGTCCCGCCGAGCGATCCAGCACCGCGTCGCGACAGAGCGGTGACGGAAGCTGCGGGCGGTCGTGTCGCCGCGCCGTGACCGAAGGTACGACTCGATCGTCACCGGACGCCGCTGATCGTCAATCACCGGTGAGAAGACTCTCACCGCGGGTTCATCGAGCCATCATCGGCGCCGACGATCGTGGGCGCCATGAGGCCGTTCCGGCCCGCCCCGCTCGCGGGTCGCATCGGAATGACCATTGCCTGACGCCAGCCCCCACGGAGGCCCCATGCCCATGACTCAGCTCCGACCCGACCCGACCAGGACGGGAACCGGCTGGCTCCGGCGCGTCCCGTACGTCGGCGCGGCAGCGGGCTTGGCCCTCGCCGTCGCCGGGGGAGTGGCGGTCCACGCCCAGGCCCGGCCGCGGGCGCAGACGGTCTACGCGTGCAGCACGGCGCCGGCCACCGTGATGGATGACTGCGCCGTGGCGGCGACGTACGCCACCGCCAACGATGGGGGGGCGTCGACGGCCCTCACCGCCGAGGCGGACACCGAACGCCACGGCGGAACCATCGCGATCGCGGTGTGGGACATCCGGGTCCAGACCCCGACCGGAATCTTCGTCGAGCACGTGTCCCGTCAGGAGACCGGCAGCGGCATCGGAACGGTCCTCTGGCAGAGCCGGGCCGAGAACCAGAACCCACCGGCCGCCGAGCCCACCCCGAGCCCGACCTCAGGTGCCACCGATGCCAACGGTGGCGACCACGGCAGTGATCCCGGCACCGACCACGGCGGCGGCGACCGGTCGCCGGAGCGGCAGCCCGCGCAGAACCAGCCCGGGACCACGCTGGTGCCGCAGCTGAGCGCCACGGCGGCGGACAGCGTGGCCACCACGTGGGTCACTCTCCACACCTCCGGCGCCACGGTGACGGTCAGGAACACCAAGACGAAGTCGAACGACGGCAAGGACTACTACACGGTGAAGCTCCGCATCGCCGCCAGCACCGGCGGTGAGGGGAACGGCGTGACCGTCTGGGTGGACGCCACCACCAGCAGCGGCACGGTCACCGCGGTTCGGGGCGACGGACTTGCCTACTCGCTCCCCACCTCCAGCCTCACGACCCCGGCCGCGGCCGACACCGCGGCCCTGGCGGCCGTCAGCGCCAGCACCATGGCCACGCCGGCCCAGCTCCAGGGCGAGAAGTGGCCCGTCTACCAGGTCAGGGTCCGGACCGCGTCCGGCGCCGGTGACAAGGTGTGGGTGAGCGCCGCCAGCGGTGTCATCACCCAGGTCCGCGCCGCCGGCTGACCCCGCGACCGACCCGCGTGCGGCCCCGCCGGGGGCCGCACGCACCATGGTGAGGCGGTGAGACGGCTCGCCATCGGCCGGCCCTACCGGACGGTGCCCCAGTCCCCTGAGGCCGATCCGCCCGGGACCGCCCCCGACGTCCCGGCGGCGGCGCGCGTCGGCCCGGCGGCGAGAACGGCGACCCCCGCGCCTTCGTCTGCTCGCGGCGCCGGCGCCGGCGCGGGACCCAGTCCCGCGACGCTGTCCTTCGACCACCATCCGGCGAGGCACACGGCGGCCGCCGCCAGCGGGACCAGGTCGAGGCTGTGGTCGAGAAGGTCGAAGTACGGCAGGATCGCGACGCCCGCCCACATCACCCAGGCCGCGGGCCGGTGCAATCCGGCACCATCCCGGCCGATGACGACGAGCGCGACGGGTGCGAGCAGGACGAGGTCGTAGGCGCGGTCGTAGGGGATCACCAAGAGCCAGATCGCCATCGGGAGCCCCACCGCCAGGACCACCGCGCCCGGGTCAGCCCCGCCCCGCTGGGCGCGCCGGGCGGCGAGGCGAAGCGCCACCGCCAGGGCCACCAGCGCACCGGTCCCGGCGATCACCAGGCTCGGGTAGCCGGTGACCGCATCGGAGGGGCGCAGCGCCCGGGGAATGTCGGCGAAGAGGCCGACCAGCCCGGCGAGACGGGCGTGCAGCGTGGGCAGGGCCTGGGTGAAGCCGACGAGGCTTCCCCACCACGCGGCGAGGGAGCTGGGGATGAGGGCGATCTGGACGAGAGCGATCGCCACCGAGCAGCCCACGAATCCCGCCAGCACCCTCACGACCCGGCGGCGGTCGGGCCAGCAGCTGAGCGCCAGCAGCGGCACCGCCGGGATCAGGAGCTGGGGCTTGAGCCAGGCGAGGCCGAGGACGGCTCCTGCAGCCAGGACGCGCAGTCGGAGGCGGAGCAGCAGGGCCGCCGCCAGGACCCCAAGCAGGAAAGCGTCGAGCTGCCCCATCAGGTACCCGTTGAGGCTGGCCCACAGCAGCGGCGTCAGCACCGCCGGGACAGCGGGGCGGCGCCAGCCGAGCCCGCGGGCGAGCGCGAAGACCGATGCGATCGTGACCATCACCGCGATCGTGGTGAAGACCGCGTAGGCACTCCAGAATCGCAGCGCCGTCAGGGGCACGACCAGGAGGGCCACGATCGGCAGGTACTCGTAGGTGCTGCTGGAGCGGACATGGCTGTGGCCCCGGGTGAGGAGGCGCTCCAGGTGCAGGAGCGCCGAGCCGTGGTAGGGATTGGCCCCGGCGGCGAGCAGGCGCGCCGCGCCGTAGAACACCCGGAAGTCGGACCCGACGGCGCTCGCCGCTCCTCCCCCCACGTGCACGGTGGCGACCAGAGCCGATCCGACCAGGAGCCCGGCGAAGGCGGCCGTTGCCCGGCCGATCCTCCGGTGGCGCCCCGGGGGTCCCGGGGAGCCGCCCTCCCCGGGGACGGCCGCTGATGCGTGGGTCGGGCCGGTTCCCGGCCCGGCGGCGTCGATCGGCACCCCCGACCCATACCAGCTCCCGGGCCTGGCGGCGGTGATCAACCGGTCACGATCCCTCCCGGTCCGCGATCAGGTCGGCGACGAGGCCGGTCCAGCCGGTCTGATGCGAGGCCCCCAGCCCCTTGCCGGAGTCGCCGTGGAAGTACTCGTGGAAGGGGACCAGGTCGTGCCAGGCCGGGTCCTCCTGGAAGAGCGGCTCGTCCCCGAACACCGGACGGCGACCGTCCTCGCCGGCGAGGAACAGCGACACCAGCCGGGTGCGCAGCTCCGCCGCCACCTCGGCCAGGGTGAGCTGCCGGCCCGAGCCGGTCGGGCACTCGACCCGGAATTGGTCGCCGAGGTAGCTGTGGAACCGGCGCAGTCCCTCCAGGATGAGGTAGTTGAGGGGGAACCAGACCGGGCCGCGCCAATTGGAGTTGCCCCCGAAGAGGCCGGAGGTCGACTCCGCCGGCTCGTAGTCGACCCGCGCGGTGGTCCCCCCGAGGTCGAGGCTGAGAGGGTGGTCCCGGTGGTACCGGGAGACCGCGCGCAGCCCGTGCGGCGAGAGGAACTCGGTCTCGTCCAGCATCCGCTCCAGGATTCGGCGCAGCCGCGGCGGATCCACGATCGAGAGGAGGCGCCGGTCCGCGTGCCCGGGACGGTGCATGTGCCCGACCACCTCGTTGACGCCCGGCTGGTGGTGGGTGTACCACTCCATCCGGCGACGGAAGTCACCCAGACGGCCGAGGACCTCGGGCCGCAGCACCGTCACCGCGGCCAGCGGGATGAGCCCCACCCCCGAGCGCACCCGCAGCGGCACCTGGGTTCCCGAGGCCAGGTGGAGGACGTCGTAGTAGAAGCCGTCCTGCTCGTCCCACAGCCCCTTGTGGTTCATCGCCTGGGCGATCAGGGTGAAGTGCTCGAAGAACTTGGTGGCGATGTCCTCGTAGGTGTGGTCCTGCTCGGCCAGCCGAAGGGCGATCTCGAGCAGGTTCTGGCAGTACATCGCCATCCAAGCGGTGCCGTCCGACTGCTCCAGGAAACCCTCCACCGGCAGCGCCGCGGAGCGGTCGAAGGGGCCGATGTTGTCGAGGCCGAGGAAGCCTCCCTCGAAGACGTTGCGTCCCTCGTGGTCCTTGCGGTTGACCCACCAGGTGAAGTTGAGCAGGAGCTTGTGGAAGATCCGTTCCAGGAAGTCGTGATCGCGGGAGCCGTCGATGTCGAACACGCGCAGCGCCGCCCATGCCTGCACCGGCGGGTTGACGTCGCCGAAGGCCCACTCGTAGGCGGGCAGCTGCCCCGACGGATGCATGTACCACTCCCGGCCGAGCAGGATCAGCTGCGACTTGGCGAACTCAGGATCGAGGTGGGCCAGCGTCACGCAGTGGAAGGCGAGGTCCCAGGCCGCGTACCAGGGGTACTCCCAGGTGTCCGGCATCGAGACCACGTCGCGATTGTCGAGGTGCTGCCAGTCGTGGTTGCGCCCCTGCCATCGACGGGCGGGGGGGGGCGGTTGGGCCGGGTCTCCCTCCAGCCAGCGGCGCACCTCATAGTGGTAGTACTGCTTGCTCCAGAGCATGCCGCTGAATGCCTGGCGCATCACCCGCGCCTCGTCGTCGGTGGTGCCGGGGGGGGTCAGCGTCTGGTAGAACTCGTCGGCCTCCCGCCCCCGCAGCGCCACCACCTGGTCCGGGTCGTCGCCCAGCCCGGCGGGTGTGTCGCGCAGTCGCAGCCGGACCGTCCGGGTCCCGCCCGGATCCACCGGGAGCCGGTACCAGAGGGCGGCCTTGGTCCCCTCATGGGCGGGATTCACCGTCGCCAACCCGTGCACCACATGGTCGCCGATCCCGTCTTTGGGGAAGGGGGTGGCGGTCGGGGCGCCGTAGAGACGTCCGAAATTGGTCTCGTTCTCGCAGAAGAGCGGCTCCGGATCGCCGTCCCAGGCCAGCCATCGCTGCCCGAGCTCCCAGTGCTCGGCCCGCAGCAGCCGTCCCTCCCGGCTGATCCGGGGCCGCCGGTCGTCCAGCCCCCACGACCAGCTGTTGCGGAACCAGAGGGTGGGCAGCAGGTGCAGCGTCGCCGGGTCGGGGCCGAGGTTGGTGACATCGACCCGCAGGACGATGTCCTCAGCGGTGGCCTTGGCATAGGTGGCGGTGACCGCGAAGCACCGTCCCTCGGCGAAGACGCCGGTGTCGACCAGCTCGTACTCAGGGTCGGCGCGGCCGCGGCGCCGGTTCTGGTCGAGCAGCTGCTGGTACGGATAGGCGGACTGCGGGTAGTGGTAGCGCCAGCGCATGTGGGAGTGGGTGGGGGTAGCGTCGAGATACCACCAGTACTCCTTGACGTCCTCGCCGTGATTGCCCTCGCTGCCGGTGAGGCCGAAGCAGCGCTCCTTCAGGATGGGGTCGCGGCCGTTCCACAGCGCCAGGGCGAGGCAGAGCGTCTGCCGGTCGTCGGAGAGGCCGCAGAGCCCGTCCTCGCTCCAGCGGTAGGCGCGGGAGCGGGCGTGGTCGTGCGGGAACGACTCCCAGGCCGAGCCGTCGTCGCTGTAGTCCTCGCGCACGGTTCCCCACGCCCGCTCGCTGAGGTACGGCCCCCAGTGCCGCCAGGGGGCGCGGCCGCGGGGGACCTCCAGCAGGCGCCTCCGCTCCGGATCCATCACCGGGCATGGTAGGGGAGCCGGCGCTGCGGTCGGAAGCGCGCAAGCGTCACGATGCGTCGGTGCGCTTCGGGCCCCAGCTCCTCGGCGACCTGGATCAGGCCGCGACCCGCGAGTGGCTGGTCGCGGACGGGTGCGGCGGCTACGCGATGGGGACCGCCGCCGGGCTGCGCACCCGCCGCTACCACGGCCTGCTGGTGGCGTCGGTGGGACCGATCGGGTCCCGCCGGCTGGGGCTGGCCGCGCTCGACCCGGTCCTCTGGGTCGGGGACCGGGCGGTGCGGCTCGCCGTCCACGAGTGGGCGAGCGGGGCGGTCGATCCGCGCGGGCACCGGTGGCTGGAGACGTTCGACGTCGACGACGGGCTGCCGCGTTGGCGCTGGACGATCGGGGATGTCTGCCTGGAGCGCGAGCTGGCGATGGTGCGGGGGCGACCGGCGGTCACCGTCGTCCACCGGCTCCTGCGCGCGCCGGAGACGGTGCGGCTGGTGGTGACGGCGCTCGTGACCTGGCGGGACCACCACGGCGAGCGGACGGCCGGCGACGGCCAGGGCGACCCGCCGGCGATGGCGACCGACCCCCTCGGGTTCACGTTCGAGCATCGGGTGCGGGTGGAGGGCCCGGGGTTTCGACCCATGGGCCTGTGGTACCGGGGCGTCCGCCACCGCGAGGAGGCCGCCCGCGGCCTTGCCGACACCGAGGACCTCTGGGCGGCGGGGAGCTTCGAGGCCGAGCTCACCCCGGGCGCGACCCTGGGCGTCGCCGCCTGGGCGCCCCTCGACGATCCCGGCCTCCACCTCGCCCCGGAGCCGGGCCCGGCGGTGGTCGCAGCGGCTCGCCAGCGCGCGCGGCGGATCGCCGCCGCGGCGGGGACCGACCCGGTCGGCCGCCGCCTGCTCCTGGCCGCCGACCCCTTCATCGTCGCGGGGCCGCGGGTGGTCGCCGGCTACCCCTGGTTCGGGGAGTGGTCGCGCGACACTATGACCGGGTACGAGGGCCTCTTCCTGGACACCGGGCGCGCCGCCGAGGGTCGCGCGCTCCTGCTCACGGCCGCGTCCACCCTCTCCCAGGGCATGCTCGCCAACACCGACGACCCGGGCGCGGTTGGGACCGATCCCGACGCTCCCAGCGCGCCGGCGTACACCGCCGCCGACGCCGCCCTCTGGTTCGTCCACGCGGTGGGCCGCCACCTCGCCCGCACCGGGGACGCCGACCTGGCCGCCCGGCTCGCCGACCCGCTGCTGGCGGTGATCGACCACCACCGCGCGGGCACCCGCGTCGGGATCGGGATCGACCCCGCCGATGGCCTCCTGCGCCAGGGCGCTCCGGGGCTGGCGCTGACCTGGATGGACGCCCGGGTCGGGGGCGTCCCGGTGACGCCGCGGGCCGGGAAGGCGGTGGAGCTGAACGC
>DAHUZL010000130.1 GCA_027306655.1 Candidatus Dormiibacterota bacterium
CGGTACTTCGAGGCCCTGGAGGACCCGGAGCTGGCCCCGGTGGTGGCGACCCACTACGCGGCGGCGCACGCGGCCAGCCCCGAGGGCGCCGAGCGGGAGGCGCTGGCGGCCCAGGCGCGGACCTGGCTGGGGCAGGCGGGACGGCGGGCGCTGGCCCTGGGCTCCCCGGAGCCGGCGCTGGCCCACCTCGAGCAGGCCCTGGCGCTGACGGAGGGGGCGGCGGAGCGGGCGGCGCTGGGGGACCTGGCCGGCGAGGCCGCCACCCGGACCGGGGCCCACGAGCGGGCGGTGGCCCACCTCGAGGCGGCGATCGCGGCCCACCACGAGGCCGCCGACGGGGACGCGGTCGGCCTCAGCACCGCCCGGCTGGCCCGCGCCCTGCGGGATCTGGGTCGCTACGCCGAGGCCATCGCGCGGGCGGAGCCGGCCCTGGCCGCGCTCGGCGAGACCGGGGACGCCCGCGTCCGGGCCGATCTGGCCGCCACCGTCGCCGACTTGCTACAGGCGACCGGCGCGCCGGAGCCGGCCCTGGCCTGGGCCGAGATGGCGTGCACTCTGGCCGAGCGGCTCGACGATCCGGAGCTGCTGGGGCGGGCGATCGGCGCGCGGGGCAGCGCCATCTTCAGCCTCGGCCGCCACCGGGAGGCCGCCATCCTCGCGCGGGGCCGGGTGGCGCTCGTCGAGACCGCCGGCTCCCTCATTGACCAGGCGCGCGCGCGCGCGTCGGTGGCCAGTGCCGTGATCGATGACGACCCGCGCGCAGCGCTCCGCCTCTGGCTCGAGGCGTCCGCGCTGGCCCGCCGCGCCGGCCATCGGGGCGTCGAGACCGTGAACCTGCTCAATGCCGCCGAGACCGCGGTCCTCCTCGGGCGGTGGAGCGACGCCCGGGCCGCGTTCGACGGCCTCGACCAGCGCGAGCTGGCCGGCATCGAGCGGGGCTTCCTCGCCTGCTGCACGGCGATGCTCGCGGCCATGGGGGGGGATCCCGCCGGAGCCCTGGAGCAGCTGGAGGCGCACGCGGACCTGGCGGGCAGCGAGTACATGTACGCGCGGACCACGTATCTGAGGGCCCGGGCGGTGGTATACCTCGCGGCCGGCGACCTCGAGGCCGCCCACCGCGACGCCGCCGCGGCGGTGGCGGCCGACCCCTCCGGCACCAACAGCCCGTACGCGCTCGCGGTCCAGCTGCGCGCGGCCCTCTGGCTCCGCGACGCCGACCGGGCCCAGGCCGCGTGGGCCGGGATGCGGGGATTCCGCGGACGCTGGATGGCCGCGACGCGGCTCACCGGCGAGGCGGGAGTGACGGCCCTGGAGGGGCGCGGCGACGAGGCTCCGGCCGCCTACACCCGGGCGCTGGACGCCTGGCGGGCGCTCGACTCGCCCTTGGACCTTGCCCTGTGCGCCATCGATCGCGCGATCCTGCGCGGGCCCGCGCCCGCGGACTCCGACGGGGACGGAGACGAGGACGAGGAGGCGCACGCCCTCCTCACCGAGCTTGGGGCCGCCGCGTTCCTGGCCCGGCTGGATGGTCGGGCGGCGGGCGCTCACGCCACCGGCTGAGCCGCCCCCGCAGCCGACCTCTCTCGACGCCGCTCACGTCGTGGCTCGGGGCGGTGGTGGGGACCCGCTCCGCCATGGGGCCGGGAGGCGGGCTGGGAGGCGAGGCGAGACGCCGCCGCTGGTGTCAACGCCGAGGCGCTCGGGCCCGATCCCTCAGGGCGCCGCCCCGGCCGGGCTCAGCTGCCGGGCCAGGCTGGCGGAATCGTAGTAGAGGCGGGCGCGCACGATCTCGCCGCCGTCGACCTCGTAGATCGCCGCCATCGGCACCTCAACCACGCGCCCGGTCGGCGCCTCGCCCATGAGGGAGCCCAGGTGCCGGCCGCGGAAGACCCAGTCGGCGGCTCCGATGCCATCCCCCACCACCAGGCGGGGCTGCTCGGCGCGGGCGCCCGGGAAGGCCTCCTCGTAGAAGTGGTGGAGCCAGGCGCCCACCTGGTCGCGGCCCCGATAGGGCTCGGGTTGGCTCATGTCGTGGAACTCGATGCTCTCGGCCAGCCACTGGCCGCCGTGGTCGGTGAAGTAGGCGCTGAGCACTCGGCCGGTCTCGTCGACGGACATGGTCGCCACCTCCTCGATTGACCCTGACGATGGCCGTGCAGTGTGGGAGGGGCCGATTCCCCAACCCTTCCCGACCGTGGCGACCGCCAGCGCGGGGCCGTTCGCGTGCCCCTGGGTCAGCCGGCCGGCACCCCCTTGCCGAGGACGGCCTCGACCCGCGCCATCAGCGCCGGGTCCGCGGTGCGACGGGCCGCCTCGCGCGCGAGGCGGCCCGCGGCCCGGCTCGCCTCGACGCGCCCGAGCGCGAGCAGCAGTCCCGCGCGGTGGGCCTGGTTCCCGGCAACGTTCCGGGGATTGTCGATCGCGTCGAGGAGGGCCAGCTCCCGGTCCCGCTCCTCCAGGGCTCCGGGCGCGTCGCCGAGGGCGTCCAGGCTCTGGGCGAGGGTCCAGTGGCCGACCGACTCCAGGTAGAGGTCGCCGCTGGCCCGAGCGATCCGGACCGCCTCGGCGGCCTGGACCCGCGCCCGTTCGTGGTCTCGGCGCGCGGCGAGCAGGCCGGCCCGGTGGATGTGGAGTGCCGCCCGCTCGCGCTCGGATCCCAGCCCGCCGGCTGCGGCGAGGGCCCGATCGGAGGCGCGCAGCCCCTCCTCGACCCTGCCGACGGCGTTCAGCGCGACCGCCATCCGATCGAGGAGCCGGACCATGTCCAGGGGGTCGTGGGAGTCCTCGAGGAAAGGAGCCGCCGTCTGGTAGAGCGTCAGCGCCTCCGCGGGGCGGGCCTGGCGCGAGCGAGCCCAGCCGAGATCGGCGAGGAGCCGGCCCCGGACGATCGGGCTCCGGTCCTGGAGCTCGGCGAGGCCCCGCTCGTACGCAAGGGCGGCGGCGGCCATGTCCCCGTGGCGGTAGGCGACGCCGCCGATGGCGCTCCAGAGGCGGCCCCGCTCCTCGTCGCCGGTGGCGAGCCGGAGTCCCCACCGGTAGGCGGCCTCGGCCCGCCGCGTCCGGTTACCGTCGAGGAGGGTGTCGCCGAGGGCCACCGCCGCGGCCACCGCCTGGGGCCGCAGGCGCGCCTGCTCGCCGACGTCGAGGGCCTCGTAGGCCGCCCGCCCGCCCTCCAGGAGCGCGATCGCGACCTCGCCGGCGAGGAGCGCCCGCGCTCGCTGCCCGGCGCCGAAGGCGGCCGTGGCGGCGGCGGCGGCCCGCGAGCGCAGCCGCCCGGACTCGAAGGCCAGAAGCCGGTGCCGGGCGGCCGCCTCGACCCGCATGTCGCCCCAGCCGGGGCCCAGCCGCTCCAGCTCGTCCGCGATCCGCTCGTGGAGCGCGGCCCGCCGGAGCGCGGTGACCTCGGCCAGGGCCGCCTCGCGCAGGAGCGGGTGGGGGAGGCGGAGGCCCTCCGGCACCTCCACCAGGAGGTGGTCACCCACGAGCTGGTCGAGGGCCCGGACGGTGCGCGCGGCGGGGACACCGGCCGCGGCACCGAGCCGAAGCAGGAGCTCGTAGGTCGCCTCCTCGTCGGCCAGGGCGACCATCGGCAGCAGCCGTCGGGCATCGGCCGTCGCCCGCTGGAGGCGGGCCCGCAGCAGGTCGACGATGCTGTCCGGCACCGAGCCGGCGGCACCGGCGCCGACGCCCGGCCGCCCGCGGTCGTCCGCGGCGGCGCGCGCCAGCTCGACCGCGAAGAACGGGTTGCCCTGGGAGCGTCGGCCGATCGTCGCCACCTCGGAGGGGGTGAGCCGCTGTCCCGGCCCGGCCGCCCGGCGGACGATCCGGGAGACGGCCGGAGGCGGCAGCGGCGGCAGGTCCACCCGCATGGTCCCGGGCGGGAGGTTCGGAACCGGGGCTCGCGGCTCGTCCGCGCGGGCCGCGAGCAGCAGGGCCCACCGCCGCGGGCCGGGGCGGGCGGCGAGCCGGGCCAGGACCCCGTGCAGCCCGGAATCGGCCCAGTGGACGTCGTCGATCGCCACCAGGACGGGGCGGGTCCGGCTGGCGGTGTCGAGCAGGGTGGCGACCTCCAACGCCAGCAGGGCCGGCGCCGAGGCGGACGTGAGCGGGTCCGGGCCGGCCGGAGGGACCGCTCGGCCGAGGAGCCGGTCGAGCCTCCTGGGGGCGTCCCCGGCAGGATTGGCGAGGGTGGCCAGCGCCATGCGCAGGGCGGCGAAGGCGCGGCGCCGGTCGTCGGGCATGGCGGCGGCGGTCGTGACCGTCCACCCCTGGCCCTCGAGTCGGCCCGCGACGACCTGGACCAGGTGGCTCTTGCCGATGCCGGCAGGCCCGGCGATGAGGCAGGTGGGCCCGCGTCCGTCGCGAGCCGCCCGCAGCCACCCCAGCAACCGCCGGAGCTCCCCGTCCCGGCCCGGGGCGGGGGGTGGGCGGGGCGATGCAGCCGGCATCGGCACCGGAGGGTCCGGGTCCGGTGGCGGGGCAGCGAGGATGGACGCGTGCGCCCTGGCCAGGGCAGCGCTGGGGCGCAGGCCGAGCTCCTCCAGGGCGGCGCACGAGCGGTGGTAGGTTCGGATCGCCAGGTCGCGCTGGCCCTGACCCGTGTACCCCGCCATCAGGCCGATGGCGGCCTCCTCGCAGGCGGGGTCGTGGAGGAGGCAGGCCCCCCAGGCGTCAACACACGCGCGGAGCCCGACCGGGTCCGTCGGTCGGCTCCGGCCGCGGGCGCGCTCGAGGCGGGCCTCCTGTCGCAAGGCCTCCACCTGGTCGCGAGGCGCCGTCGCCCAGACCGCGTACGGCTCGTCGTCCAGAAGCGGGCGCTCCTCCTGGAGGGCGGTGGCGAGGGCGTGGTCGCGCCCCGGACCCCCGGGCATCGCCAGCGCCGCGCGGAGCCGAGCCTGGTGCTGGTCGAGGTCGACCTCCATGGAGACGGTCGGGGCCAGCCAAACATGGCTGCGGTCGGCCGCGAGCCACGCGGGCGCGACCGGCTCCAGGGCAGCGCGAGCCATGGTGAGGGCCTTGGAGATGGCGTTGGCGGCGCGGGTGGGGCTGAGATTCGGCACCAGCCACTCGGCCAGCTGCTCGCGGGTGGCCCGGTGGGTCGGGCGCAGGACCAGGATCGCCACCAGCCGGCGCGCGACCGGGCGGCCCCAGGGACCGGCCACGATGCCGGGGGACGTCTCGACGGCGAAGCGGCCGAGGCAGGTGACGCGGACCGGCGCCGCCATGGTGGCCACAGGGTAGGGCACAGCGCCCTTGACGGCACGGGCACGTTCCTCATCGTCCGTTACGGACACGCCGTAACGGGTGACCCGTACCCATGGTAGGATTGGGAGGTGTCGGCGGTCGTCAACCCCTTCCGATACGGGGGCATCGTGTCCGGACCGCACTTCGCCGGCCGCGAGGCGGAGCTGGCCGCCCTCGCCGCCGACGTCCGCAGCGGACAGAATGTGCTCCTCGCCGCCCCACGGCGGACCGGAAAGTCGTCCCTCGTTGCCGAGACCCTCGCCCGGGTCGCCCGGGAGGGCGTGCTGGCGGCACGGATCGACTGCTCGTCGGTGACGTCCGAGGCGGAGCTGGTCGAGCAGCTGGCGAACGCCGTCTACCTCGGCCTGGCTCGCCCGCTGGAGCGGGCATGGCGCCGGGCCACGCAGATGCTCGCGGTGATCCAGCCCCAGGTGACCTTCATCGTCGGCGGTGCCGACCATGTGACCTGGACGCTCGGCCCCGGTCGACATCCGCACGCGGTCAGGACCAGCCTGCAGGCGGTGCTGCGCCTGCCGGGGGAGATCGCGCGCGCTCGCGGCCGGCGGGTGGCACTGGTGCTGGACGAGTTTCAGGACCTGCCGCGGCTCGACCCGGCCCTGCCGGCAGTCCTGCGGGCTGCCTTCCAGGCGCAGGACGAGGTCGCCCATGTCTTCCTCGGCAGCGAGGAGGGCGTGGTGCGGGAACTGTTCACCACGCGTGACCAGGCGATGTTCCGGCTCGCCAAGCCGATGACGCTCGGACCCATCCGGTCCGACGAGTTCCGGTCCTTCCTGGTCTCCGGACTGGCGAGCGCCGGGGTCTCGGTCGAGGAGGCCGCGGTGGCGAGGATCCTCAGCCTGACTGAGGGCCAGCCGTACTACACGCAGGCCCTCGCCTCCTTCACGTGGCTGCGGGCCGCGACCGCGCGCGCCACGATCGATCCCGATCTGGTCATGGCCGCGAAGGGCGATGTGATGCGGGCCGAGAGCGGCCTCTTCGCGCAGATGTGGGCGGGGCTGACGGCCAACCAGCGCCGCGTCCTCGTCGCCGTCGTCGCCGACCCGGATGGGGCCTCGCTGGCGGACGCCTGGCGGACGGAGCACCGGCTGGGATCGGCATCATCGGTGCAGGAGGGGCTCGCCGCCCTGCGCCGCCGGGGCTTGCTCCAGCGGGGGAGCCCCTCTGGCTACGCCGTCCCCGACCCGTTCCTGCGCCAGTGGGTGGGGAGCGAGCGGGGCACCGGGTAGGCGTCCCCGCCAGGAAACCGGACGCGCCGTCATGGCGCCGCCGCCGCCCTCCCATGGGGCAGGCGCTGGTCGCGACGGTCCAGAATGGGACGCGACGTCGGGACCGGGTCCCCGGGCGGCCGGGGCGCCCCGGCCGTTCGGAGCTCGCCCGCATGAAGGAGGGATGCCCGTGATCGGAGAGAAGGTCCAGCACTTCCAGGGGAAGGGGACCGACCTGAGCCAGCTGCGGACCCAGGTCCAGGGCTATCTGGAGTCGGAGGGGTTCCGGGTCCAGGTGTCGCCGCCCAGCCCCCACGGGACCGTGATCCAGGCCAAGAAGGGTGGATTCCTGGCCGGGGTGATCGATGCCGACCGGGCGCTCACCATCATGATCGACGGCGACCCCGACAACTTCACGGTCCGCACCGGCGTCGGCCGCTGGATCGCCAACCTGGCGGTGGCGGCGGTGGAGACCCTCCTGCTCTCCAGCCTGTTCCTGCTCGTGGACGTGGCCGAGATGGCCTGGAACGTGGAGATCGAGGAGAAGCTGGCCCGGAAGATCGCGGCCCTGGTCGGGTAGGGGGGCGGGCGCGCGCGGCCCCCGCGCTCAGACCGCGCCGGGCGGGATGTGCAGCCCCAGGACGCGGGGGAGGAGGACGCCGAGGACGTACCCGGTGAGGGCGGCAGCCGCTCCCACCGCCAGCACCTGGGCGCCGGAGCGCAGCGGGCTGCTGCTGGTGATCCGGCCCTTGACCAGGCCCAGCACCGCCAGCACCACCGCGGAGACGGCGAGGGAGGTGGCAAAGGCCGCGGCGCCGGTCAGGACCGCGTAGGGGACGATCGGGGGGATCGCGCCCAGGAGGAAGGTCGCCCCCATCCGGATGCCGTCGCCGATGGGGGCGTCGGGGAGCTGGCTCGGGATCCCCAGCTCCTTCTCGATGTGGGTCTCCTCCCACAGCCGGGGGTAGGCGGCGAGCGCGCGCGCGAGCTCCTGGGCTTGGACGTGGGGGACCCCGGATCGCTGCAGGATGGCCACCATCTCGCCGTGCTCCTCCTCGGGCTGGGTGCTGAGCTCGTGCCGCTCCTTGCGGATCGCTGCCGCCTTGAGGTCGCGCTCCGACACCCCGCCCAGGTAGGCCCCCGTTCCCATCGACACCATGCCGGTGAGGGCGACCACCACCCCGGCGAGCAGGATCGTGGGCCGTCCCCCCGCGGTGGCGCTGGCGATCCCGGTGATCAGCCCGAGGGTGGTGAGGAGGCCGTCCTGGACCCCGAACACCACCTCACGGATGCCCGCCCGCCGGGCCAGGCGCTCGCGCTCGTCGCCTCGGGCGACAGCGACCCCCGCCGTGGCGTGCGCCTCCGGCTCCGGGGACGACGGGGCGGGCCGGCTCTGCTCCATCTGGACCCAGGATACCGGCCCGTCCCGAGGCGCATGGTAGACTCCGGTTAGCACTCGGCGGTCCAGAGTGCTAATCGGGGGTCGCACAGGCGATGGACGCACGCAAGGAGCGGATCCTCCAGGCGGTGGTGGCGGACTACACCGAGACCATGGTCCCGGTGGGGTCGCAGACGCTGGCGGCGCGCTATCTGTCCGAGATCAGCCCGGCCACCATCCGCAACGAGCTCGCCGACCTCGTGCTGGGGGGGTTCCTGCTCCAGCCCCACACCTCGGCGGGGCGGATCCCGAGCGATCGCGGATACCGCTACTTCGTGGACTTCCTGCTGCCGATGGAGACGGTCGAGCCGCAGCTCCGGCGGAGCGTGCGCCAGGCCTTCGCCTCCGCCCCGCCGGCGGCGGACGCGATCCTGGAGGTGGCGGCCAGCGTGATGAGCCGTCTCAGCGAGAACCTCGCCGTCCTCACCGGGCCGACCGGCGCCGGCAGCCGGCTCAAGCACGTCGCCCTGGTGGGGCTCCGGCCCGGCCAGGCCCTGCTGGTGGTGGCGGTGGCCGACAACCTGGTCCGCCAGCACCTGATCACGGTCGGGGAGGCCGACGACCAGGACCGGCTCACCGCCGCCGCGGCCTGGATCAACCGCCATGCGGTCGGCCGCACCGCCGACGAGGTGGAGGCCCTGCCGGCGACCCCGGACGAGCCGGACCCGGCCCGGGCAATCCTGGTCGAGGTGGCCGCCGCGCTGCGGACGCTCGACGTTCCCGGCACCGTCGTGGTCCACGACGGCGTCCGCAACCTCGTCAGCCAGCCCGAGTTCGGGGATCCCCAGCAGCTCCATGCCGTCCTGGAGGTGCTGGAGACCCAGCGGATGCTGGCCGAGATGCTGGCACTCACCGGCGCCGGGGACGGGGTGCAGGCCGTCATCGGCAGCGAGAATGCGGCCCCCGAGCTGCGCGGCTGCACCTTCCTGGTCACCACCTACCGGGTCGGCGACCGCATGCGTGGCACCATTGGCGTGGTGGGGCCCACCCGGCTGCGGTACGGGCGGGTGGTCGCCAGGATGGAGCTGGTCTCCCGGTTGACCGGGGAGACGCTCGACCGCTACGCCGTGTGACGCCGGCGCGCGGGTGTCCGGGCGGCTCGCCCCGGGCCGCCGGTGCGGGAGTCACGGGTGCGGGGAGCAAGGAGTGAGGATGGACCTGGAGCCGGGCGGCGCAGCGGAGACGCGGGCGGATGCGCCCGCCCCCGAGGACGCCGATGGCGACCCCCTCACCGGCCGGGTCGCTGAGCTGGAGGCGCGGCTGGCGGAAGTCCTCGTCGAGCGCGACGAGCGTGCCGCCGAGGTTGTGCGGCGGGCCGCCGACCTTGACAACGTCCGCAAGCGCAAGGCGCAGGAGCTGGCCGACTGCCGGCGCTACGCCGGCGACGCGCTGTTCAGGGCGATCCTGCCGGCGCTGGACAATCTCAGCCGGGCGGTGGAGCACCTGCCCGCCGACGGGGAGGACCAGCTCGCGGCCGGCCTCCGGCTGACCCTGCGCCAGCTCGAGGAGGGGCTGGCGTCCGAGGGGATCCGGCCGGTGGCGTCGGTGGGGACGCCATTCGACCCCGCCGTCCACGAGGCGGTGGCGACGGAGCCGGGCGGCGCGGTCGGCGAGGACACGGTGGTCGCCGAGCTCCGCCCCGGGTATCGCTACCACGATCGCCTGGTGCGCCCGGCGCAGGTGCGGGTGGCGCGGGCCGGGGAGCCCGCACCGATCGGCGCGGGCGAGCCGGCGGGCGATCCGGACGCCGGGGCGCCGGACCCCGCCGGCCCCGGCTGACCGGACGATGCCGCAGACCCGGCGCGACTACTACGAGGTGCTGGGGGTGGGCCGGGCCGCCTCGCCCGAGGAGATGAAGCGTGCCTACCGCCGCCTGGCGATGCAGTACCACCCCGACCGCAACCCCGGCGACGCCTCTGCCGAGGTGCGGTTCAAGGAGATCGGCGAGGCCTACGCGGTGCTCTCCGACCCCGACCGTCGGCAGCGCTATGACACCTACGGCCACGCCGCCGACGGCATGGCCCAGGGGCCCGACTTCGGCTTCCAGGCGGCGTTCGACCTCTTCGACATGTTCTTCGGCGGCGGCGGCCGGCGACCGACCACCGGGCCCCAGCGCGGGGCGGACCTGCGCATGCCCCTCACCATCACCTTCGAGGAGGCGATCCGGGGCGTCACCCGTCGGGTCGAGGTCACCCGTCCGACCACGTGCGACGCCTGTCGGGGAAGCGGGGCGGCGCCGGGCACGAGCCCGCGGCGCTGTCCCCAGTGCGACGGCAGCGGTCAGGTCCGCCAGGTCCGCCAGACGATCCTGGGTCAGATGGTGAACGTGCAGCCGTGCGGACGCTGCCGGGGAGCCGGGACGGTGGTGGAGAGTCCCTGCCCCAGCTGCCGGGGCCGGGGCCTGGTCGAGGCGTCGCGCGCGGTGGAGGTGCAGATCCCGGCCGGCGTCGACAGCGAGATGCAGGTGCGGGTGCCGGGCGAGGGCGCCGCCGGGGACCGCGGCGGACCAGCCGGAGACCTCTACCTGGCCCTCACCGTCCGCCCCCACGCGGTGCTGCAGCGGCGCGGCCTCACCCTCCTCTACGAGTGCCCGGTGAGTATCGCCCAGGCGGCGCTCGGGGACACCATCACGGTGCCGACGGTGGACGGACCCCGCCCGGTCACGCTCCGGCCGGGGACCCAGTTCGGGGACCGGGTCCGGCTGCCGGGTCTGGGCGCTCCGGACCCCCGCACCGGACGCCGGGGCGACCAGGTGGTGATCGCCAGCGTGGTGGTGCCCACCCACCTCACCGAGGCCCAGCGCGAGGGCCTGCGCGCGCTGTTCCCTCCCGATGGCCAGCCCCACCCGGTGCGCAAGGGCTTCTTCGGCAACCTGAAGGATGCCATCGGGCTCTGAGCCGGGGCTCGCGGGCGCGTCCGCGACCGTCCGGGCGCGGGCAGAGTCAGCCGGCGGGGGCCTCCAGGTCCTGGGCGCGGGCGAGAAGGACGGTCGCGGCCACCACGCCTGCCAGGGTGGTGCGGAGGTTGCGCGGCCCCAGCGACGCGGGGCGGGCGCCGACGGCGACCATCTCCTGGACCTCCTGGGGGTCCAGGCCGCCCTCGGGGCCGACCACCACCGCGGTCGCGCGGGCCCAATCCCAGGCGACGGTGGGGAGTGCCAGGCGCTCGCCCTCGTGGCACACGAACATCTGGAGCGCGGGGTCGCGTCGGCGCAGCTCGGCCACCGCGGCCCGCACCGGCAGGATCGGCTCCACCACCGGTACCCGGTGGCGCCCGGCCAGCTGGGCAGATTCCCTGGCGACGGTGCGCCAGCGCTCGACCCGCTCCGCCGCCGCGTGCGGCGACGGCCGCGCCACCGTCCGCCGGGTCAGGACCGGCCAGACCGCGACCACCCCGATCTGGGCGAGGTGCTCCACCACCTCGGCCATGCCGGGGCCCTTGGGCAGGGCCTGGACCACGTGCACGGTCGCCCGCGCCTCGCGCCGGGCCTGCCGGCTGGACACGATCGTGCCCACCACCCGGGTCGGGGCGAGGTCCAGGAGCCGGACCTGGTGCTCCATCCCGGGCTCGGCGACCACCGTGATCACCTCCCCGGGATGGCAGCGGAGCACCCGGGCCAGGTGCCAGGCGTCCCCGCCGCTCAGCTCGACCTCGCCGCTGGCGGCGATCTGCGCCGGCGTGACCAGGAACACGGGCACCGGGGGGAGTCTATCGCGAGCCCGCCCTCTCCCCGGCACGGATCGCGGCGGATACGATCGCCGAATGGACTGGCCCGCGGACGAGAGCGTGGTCCGGGTTGCGGTCGCGCCGGGGCAGGAGGTGGTGGTCCATGAGCTGGGGGCGGGGCATCCGCTCTGCTGCCTCCCCGGGTTGGGGGCGGACCACACCGCGTTCGCCCCCAATGTCCGATCGCTGGCGCTCCGCCACCGGTGCCTGGTCGTCGACCAGGTCGGGATCGGCGCCAGCAGCCCCGTCACCGGGCCGCTCACGATGGCCCGCCTCGCCGACGACGTGGCGCGCGTGATCGCCGAGCGGACGGAGGGAGCGGCCGATGTTCTGGGGGTGTCGATGGGCGGCATGGTCGCCCAGCATCTGGCCCTGCGCCATCCCGACCGAGTCCGGCACCTCGTCCTCGGCTGCACCGGCCCGGGCGGGCCGGCCGCCGAGCGGGCCGACCCGGCGGTGACCCGCCAGCTGCTCGGGGGCGATGCCCGCGACCCGGTG
>DAHUZL010000131.1 GCA_027306655.1 Candidatus Dormiibacterota bacterium
CGGGCGCCTCCGGGGCCTGCGCAAGCTGCGCCGGCTCTCCCGTGCCCAGAGCCGCACGCGTCGCGGTTCCCGCAACGCGGCGAAGGCTGCGCGCCGGCTCGCGCGGCATCACGCCCGGGTGGCGGCGATCCGGCGCGATCACCTGCACAAGCTGACCACCGCACTGGCCAAGACCCACGGCCGGATCGTGGTGGAAGACCTCAACGTCCGCGGCATGCTGCGGAACCACCGGCTGGCCCGGTCCCTGGCCGACGCCGGCTTCGGCGAGTTCCGCCGGCAGCTCGCGTACAAATGCGGCTGGTACGGGAGCCGGCTCGTCGTCGCCGACCGCTGGTTCCCCAGCTCCAAGAGCTGTTCGGACTGCGGGACCGTCACGGCCGAGCTGCTGCTCCGGGAGCGGACCTACCGCTGCGACGCCTGCGGCCTGGTCCTCGACCGGGACCTCAACGCGGCCCGCAATCTCGCGTGGTGGGCCGACGCCCACCACCCCGTCACCGCCAGTGCGGCGGAGACGATAACTGCCTGTGGAGCCGACCGGAAGTCCAGCCTTTCGCTGGCAGGTGGCTGGGAAGCAGGAACCGGGACCGCCCCGGAGCCCACCGGCTCGACCGGTGGTCCGCGTCAGCGGCACCGGGACCGTGTGTCCCTTCTGTCCGTTGCGTAGGAACGGCAAGGTCAAGTGGCACCGGACGTCGAGCCGGCCGCCGACGGAATCCAATCGACGTGTCCACCCTCTCGGCCCTCCCGCAGCGCCGCCAGACGGTCCGCTCCGGGGGAGGGGAACCGGTCAGGGATGCCACACAGCTTGATCGTGGGCGAAGACGACGCGGCTCGGATCGAACCGCTGGAGGCGCTCGATCCATGCCGCCCTGACCTGCAGCGAGGGCTGGTGGCGGTTCCTGGCCGCTCGCCAGGCCAGTGCATCGGCGCTGTAGGCGGCGGCGGTGTCATGGCTCTGCCCGGCCACCACGACGGTCCCGTCGTGGGCACGCACCACGAGCGACTGGTGTCCGGCCGTATGCCGCGGCGTCGGTAGGACGAGAACGCCCGGCAGAATCTCCGCCTCGCCGTCGAGTTCCTCGTAGCGCAGCCGGGGGGCGTCGATCAGATCGGGCAGCGTGCAGCCGGCGCGGCGGGCAGCCGCCAGCTCGATCCGCTGGGTGACGATCGGCCGGCCTGAAAGCTGGGGATTGCCACCGCAGTGGTCGAAGTGAAGGTGGCAGTTGACCACCATCGAAACATCCTCGGCGCGGGCGCCGGCATCGGCGAGTGCGTCCGGTAGGGAGCGACGAATGGGCCGGTAGTGGGCGTCCACCTCCGGGTCAGCTCCGATCCCGGTGTCCACCAGGACCAGCCCACCGGGGTGGTCGACCAGATAGCCGAGGGCAGGTCTCGACCCGAGGCGCGCCCGTACCGGTCTCATCGGCTGGCCGGACGAAGTAGCCGAAGTCCACTCGCCTCACCACCGGCCTGGTCATCGCTCCAGTGCTGCCCTCGCCGAACGTGTCGCGGACCACCGGGACAACCTGTCAGAACGAACAGGTGTCCTCCCCCAAGAGGATCGCTAACCGGGCACTCGGAGGGCCCGGGACCTGGTAGGGTAAAAGTATGACTGTCTCGAAGGTGACCGTGAGCCTCGACCCCGAAGTCGCGGATAGGGCTCGCCAAGACGTAGCAGAGGGAAAGGCCAAGTCCGTGAGCGCCTGGCTCAACGCGGCCGGGCGGGCCCGGGTGGAAGGCGAGGACCTAGCGGCTGTTCTGACGGACCTCTTCGACGAGACCGGCGGACCGCTGAGCGAGGAGGAGTTGGACCGCGCACGACGGCGGCTGGCGCTGGCCGGACGGCGTTGAGCCTGGTCCTCGACGCTGGGGCGCTGATCGCCGTGGAACGGGGCGACCGTGACACGGCAGCAATCATCGAGGTTGCGCGACGAGAGCAACGGGGTGTAGTTGTGCCGGCGGCCGTGGTGGGCCAGGCGTGGAGAGGCAGTGGTCGACAAGCCAGGCTGGCCCGGCTGCTCAACGCTGGCGACGTGCTCGTCGAAGCACTGACGGATGCCCGGGCTCGGGCGGCAGGAGTCCTCTGCGGATCGGCGGGAACGGCCGACGTCACCGACGCCTCCGTCGTGCTTGCCGCACGCCATCACCACGCCACCGTGATCAGCTCCGACCGGGCCGATCTCCAGCTTCTGGACCCGGCGGTTCCCGTGGTGGACTGTTGACCCTGGCAGACGCGTCTGTCGCACACGCGGAAACGGCTGCGGGCGGCGGCTTTCCCCCAGTCCAGGCGCTCAGGAGCACCTGATCCCTCGCGACGAAGAAGGCGGCACCGGACGGCCGACGTCGCGATGTGGGGCTGTTCCGGTACTCACGGCTCGGCCCGGGCCAGCTCGCGCAGGTCCAGGGCGGGGTCCGCTAGGCGTGCCGGGTCGACGGGCCGTCTCCGTCGGATCAGCTCCCGACCGAAGCGGATGCTCCGCCCATCGTTGATCGCCAGGACCGCGTCGACCAGCCCGTCCTGGATGTAGAACACGGCGTAGCGTCCGCCGTCGCGGTCGCCCCGCCAGACCGCCCGGTCGAATCCGGCGGAGTGGCCGACGTACTCCAGCTTCACGTCGTACTGGTCGGACCAGAACCAGGGCAGCTCGTCGTAGGGGCGCGTCTCGCCGACCACCGCGGGACCGAGCGCCTGCCCCTGCTTGCGCGCCACCTGCCAGTGCTCCACCCGCAG
>DAHUZL010000133.1 GCA_027306655.1 Candidatus Dormiibacterota bacterium
GATCGGCCAGCTCGGTCAGCCGTCTCTCGGTCCCGGCCTGCGCATCGGTCAGCTCGACCAGGGCCCTGGCCATCTTGGTGAATCCATCCTCCATCCGCAGGGCGAGCTGGTCGACCCGAACGGTGAGCTGGTCGAGCCGCATCGTGAGTTGCGCCACCAGCGCGGGCAGGGCCAGCAGCTCGTCGGTGAGGAGCTCCCGCCGAACCGCCTCCTTCGCTTCGGGGTCCGCCCTCAGCGCCGCGAGCAGCGCATGGACATCGACCGACATGGCCGAAGTCTACCCCGTGGCGCCTGGCTCAATCAGCGGGTGGCGTTGGGGAACCACCGCCGGACAGGTGGCACTTTGGCACCATGGTGCCCATCAGCAGAGCCAGACGGTCACGCCTTGCCGTTGACCTTCCGCCCGCGCTGCGGCTGGCGCTGAAGCGTGCCGCCCTCGAGGCGGAGGTGCCGGTGAGCAACTTTGTTGCGCGGGCCCTGGGGATGGCCCTCGGGCCGGCGCCGTCGGATTCCGGGGCGGAGGGGAAGGCCGTTGACTCCGCGGCGGTCGCCGCGCTGGCCGATCTCAGACGGCGGCTGAGGAGGCGGACTCGGCTCGCCGAGGACTCGACGGACCTGCTGGCGGCGATCCGGGCCGCGCGGGAGGTGGAGCTTGACGGCCCCGACCGCTGAGCCCGACGCCGCCGATCGGGTGGTGGTCGACGCCTCGGTGGCCGTCACGTGGGTGCTGGACGAGGCCGACAGCGGTCGAGCGCGGGCACTGCTCGATGAATGGGCGCGCCGGGAGACCCGTCTCCTGGCCCTCGGCCTGCTGGCGTCCGAGCTGGTGAGCGTGATGGCGCAGCGGGTGCGGCGCGGGGAGCTGCGGCCGGCGGAGGGAGTGGCCGTGGTCCGCGCCGTCCTGTTGCTGTGTCCGCCGGCCCCATCCCCGGAGCTCTCGATCCGGGCGCTCGAACTGGTCGCGGAGCCCGGGGGCGGAGGCACATACGACCTCCACTACGTGGCGCTGGCGGAGCAGGAGCGCTGCGAGCTCTGGACGGCTGACGGCAGGTTCTGGGCCAAGGTCGGTCCGCGGTTGGGACAAGACCGCTGGATCGGCGGGGTGGCCAGCGTCTGATGCACGACCAGCCTCGACTCCCGGCCCGAGGCACCTGCCGGCGCCCGCCTCGGTCGAGTCTCGGCCGCAGGCGCGGCCCGCCGGCCCGGTCTCCGATGGTGGATCCCAGTGTGATACATTGTCAGTCATGGAGCAGGACAGGAGCGTGCAGCGGTCGTTTCGACTCGCGAGGACGACGGCCGACCTCCTCGACCTCGAGGCTGAGTCGGCCGGAACCTCCCGCAACGCCCTGGCCGACCGGCTCCTCGGCGAGGCGCTGCGTCTCGAGCATCATCCCCTCATCCGCTTTGTCCAGGGCGCCGCCGGTCGTCGACAGGCAGTGGTCGCCGGCACCAGGCTGTACGTCCACCAGGTGGTCGCCACCGCCAGGGCGCAGCGGGGTTCGGTGGAGGAGACCGCAACCTACTTCGACCTGTCCACCGCGCTCGTCCGGGCGGCCCTCGATTACTACGCCGACTTCGAGTCCGAGGTCGACGCCGACCGCGAGGCGGCCGAGCGCACGGCCGATGCCGAGCGTCGGCGCTGGGAGCGCCGGCAGCACGCCTTGGCGTGAGGCTGCTGATTGACCACCATTACTCGGCGGCCATTGCCACCCAGCTTCGCGCGCGGGGCCACGACGTCGTCCTCGCGGTCGAGCGGGGCTGGCAGACGGAGGGGGACGAGGCGCTCCTCGAGCGCTGCGCCGACGAGGGGCGGGCACTTCTCACCAACAATGTCGCCGACTTCACCGTCATCGTCGAGCGCTGGGCGCTTGCCGGTCGGCACCATCACGGCCTCATCTTCACCTCGGATCGCAGCCTTCCTCGAAGCCGCGACACGATCGGGATCCACGTCACTCGCCTCGTCGCACTCCTCCTGGCCCATCCCGGCGAGGCGGCCCTGGTGGATCAGGTCTCCTGGCTGGCTTGATCCGCGACCGTGGGCGCGCCGCCGGCGCGAGCCGCGGGCGGCCACTCCGAGCCGTGTCGGCTCCGCGACCATCCACAGCCAGGCGTCGGTGACGAGGAGAAGCATCACCGCTCGAAGCTTGAGAGGATCTCCTCGCGAAGCGGCGCGTTGAAGTCGTCCGGCACGCGGAGTCGGCCCTCCTCCACCCCCAGGCGTTGGCGGCGGCCCTCCACCGGGACGAGCCGGGCGACAGGGTGCCCCCCGCGAAGGATCACGACCTCCTCCCCGGCCTCGACTTGTCGGAGCAGCTGCGACAGGTGGGTCTTGGCCTCGTGGACCCCGACGTCCGTCATGGGGGCATCGTAGGCTACGTCCTCGACCCGGTCTGCGGCTCGGCGTCGTCCCTTGACCGTCCAGCACTCCACACTTCGTGGGATGAGGGGCGGGTGAGCGTGCGGGAGGCATCTGCCGGGGGCGTGCGAAGTGGGCGGGGCCCGGACCTCCTGCTCCCCGCCCTCGCCCTCTACGTCCTCCTCGCTGTCGTGGTTTGCGGGGGCGCGCTGGCCGCCCCGGCGGATCGTCTGGTGGGGAGCGGCGCGGACCCGATCCAACGGCTCTGGTTCCTCGCCTGGCTCCCGTTCGCCGCCCTCCACCACCAGGACCCGCTGGTGACCCGCTACCTGGACCACCCCCTCCGGGTCAACCTCATGTGGAACAACGCCACCCCGCTGCTGGGCCTCCTCGCCTGGCCGCTGACGGCGGCTGCAGGGCCCGCTCTGGCCTACGACTGGTTGGTGGCGGCCGCGCTCGCGCTCTCTGCCTGGGTGGCGGCGCTGGTCGCTCGGCGCCACGTCCGCCACCGCCTCGCGGCGGTCGCGGCGGGCCTTCTCTACGGGTTCTCCCCGTACATGGTCGGCGAGGCGGCGGGCGGGCACCTCCCGCTGGTGGTGGCGGCGAGCCCGCCCCTGCTCCTCGCGCTGGGCGACACGATCTGGGTCCGCCGCCGGACCTCGATCGGGCTCGGGATCGCGCTCGGCGCCGTCCTCGCGGCCCAGCTCCTGGTCAGCGAGGAGGTGCTGACCACGGCGGCGCTCGTCGGCGCCCTGGTGGTTGTCGCGATCGGGGTGCTGGGGCCGAGGGCCGCGCTCCATCCCCCCCGCCACGTCGGGCGCACGCTGGCCAGTGCCGTGGTCACGTTCGGCCTCGTCGCGGCCTGGCCGCTCCTGGTCCAGTTTCACGGGCCCGGGCGCCTCACCGGCGTCCCCCTGCAGCCGCCCGGACGGTTCGTCACCGACCTCGCCAACCTCGTCGTGCCCACCCGTCTCCAGCTCCTCGCGCCCGCGGCCGCCACCCGCCTCACCGACCATCTCAGCGGCGGACTCGCCGAGGCGGGCGGCTACCTGGGCCTGCCCCTCTGCGTGCTGATGGCGGCGGCGGCGATCCGCTGGTGGCGCCAGCCCTGGGTCCGAGTGCTCGCGGCGGTGACCCTCGTGGTCGCCCTCGCATCGCTGGGGCCCACCCTCCACGTCGCCGGGCGCTCGACCGGGGTGCCCCTGCCGTGGCGGGTTCTCCAGGGCCGTCCCCTGCTGGCCAACGTGCTGCCGGCCCGTCTGATGCTGTATGTGTTCCTCGGGTCGGCGCTCCTGCTGGCGCTGGTGGTGGACCACATCCAGGCGCGGTGGTCCGGGTGGCGAGGCCGGTCGGTCGCCGTGGTCGTGGCGGCGGTCGCCCTGGTTCCCCTGGTCCCGCGCGCGCTCCCGTGGAGCCCGGCCACGGTGCCGCCCTTCTTCCGCACCGCGGCCCTGGACCGGATCGCGCCCGCCAGCGTGGTCGCGGTGGCACCCATCCCGACCATCCTCGATGCGCGCGCCATGCTCTGGCAGGCCGTGGCCGGCCTGCGCTTCCAGATGCCCTTCGGCTACGTGATCCACCGGCAACCGGGCGGCGCCTCGAGCGAGAACCGCCTCTCCCCTCCGCTGGCGCGCGCCCTCGTCGCCATCGAGGTCGGTGGCCGTGCCGCCCCCGCCGCGGCGGAGCGACCGGCGGTGCGGCGCGAGCTGCGGCAGGAGGGGGTGCGGTGGGTCGTCGTGGGGCCGATGGCCCACGAGGCCGCGGCGGTCCGGTACGTCACCGCCCTCGTCGGGCGGTCGGGAGTCCGGGTGGGAGGCGTCGAGGTCTGGCGGCTGCCGGGGCGGATGGGTGGGCGCGGCGGGGGCGGCTGAGCGGCGAAGTGCCCGCGCCGCGGGCGCCGGGAAGGCCCGGGCGGACGATCGGGGCGACGGTCCGATCGGAGCGGCGTACACTGGCGTCGACGTCGGCCCCGACATCCCCCGAGGAGAGCGGCGGTGTGTGAGTGCGGATGCTCCAAGACGACCGCCGAGTCGACGCAGGAGCCGGTGGTGCCCCCCCTCACCCGAGCCTGGGCTGAGCTGAGCGGCGCTCTCTCCCGAGCCTTCGGGCACCGGAGGGCTGCGGGCACAGCCGGGGAGGAGCGCGACCCCAGAGCGACGCCCTCCTCGTAGCGAGGCCCCCGCTCGCCGGGCCCTGGAGGTGGACGGGCCCGGGCGCGGTCTGTCACGCTGGGAGCGGACCCAGCGGACGCCTGCTCCCCCTCTTGTCACTATCAGCCCCTGGCCTCGCCGCGCCCCCCTGACGGTCCTCGTTGGACTCCTGCCTGTGGTGGTCGCCGCGACCCTTCCGGCGGTGTGGGCAGCTGGGAGCGGCGGGCGCGCCGCGGCGGCCGCGCCGGCCGCGCGGCGGGCCCCGGCGGCCCTCTCCGCGCGGCTGCCGCGGATCACCGCCCGCCTGCGTCCCGCCGGGCGCGAGCCCTGCACCGACCTCCCGCTGAGCTCGGCCCTGGTCGCCGCCACCAGCTGCCGGGCCCTGGGCTTCGAGCTCACCCTGGCGGCGGGGACGCTCCCCGGCCATCCGACGATCGGAGCCGTCGCGGTGGTCGAGGGCCGTCATCTGCGGCGCCTTCTCGCACCCGGCGCCGGGGCGCTGACCGTGACCGCGGTCGAGGGCGGATGGGCCTGTCTCGCGGATCCGTCCGGCTGGGCGGGCTCGCTGGAGCTGCCCCGGGCTCGGGCCCCCGCCGCGCGGCGCAGCCCCTGCCGGGGGCGGCCGCTCACCGATGGGCCGTGGGGGTGGGCCCCGGGGCCCGGGCCCGGCTCCGGCGGGGCCGGACGTGCGGGCGCGCGCCTGGGGGCTGCCCCGCCCCTCTCGACGGACTCCGACTACGTCTACGCGGCCGACGCCGCCGCCTGCTCGGGGGCGCCGGTGCGTCGGTGCCCGCTGTACACCGCGGGAGCGCGCACCCACACCCCCGCCGGCGGGGGCCTGGTGGTGCTCGACTTCGGCGCCCCCTGCTTCGTCCCCGGCCCCCGCCCCACCCGCTATGGCGCCCAGCTGTTCGCGTCGACCTCCTGCACGCCGCTGGCCCAGCTGGCGGCGTTGGCTCGGGCCTGGCTCCAGGGCTATGCGGCCCACCACGGCGTCCGCTCCCCCCGTCTCGTGCTCGCCCTCGGCTCCAGCAACAGCCTCAACGGGGTGGACCCCGGGTTCAGCCTCAGCTCGGCCCGGATGCTGGCCGCGGGCGAGGCGTGGGCGCGCCAGCTCGTGGACGCGGTCCATCCCGTCTCGGCCGCGCCGGTCACCGTCTGGGGCGCCAGCGACATGGAGCAGGCCAGCGACGGCAACTGGTACGCCGCCGGTCCCACCATCGCCTGGGTCCGCGGGTACCAGGCCGGCACCGGCGCCCGCCGCAGCTGCAGCCCACGGATCCACGGCTTCCTCGCCGACTACGGCGATGACGTCCTCGGTGGCGGCCCGGGCCGGGTCGACGGCTGGGGGGTGGCGGATGTCTACGCCGTCAGCTGGGGGATCGCGGTCGCCTGTCCGCTCCCCGAGATCTACTACCCGTCGATGGCGGCCGAGTGGGCCGCGCTCGACCAGTGGGCGGTGAGCCACCACCACGGGCCGGTGGCCTTCACCGGGGCCATGGCGGAGCCCGGGGCCGGGCTCACCCCGGCGGCGGCATGGATGGCGCTGGAGTCGGCGACCGGGCAGCATCCGCCGATCGCCTATCTCACCACGATCGCCAACGGGCTGGTGCTGCCGAGCCCGATCGTGACCGCGGTGACCGCCGACTCCGGGCCGGCGGGGGGCGGCGTCCCGGTGGCGATCAGCGGCGCCGACTTCGTGTCCGTGACCGGGGTCCGCTTCGGCAACGTGATGGCGTCCCACTTCAGCGTCCGATCCGCGGGCGAGATCGTGGCGACCGCGCCCGCCCTTCCCCCTGGGCTGGTGGACGTCCGGGTCACCACCTCGGTCGGGACGACCCAGGCGGCGGGGGGCGACCGCTATCTCGCCGTCCCCGCCGGGAGCTACCACCCGCTGGCGGCGATCTCGATCGCGCGCCACTTCCGGGTGGGCGCGGGGCAGGTCCGCTGGCTCCGGGCCAGCGGGGTCGGCCGGCTCCCGTCCACCGGGGTGGCCGGGGTCGCGCTCCTGGTGACCGCCACCGCCGTGGCCCCCACCGCGCTGGCCATCGTCCCCGACGGACTCCCGCGGCCGGCCGTCCCCAGCCTCGAGGTCGGCGCCCACGGGTCCGCCACCACCCTGGTGGTGGTCCCCGTGGCCGGCGGCCGGATCGAGGTGTCCAGCTCCACCGCCCCGGCGTTTGTGGGGATGGCGGTGGCGGGGTGGGTCGCCTCGAGCAGCAGCCCGGACGGGAGCGGACGGTACGCGCCGGCGGCGCCCGGGGCGGCTCCGCTCACGACGGGGACCGCCGTCTCCGCGGCCGCACCGCTCACCATCCCGGTGGGCGGACGGGACGGCGTGCCCACCGGCGCGGTGGCGGCGCTGCTGGAGGTGCAGGCCCTCGGTGGCGCCACTCCGGGGTCGATCACGGTGGCCGCGGCCGGCTCCCCGCGCCCGCCCGACGGCCATGTGCCGGTCCCGGCGCGCGGCGTCGTGGTGACCAGGGTCATCGCACCGCTCTCCGCGGGCGGCGGGGTGGTGGTGACCGACCGCGGCGGACCAGCCACGGTGACGGTGGGCCTGACCGGCTGGGTCACGGGACCGACGCACCCGGCGGTCCCGCCGCCGCCGACTCCGAGCGGGTCCCCGCTGGCCACGCCCACGCCGACAGTCAGCCCATCCCTCTCGCCGATCCCCACGCCCGCGCCCACCCCCACCCCGAGCCCGCTTGCGGTCTGGACACCGCCCTTCGCTCCGGCCGCCGAGCCCGCGGGGGCTGCCGCCGCCCCTCGGCCCGCAGCCATCCCGGGCGCGAACCCCGGCTCGTCCGGCCCGCTCCAACTGGTGGCGCCGCGCCCGGTCGCCGGCGAGCTCGCCAGCGGGCCCGGGCGGGTGGGGCCGGCGGGGATCCTGGTCGGTCCGCTCCGACCGGCGCGCCTCCTGCTCCCGGGGGTGACTCGGGGATCCCCCGACGGCCGGGTGGTGGTGTGGCTGGAGGTGTCGGCCGGCAGCCGGGCCGGGGCGGGCGCCCTCACCGTGTGGCCGGCCGGGGCGCCCCGCCCGCCGCTCGCCGACCTGGCGTGGACGGCCGGCGGATTCGGCAGCGACCTGGTCGCGGTGCCGGTGGGCCGGGGCGGATCCCTGCTCGCGTCGACCACCACAGTCCACACCGAGGCGGTGCTGGCCCTGGTGGCCGTGGTGCCCCTCGGGGCCCCCGTCGTGCCGGTCCCCACCCCGACGCCGTCGCCGAGCGTCACACCGACCCCGACCGCATCGCCGTCGCCGAGCCCGTCCCCCAGCCCGTCGCCGAGCCCGTCGCCGACGCCCTCGGCCACCCCGGCGGTGACGCCGCCACCGAATCCCCTGCTGGGGACCGCCCCGGCGCCCCGCCGGGACCGACGGCGCGCTCGCGCCTGACCGCCTCCCGCGGGAGGGACGGGCCGGGCTCTTCCTACGGCCGACCCCGCGTGTCCATGGTGCCGCTGGGCGGGGACCCCCCGTGACATGCGCACCGGCGTTATGGTGCTCGACGTCCCGGCGCACCGGCACCGAATTGGCGCCGCGGGTACGCTCGACATCAGCGAGATCGATGAAGCGGGTGGAGGCATCCTCTGCACGCTCCCCGAGGTACTCGATCCACGGCCACAGGTTGTGCTCCACTGCGTGCCACCCGTACGTCGACCCTTCCAGACTGGTGCAGCGAGGGCAGCCCATTCTCGGCGATATGACCGAAGCCCCGCCCTCTCACCGTGGGGATTCGACCACGCGACGCAGGCTCGTCGGGTACGAGTTCTGTGCGATATTGGGGCCTCTCGGTACAGATGGGGGTGACGTGGCGCCACCTTAACCCCTACGGCGACTACCGCTTCGGTCTCACTCCGCTCACCGGGCACCGTCCGCTACGGGCCGCCGGCCCCATGCCCACACCCAACCGCCCAACGGCCTCACCATCTCCAGGAGGAGACGCCGATGGTCTTTGACCGCATCACCGTCGCCCCAGACCAGATGGCCGGGGTGCCCTGCATCCGGGGCATGCGGATCCCCGTCGCCACCGTCGTCGGCATGGTGGCCGACGGCATGGACGTACCGGCCATTCTGGGCTCATTTCCCGATCTCGAGCCCGACGACATCACCCAGGCCCTCCGCTACGCCGCCGAGGCCGTCCAGGAACGCGAGCTGCCCCTTCGGCGAGGAGCATGAGGTTCCTCATTGACCAGTGCCTGTCGGCCGACTTCGCCAGCGCTCTCACGGCAGCCGGTCACGACGTCACTCACCTGCGCGACCTCGGGATGCAGCGGGCCAAGGACCCGGACGTGCTCGATCTTGCCCGAGCCGAGCAGCGGGTACTCGTCTCCGCCGACACCGACTTCGGCACCCTGCTGGTCCGGATTGGCGCCACCCGTCCCTCGGTGATCCTCTTCCGACGCACCAGCGGACGCCGCCCCAGCGACCAAGCAGCTCTCCTGCTCGCCAACCTGGTCCAGATCACCGACGCCCTCGAGGTCGGCAGCATCGCCGTCCTCGAAGAGACCCGTCTTCGCGTCCGGCGTCTGCCCATCGCCGAGTAGCAGGGCGGGGTCCGGCCCGCGCCCACCGCCGCTTTCTGGCCAATTGCTGCCGGAGCCCGGGACGCGTGCCGTAGGCCCGGCGATCGGGCCGGCCGCCCGAGCCGACCTCCCGCGGTCCGATCGGACGCTCAGCCCGTCCCCCGGGTGGCCGGCCGTCCGACCGCGAGCCACAGATCGACCCCATCACTGTGGGTCGGAGGACGCTCCAGGAGCCGGGTCAGCAGCCGGACCACCCGCGCCCGGCCTCGCATCGGTCCCACCACCACCGCCCCGGTGTGGAGGTCCTGAAGCCGATAGCGGAGCACCCGGAGGGCGAGCGGCGGAAGGCGGAGGGGGTCGCCCGCCTGGAGGGCGTCGAGCACCGAGGTCAATGGGGTCGCGGGAGGGTTCGGCACCGCCGCATGGTGGAGGCCGGGGTGGAGGGCGTACCCGGAGGTGAGGGCGAAGCGCATCCCCGACGCCGCCTGCCACAGCATCGCCCGGTCGTCGGGGCCTCGGGCGATGGGCGCCACCAGCGCCACCATCCCCGGGGCGAGCCGATCGACGGCGGCGCTGCGGAAGAAGGCGGGCACCCGGGTGGGCTGAGAGGGGAGCGCGCCGCGGGGAAGGAGGGGGAGGAGGGCCGCCGCCGCCACCGCGCTGAATCCGAGCCACCCGGCCCATCCGGGCCACCGCTCGCGGCAGCGGTCGAGCAGCCCGGCCAGCAGCAGGGCCGCGACCAGGAAGACATACACAGTGAGGCGGTCGGGGAGGGCGTCGCGAAAGCCCGGGAAGCGGGCGAGCCAGCCCCAGGGGAGCGAGATCCCCACCGCTCGCCCGCCGACATGGAGGACCGGGCCCAGCGCCAGGACCCCCGCCACCAGTCCGGAGGCGGCCGCCGCCCAGGCCCACCGGCGCCGGATCGCCAGGGGTGCCAGGCCCATGACGGCGACCAGCGGGAGGCCGAGATAGGCGTCCCACTCGGAGAGGTTGGCGGTGAAGCGGTGGGTGAGCGCCACCGCGGCGGCGGGGGCGAAGTGAAGGATCGCGGTCGGCACCACGAAGCCCAGGAGGTCGGCGACGTAGCGGCCGGAGGGCTGCACCGGTCCCGCCCCGAGCCGGGCCGGCCCGGCGAACTGGACGAGGAGGGGGAGGGCCGCACAGGCGGCGAAGGTGAGGCAGGCCGCCCGGGCCGCGGACAGGAGCGTCCGGAGGGAGCGCCCGATCGCCCCGGGGTGGAGGGCGGCCAGAACGCACAGGGTGACGGCGCCCATCAGCACCTCGGTGAGGAGGAGCTCCTCGTTGGTGAGGAGCTGGGCCGCGAGCAGGAGCCCGAGGCCGATGCCGACCGTTCCGGGCCGGCTCCGGCGGCGGACCAGCAGCTCGTGGAGGCCGAGGACGAGCAGGGGCGGGACCGGGATGGTCACGAGCGGCAGGTGCGAGCCGGTGGCCTGGGCGAGGACGTACGGGGAGAAGCCGTAGGTGAGGCCGGCCGCCACCGCCGCCGCGCGGCTCCGGACCAGCCGGGCGGCGAGGAGGTACGCCGTCCACGCCGAGACCGTGAGGGCCAGCGTGAGCAGGGCCAGGTAGGCGGCCACTGGGCCGGCGGCGAGGGTGACCGGTGCCGCCACCAGCGCCAGCAGCGGCGTGGCGTTGTTCCACATGAGGTTGATCGGGCCGGGGTGGTCGAGGAAGCGGGTCAGGAGCGGGTCCTGGCCGTGGGCGATGGCGTACGGGACCCAGCGCAGGAACCAGATGTGCTGGATCGCGTCCTGGGGCGCGCCCAGCAGCCGCCCACTGGGGTCGCGCCAGCCGCCCGCCGTCAGCAGTCCGGCGAGGGCCAGGTACAGCAGCGCCACGGCGCCCCCCAGGGCGGGGCGGCGGTGCACCCCCGGCGGCGCGGCATTCGGCTCCATGGCCGGTCCATCATCGCGGCGCCCGGCGGTCCGCGGCGGCGGGAGCCGGGGCACCCGAACCAACCATCGAACGCATCCTGGGTAGAATCGCGTCATGGTCAGCCCACTGGTGGGCCGCGTGCTGCTGGCGCTGGCGGCCGGCCGGCCGCTGGCCTTGACGGAGCTGGCTCGTGCGGTCGACGCCCCCGTGAGCTCGGTGCACCGCGCCCTCCACGGCCTCACCGCCCAGGGCGCGGTGACCTCGAGCGGCAGCGGCCGGCAGCGCCGGTACGAGCTCATGCCGTCCCCGACGGGGGGACACCTCGTCGGCCTGGCGCTGGCCACCGTCCCGCTCGACCCGGCGCTGAGCAGCACCGCCCGTGCCTGCTCGTCGGTGGAGTACCTCGCCCGACGTGGCCATCTCCTGGTGGTGGTGTTCCGCCGTCATGGCGACCTCCTCGACGAGGGTCGAGCGCTGCGCGCCCTCGCCCGGGTGGGCGAGTCGGCGGGGCTCGACATCCGCGCGCGCGACCACGACGAGGTGCGGCGGGAGCTCTTGGTGAACGCCAGCCTGCGAACCGAGATGCTCGCCTACACTGTCCTGGTCGGCGACACCCGGCAGACGTTCCCCGACCGGAGCCAGCACGGAGTCGGCGGACGGCCGCTGGGCCGTCTTCATCCGGCGCTGCGCGCTCCCTCGCGCCGCCTTCTCCAGCGACTCGCGCGCGAGACCGATGTGGTCTCGCTGCGGCTCTTCGGGTCATCCGTCCGGACCGACTTCCGACCCGACAGTGACGTCGATGTCCTGCTCGAGGTCCGCGGCGACGTACGACGCACGCTGGCCGCCAGGCGCACGGTCCAACTGGCCCTGGAGCGGGCCACCGGACGCGACGTCGATGTGGTCACCTGGGCGGGACTGCGCCCGGAGGTTCGTCGAACGGTGGAGCGCGAGGCCGTCGCGCTGCTGTGAACAACCGTGCCCGCGACTCCCTCGCATCGATGCGGGTGAGCGCCGATAAGACGCTGGAGATCGCCACGTACCGATTCCCCCGCGAGCTCCGGGCTGCCCTCCCCACCCTCGATTGGGCAGGGATCGCGGGCCTCCGCGACCACCTGGTGCACAACTACGGGCACGTGGACCGCGACGTGCTGGCCCAGGTCCTGCGCCAAGATCTGCCCGCGCTGGTCCAGGAGATCCGGCGCGCCGATGCAAGCTGAGGTCGAGCGGCAGCCGCGACCCGCGATCCGCGTCGGCACCATCGTCGCCCGCAACTACCTGCCCTACGCCCGAGTGCTGGCGGAATCCCTGGCGGCCCACCATCCCGGAGCGCGGCTCACCTGCCTCGTCATCGACGACCGCGAGCGCCGGCTCGGATCTCCCGCCGGCGGGGCGATCCCCGGCGTTGACATTCTCCATGTCGCCGACCTGGTCCGCGAACCGGGCGAGCTGGAGCGGATGGCGATGTGCTACGACGTGATGGAGCTCGCCACCGCGGTCAAGCCCTGGCTCCTGGAGCACCTCCTCGCCCAGGGCACCGGTGCGGCGGTGTACCTCGATCCCGATGTCCAGTGCTTCGCCTCGCTCGATGAACCGGCGCGGCTGGCCCGACGTCACGGCATCGTCCTCACCCCCCACACCACCGAGCCGATCCCCCGCGACGGGCGCAAGCCATCGGAGGCGGACCTGATGGAGACTGGCACCTACAACCTCGGGTTCGTCGCCGTCTCCGATGCCGCCGGGCCGTTCCTGGCGTGGTGGCAGGTCCGCCTCCGTCGCGACGCTATCGTCGACCCCGGCGCCATGCTCTTCACCGACCAGCGCTGGGTCGACCTCGTCCCCGGCTACTTCCCGGTCCACATCCTGCGCGACCCGGGCTACAACGTCGCCTACTGGAACCTCGGCACCCGGGTGGTCGAGCCGAGCGGGGACGGCTACACGGTGAACAACCACCCGCTGCGCTTCCTCCACTTTAGCGGCTACGACCCGGACCGTCCCCACCTGCTGAGCCGCCATCAGGGCGACCGCCCCCGGGTCCTCCTCTCCGAGCGGCCGGTGCTGCGCCGGCTGTGCGATCGCTACCGGGACCGGTTGCTGCTCGCCGGGTGGGGCGATCCCGACCTCCCCGCCTACGGGTACGGACGGGTCCCCGGCGGTCCGCCGATCGACCGCCTGATGCGGCGGTGCTACCGGCAGGCCCTGCTGGCGAGCGAGGCCGACGGGCGCCCGGAGCCGCCCAACCCGTTCCGGCCGGGTGAGGCCCCGGCGTTCGTCCGCTGGCTGATGGAGCCTGTGGGAGGACCGGGCTCGCGCCTCACCCGCTACCTTGACCATCTGTACCACGACCGAGTCGATCTCCAGGTCACCTTCAAGGACGTCCCCGGTCCCGGGACCGAGGGGTTCCTGGGCTGGGCTCGCGACCACGGGGTGGGGGAGGAGGGTCTTCCGATGGAGTTGGTCCCGGGACCGCTCGATCCCGACCGCCGCGATCCGGACGCCGACCCGAGGCGGCTCCGGGCCAGCCCGCGCCGGTCGAGCGCGGCGACCGCGAGCGCCACCGCCGCCGACGCCGTCTGGCGCGACTTCGCGCCGGCGTCCCCCGCCGGGCGCCGGCCGCGCCGCCAG
>DAHUZL010000142.1 GCA_027306655.1 Candidatus Dormiibacterota bacterium
GAGCGAGGTCACCGACTCCAGCTCCCCGACCGGGCTGTCGAAGTACCAGCGGAGCGGCACCGCCCGGGCCGGGTCGTAGATTCCGAGCGGCAGCGGCAGGCTCGGCAGGGTCGGCGAGAGGAGGACGTCGTGGGCCTCGAACAATACGCACCGCGGACCGCCGGTCCCGGCGGCCCGGATCTCGATGGGCTCCTACCGGACGGCTCGCTCGTCGGCGGCAATCGACAGACGACGGATGTCGATGGGCACGAGCGCAAGGCCCGGGCGACGCCGCGGGAGTGGTGGCAACCGCTCCCGCGCTCGAAGGGCCAGGAGCCACGAGGCGACCGCATAGGGGACCCTTCTGCGAAGGGTGCGAATCTGCACCGGGCGGGTCTTGCGGGACGCCCTCTCAGAAGCACCCCCCCTGACCAAGGCCGTTGTCGCAAGGGGTTCCTCATCTAAACTAAGGCACCTCATGTGGACGGTGCACGAGGTGCCCGAAGCAGATCTGCGATCTGTCTTGGACTCGGCGGAGGCCGCATTGCATGCGGAAGGTGACCTCGTCATTGAGGTCCTCGTGAGTTGAAGGGCGCCGCGGTTCACATTGCAGTGCCGCGGACGCGTGCCCGCAGAGTCGGCATGCCGGGGCCGTCGAGCTGGTCGACGTAGGGAGCGCGGCGAGCCATGCTCATTACCAGCGCCAGTGTCGATCCAGTGACCAGCGGCCCGGTGCCCGTGGCAAAGGGCCCATCGACTGCGCGTAGCTGAAGACCGGCAACGGTGGTCCGGCTGGCAACCGTGAAGTTGCGGCGCGCAAAAAAGTCAGCTACAGGCGTCAGCGCGTCGACGTCTGGTGTCCGGGGCAGTCCCAGCGGCTGACGGATGTCTTGGGCGTGCACGATGACCTCGCCAAGGTATGCCGGGGTGTGTCCCGAGGGGGCGGTGGTGCTGCCGATGACCGCGTGGAACCGGTCGAGCGTCTCGGCGGGGGTGCTGCCCCGATGCTCGACCATCCGGCGCTGGTTGTGCACGTCGGCGCGGAAGCGCGCGCTGAGCATGCTACGCACCCACCGCCATTGATTCAGGCTTGCCGCAGCGGTGAGGTGGGCGACGACCTCCTCGACGTCCCACTGGTCGCAAAGGGTGCTGTGCCGCCACTGCTCGCCACTGAGGCCCGACAGGTCTTCCGCAAGCGCAGTCCGTTCGGCGCGCGCCAGCGCCCAGAGGTGGTCGTCCCGCGATCTCGCCGTACCGCCCGATGCCCGTCCCATGATTGAGCGTCCCTGTTGCTTGTTGACGGTCATCGGCTGACCAGCATCATCTGATTACCCTCGCTGTCTTGGAAGGCAGCGGCTGTGTGGCCGGGCTGGAACGGCGAGTCTGCCGGCTCGGCGAGGATCGGAACACCGCTGTCGCGCAGTGCCTCAACGGTAGGCTCGAGGTCATCGGTGACCAGCACCAGAACCGGCTCAGGTGAAGGTGCGTCGCCCTCGCGACGGATGAAGTGCAGGGCGGTGTCGGCGCCGGGGAAGACCAGCTCGACCCACCGCCAGCCATCGTCACCCATGGGGGTGTCAGCCCGCACCGCGCACCCCAGGTGCTCGGCGTAGAAGGCCATCGCCCGGTCCTGATCGACCACGGGCAGTTCCGCGAACTGCAGGTGCACTTCTGACTCCTTCATTTCATACTGGACCGTTCCGTACTCCGCAGATGGTAGCATGTCGGGCACTGAGATGCAAGACGGGCTCATCTGGGAATTGAGGGATAGCGCAGCGAACGGCTGCTCGCTGGGCGCGACCCCACCCGTCGCCCAGAGGGCGCGTTCGGGCAGCGGGTCCGGACCCCTGCTTCGGGTTCTGGCGTGATCTCGCCGCGAACTCATCACCAGCCCGCCCCGCCGTCACCCGTGACGGCCACGTCGCCTCCCGACGGCCCGTAGCCTCCAGGCAGCAGCCGGGCCAGAGCCGCCCCGGAGCTCCCGATCGACCCACTCAAAACCCGGAAGTGCCGCCATACGTAGCCGACCGGCGCGGTGCCTCACCCGACCCAGACAGCGAGCAACGATGGCCACCCCGATAACGCCCCTCGCGCAGCGCAGTTCCGCGCGCAAGCACCAGGCGATTCTGGATGCCGCGGAGATGATCTTCCTACGCGACGGATACCTCGGCGCGAGCATGGATGAGGTCGCCGCCCGTTCCCACGTGTCCAAACAGACCGTCTACAAGCACTTCGGGAGCAAAGAGGCGCTGTTCGTCGAGATCGTCACGAGCATGACGTCGCGGGCGGGCGACGCCGTCGATGTCCACATGGCGGCCGAGGCCGTCGGGGACGACATAACAACCTACCTGCGCAACTGCGCGCTCACTCAGCTCACCGTAGTGTTGACACCACGCCTGATGCAGTTGCGCCGGCTGGTCATCGGCGAGGTGGCCCGCTTCCCCGAGCTGGCCCACGCGCTGTGGGAAAGTGGCCCGAAACGCACCATATCCCAGCTCGCGGCCACCTTTGAGCAACTCGCCGAGCGGCGTCTGCTCGCACTCGACGACCCCGCCCTGGCAGCCTCCCATTTCAACTGGCTGGTGATGGCCGAGCCACTGAACCGAGCGATGCTGCTCGGCGACGGCTCGATCCCCAGCGGTCCAGAGCGGTGTCGACACGCCGAGCAGAGCGTCCAGGTGTTCCTGGCCGCGTACGGCGCCCACCGATCCCCAGCCTGTCCAACCCCTCCTCCGGACGTCCTCCCCCCTCCGACGACTACGGAGTGATCGATCCTGGGTCCACCCCCATTAGGCGAAGCCGGCGTCCCCGTCCCCCGCTGCGGCCATGTGGACGGGGGGGCGACGCTCCCGCCAAGGGACGGCCTCCTCCAGCTGGGCCCCGATGGCGAGCAGGGTCGCCTCGTCCCCGAACCGGGCGGCGAGGTGGATCCCGATGGGCAGGCCGCTGGCGCTCTGATGCAGCGGGAGGCTGATCGCCGGCTGGCCGGTGCAGTTG
>DAHUZL010000151.1 GCA_027306655.1 Candidatus Dormiibacterota bacterium
CGGGCCGTCGAGGGCGAACGGGTCGTCGGGGGCGGCGCCCACGTGTCGATCATAGGCCGCGACGCGAACGGCCAAACGTCGGGGGTGGGCACCGGCGGAGGCGCGCGGCACGGGACCCGCCGGCGGCGGCGCCCGGGTCAGGGGGTGACGGCGGCGGGAACGGCCGTCGCCGCCACCGGGCGGGTGAAGTTGCCGAGCCGGAGCCGGGGGAGCTCCTGGCGCAGCTGCGTCACCATCCGCCCCAGGCCGATCCCCGGCTCCAGCCGGGGGAGGCGGCCGAGCAGCCAGAGCGGGTCGACGTTCAGGGTCCGCAGCTGGACCTGGTCGGCCTCGACCGCGCCCAGCGCGGTCAGCGTGCGGGCCACCTCGCCGGGCGCATCCGTCACCCCCGGGAACGTGAGCAGGTTGATGGCGACCTGGACCCCCCGGTCGTGGAGGCGGCGCGCCGATTGGCAGACGTCGTCGATGGTGTAGCCGCGGGGGCGGTAGTAGGCGGCGAACAAGCCGGGGGTGAAGCTGAACACGCTGATGCGGGCGCTGTTGAGGCCGGCGTCAGCGAGGCGGACGCAGTCGTCGGGCCGGCTGCCGTTGCTGTTGAGGTGGACGGTGGCGTCGGGGAAGCGGGCCCGGATCGCGCGCACCACCGGGAGCAGCTCCTCGGTGCGCAGCAAGGGCTCCCCCTCGCAGCCCTGGCCGAAGCTGACCATGCCCCGCGGCGAGGCCTCGAGGTGGTAGGCGGCCACCGCCAGGAGCTGGTCCGCACCGGGCGCCCGGGCGATCCGGGGCTGCGGCGTGGTCGCCCCCGAATCGGTCTGGAGCGAGAGGCAGCCGAGGCAGTCGGCGTTGCACGCGGCCGAGGTGGGCAGGGCCGCCTCATAGCGGCGGTGGAAGGTGTTCTGGGCGGTGTAGCAGTTGTGGGTGAGGGCGCAGGTCCGCAGCTGGGCGATCACCGGGTTGCCCGGCAGCGCGGCCTCGGCGGCGGCGACCGCGGCGGGAAGGTCCCGGCGGCTGAACCGCTCCGGGCGCCACCACTCGAAGCGGTCGGTGCGCATCGCCGCCACCACCAGCTCGCCCGCGCGATCGGCGAGGGCGGTGTACCCGAAGAGCGGCAGGGCGGGACCCCCGGCGTCACTCGGCCCGTGCGCCGGCAGGAGGAGCCGGAGGTGACCCACGGGCAGGATCGCGGCCACCGCCACCCCCTGCGTCCGGGGCAGGGCCTCGATCCGACCCGGGTCGCCGTCGCCGCCGCCCCGGACGTCGCGCCGTCCCACGGCTGCGCGTCCGGGAAGTCGGGCGACGGTGCTGCCCGGCGGCAGCGGCACCCACGCGCCGGCGGTGGTGAGACGGTCGCCCGAGCGTCCCAGCGCGCCCCATCCGGGGGGCGCGACCCGCAGCTCGCCCTCGGGCGTGCTGTAGCAGAGTCGGAGCGGGGCCGAGCGCGCCGGGCCCAGCCTCCGCGTCGGTCCCGGCCCTCCGCCGCCTGGGCTCACGCCAGCTGGATCGCCACCGCTCCGCCCGGGAGCTCGGGCTCGATCGCGAGCCCGGCACGGTCCACGCACGCAGCCATGAAGGCGCGGACGAGCGGGTGGGGCCGGTGCGGCCGGGACCGGAACTCGGGATGGAACTGGCTGGCGACGAAGAAGGGGTGGCCGCGCAGCTCGATGATCTCGACCAGCCGGTCGTCCGGCGACGTCCCGCTGAAGACCACCCCGGCCTGGGCGAGACGGTCGCGATAGCGGTTGTTGAACTCGAAGCGATGGCGGTGCCGCTCGTACACCAGCGCCTCGCCGTAGGCCTGGGCGGCGCGGGACCCCGGCAGCAGCTTGCACGGATAGAGGCCGAGGCGCATGGTCCCGCCCATCTCGGTCACGTCACGCTGTTCGGGAAGCAGGTCGATGACCGGGTGCTCGGTGAAGGCGCTGAACTCGGTGCTGTTGCAATCGCCGGTGTCCAGCGCCTCGCGGGCAAGGTCGATGGTGGCGCACTGCATGCCCAGGCAGAGCCCCAGGTAGGGCACCCGCTGGTGGCGGGCGTAGCGGGAGGCCGCGATCTTGCCCTCGATGCCGCGGTGCCCGAAACCGCCCGGCACCACGATCCCGTGGAGGCCCTCGAAGACCGAGCGGTCGGCGGGGTCCAGGGTCTCGGTGTTGATCCACCGGAGCTCCAGGCCGACGTCGTGGACCACCGCGGCGTGGCGGAGCGCCTCGGTGACGCTGAGGTAGGCGTCGGGCAGCTCCACGTACTTGCCGGCGATGCCGATCCGGACCACGTCAAGGGCGGCGGTGATCCGCCCGACCAGGCGTTCCCAGGCGCGGAGGTCCGCCGGGCCGCAGCCGAGCTCGAGCTGCTCCAGCAGGTACGCTCCCAGCCCGCTCGCCTCCAGCAGCAGCGGCACCTGGTAGATGGTGGCGGCGTCCGGCAGGCTGATCACCGCCCGCGCCTCCACATCGGCGAAGAGCGCGATCTTGTCACGCAGGCCGCTGCCCAGCCGCTCCCGGGATCGACAGACGATGGCGTCCGGTTGGATCCCGATCCCGCGCAGGGTCTGCACGCTGTGCTGGGTGGGCTTGCTCTTGTACTCCTCGCTGCCGCTCAGGTACGGCACCAGGGTGAGGTGCAGGTAGAACGTGTTGCGGCGGCCGACGTCGTTCTTGAGCTGGCGGATCGCCTCCAGGAACGGCAGCGACTCGATGTCGCCGGCGGTCCCGCCGACCTCCACGATCACCACCTCGGCGTCGGCCGCCTCGGCCACCCTCAGGATCCGCTCCTTGATCTCGTTGGTGACGTGCGGAATCACCTGGACGGTGGCCCCCAGGTAGTCGCCGCGGCGCTCCTTGGCGATCACCTCGCTGTAGATCTTGCCGGCGGTGACGTTGCTGGCCCGGGTCAGGCTGACGTCGACGAAGCGCTCGTAATGACCGAGGTCGAGGTCGGTCTCGGCACCGTCGTCGAGGACGAACACCTCGCCGTGCTGGTAGGGCGACATGGTGCCGGGGTCGATGTTGATGTAGGGGTCGAGCTTGAGCAGCGAAACCCGAAGCCCGCGGGCGGTGAGGATGGTGCCCAGCGACGCCGCGGTGATGCCCTTGCCCAGGCCCGACACCACCCCGCCGGTCACGAAGACGAACTTCGCCGTCATCGGCGGAACCGCAGGGGCCGGGGGCCGCACCTCACGGGCCCTCATCGTAGCATGCCCGCGGGCGGCGGCGGACGGCGCCGGCGGACGGCGCCGGCGGCAGAGGCTCAGTGCCGCGGTTCGAGCACCACCACCCGGGTGTCGTCACCGGAGCCGGGCGATCCGGTGAGCGTGAGCCGGGGCTGGGGGGTCCACTGGGTGAGTCCCATCTCCTTCGCGAACGGGCCGATCGGCTCCAGGCCGAAGAGGTCCTCCCCGACCGCGTAGCCCACCGGGATCACCAGGGCGGGCTCGATCCGGGCCACGGCGGCGGACGCCTGGGCCGCGGTCAGCCCCGGTCCCCCGCCCACCGGCAGGACCAGGACGTCCACCCGGCCGATCGCCTCCAGCGCCGCCTCGGTGAGGGTGGCCGCCCCGCGCCCGATGGCGGCGACCGCGACGTCGTCGACGTCGCAGACAAAGGCGGTCCCGCCCTCCACCGCGACCCCGCGGGCGGAGACTCCCCGGATCTCGTACTCGCCGGGCTGGGCCACCACCGTCGGACCGGCGCTGGGGCGCAGGACGTTGCTGCCCCCCCGCGAGCGCACGACCAGGTCGGCGGCGGTGCGCCCACCGACCCCGCCGGCGCCGGCGGGCGGGTCGAAGAGCACTCGCACGTCGCGTCCGCGCGCGGCGACGCAGCAGTCGCCCAGCCAGGTGAGCTCCATCCCGGCGGCGAGCCTACCAGGTCGGCGATCAGCCGACCGGGGGCAGGACCAGGCTCAGGTGATGGACCTGCCCGGCCCTCCAGACCGCCAGCGCCAGGACCCCGTTGACCGACTGCTGGACCAGGAAGTCGGAGACCGAGGGCATCGCGGCGGCGGGGTGGCCGTCCACGGTCAGGACCACATCGCCGGCGCGCAGCCCGGCCAGCGCCGCCGGGGAGCCGGCCCGGACCGCCACCACCAGGGCCCCGCTCGGCAGGCCCAGCGAGGCGGCGCTGGCCGGGTCGAGCGGCTGGCTGACCACCCCCGGGGCGGCCGGCACCAGGGTCGCCGAGCTGAGCGCCGACACCAGGCTCTGGGCCGCCGCGGTGTCGAGGGCGAAGGTGCCCCCGGAAGCAGGCGCCACCCCCGCGGCGGCGACCACGTCGGGGCCGGCGAGGACCCCGATCACGTTGCCGTTAGCGTCCACCACGGGGCCGCCGGTCGCTCCCGAAGGCACCGGCGCGTCGGTGCGCAGGGCGCCGCCGAGGGCGACCGGCCCGCCCGACCCGGCCGGGTCGGGCACCCGGATGACGAGTCCGGTGGCGCTGACGGTCCCGACGTCCACCGCCGGGCCGGCCCCGACCGGCTGGCTGAGCGCGATCGCGACCTCCCCGACCCGCGGCGGCGCGCCGAAGGGCAGGGCCGCCAGGCTCACGGTGGTGCTGATCCGCAGCACCACGATGCCGGTGTCGGGGTCGGCGGCGGCGAGGGTCGCGGCCACCCTCACCCCGTTCGGCAGCACCACCGCCAGCCCCACCGCGCCGGTCACCGCCGCCGCGGCGGTGACGATGAGGCCACTGGGATCGGCGACGAACCCGCTCGCCACGTCCGACGGCGTGGCGGCGCCGCGGGCGGGTTCCCGGACCACCTGGACCAGCGACGCCTGGTCCGCCGCCACCGCGCCGGGCAGGGCGGCCGAGTTCGACGTCCCGCTGGCCTGGGGGGTGCGGATGATGACCTGGGTCGGCGCCGGCGTCCCCTGCATCCGGATCACGAAGTCAGCGCTGCCGCCGCCGACGAGGATCGCCACCACCGTGGTCAGCACCACCGTCGCCAGCAGCCGGCGTCCGGGCGGACCCGCGCCCGGCGCTGCGGGGGCCGGCACCGCGGGGGCTGGCGCCGCCGGGGCCGGCGGCTCGGGGGCCTCGCTCACCCGCCGGCCTCCCTCGGGAACCAGGTGAGCACGGCCTGCTCGGTGGGAGTGAACCCGTGGGCGGCGTAGAGGCGCAGCGCGGCGGCATTCCCCGGCCGCGTCCAGACACAGGCGAACGTCACCCCGCGCTCGGCGAAGAGCCGGGTCGCCGCCCGGACCAGCCGGCCCGCGAGGCCCTCGCCGCGCCGCTCGGGGATGACGTACAGCTCCGCGATCTCGGCCTCCAACCCGGTGCCGGGGTCGTGCAGGACACACCAGCAGAGACCGACCACCCGCCCCTCGGCGCGGGCCACGACGAGGTGGTTCTCGCCCCGGAACGTCGGCTGGGCCAGGGGCAGGCTCTGGTCCAGCTCAGACCGGGTGAGGCGGGGGTGGTCGAAGTGGTCCTGCTCGGAGACCAGGAGGTCGAGGAGCAGCCCGCGCGCCTCGTCGAGCCGGTCGTCCGCCAGCGGCTCGATCGCCACCGTCGGGGCGCTGTCGCCCGCTCCGGCATCCACGCGGGCCATCGTACGGGGCCCCCCCAGGGCCTCCCCGCCCTACTCGTCGTCGTCGGGCGGGGCCACGCGGGCGACGTCCCCGGCCACCGCCGCCCGCGCGACCGCCCGGGCCACCCTCCGGTGGACGGCGGGGTCGAGCGGGTCGGGGACCAGCTCGTCGCCGCGCGCCTGGGCGGCGATCGCCTCGGCCGCGGCGAGGAACATCCCGGGGGTGAAGCGGCGCGCGCGGGTGTCCAGCGCTCCCCGGAAGAGGCCGGGGAAGCCGAGCAGGTTGTTGACCACGGTGCCGTCCACCGCGATCGCGGCGCCGGCCGCGAGGGCCAGCTCGGGGAGGATCTCGGGGACAGGGTTGGAGAGGGCGAAGATCAGCTGGCCCGGCCGCACCTGCTCGGGCGCGATCAGGCCCGGGTGCGCGGTGGTGGCGATCACGATGTCGGAGCAGGCGAGCAGCTCGTCCAGCTCCACCGGGACCCCCCCGGCGGCCGCCAGCCGTTCGATCGAATCGGGCGTGCGCCCGCTGCCGAGGACGGGCTGGTCCAGCACCTGGAGGAGGAGCTCGGCGATCGCGAACCCGGCGGCGCCGAGGCCCACCACCCCGGCCCGCATCGACGGCAGCGGCCGGCCGACCAGCTGGGCGGCGCGGGTCACCGCGGCCAGCACCACGGTGGCGGTGCCGTGCTGGTCGTCGTGGACCACCGGGATCTGGAGCCGCTCCTGCAGCCGCGGCGCGATCGTGAAGCAGGCGGGCGCGGCGATGTCCTCCAGCTGGATCGCGCCGAAGGTGGGGGCGATCCGGGCCACCGCCTCCACCAGCGCGTCCGGGGGCCCGGGCTGGAGCAGGATCGGGATCGCCTCGACCGCCACCAGCTGGGCCAGCAGCGCGCACTTGCCCTCCATCACCGGCATCCCCGCGACCGGGCCGATGTTGCCGAGCCCGAGCACGGCGGACCCGTCGGTGACCACCGCGACGGTGTTGGCGATCATCGTGTAGCGGTCGGCGGCGGCCGGCTCGCGCGCGATCAGCCGGCAGACCTCGGCGACGCCGGGGGTGTAGACGCGGCGAAGGTCGGCCAGCGAGGCGACCGGGTAGCGCGGCAGGATCCGCAGCTTGCCGCCCACGTGCACCCGCAGGACCTCGTCGCGGACGTCGAGCAGACGGGTGTGGGTGAGCCCTCGCACCGCCTGCAGCACCAGGTCGAGCATGGCGAGGTCGACGCAGGTGACGTCGAGGTCGCGGACCACGTGGGCGGAGCTGCGCTGGACGGTGCGGATGTCGCCGATGTTGCCGCCGACACCGCCGATCGCCCGCGCCACCTCGCCCAGCACCCCCGGCTGGTTGTCGTTGCGCAGGCGGAGGGTGCGGTCGATGCGGTACTCGACCTGGCGGTGGGGGGACTGGGCGGCCTCGGTCGGGAACGCCCGCTCCGCGGGCGCGGCGGGGTCACCCATCGGCCGCGGCGCGGTCCCCCGAGAGCACCGCCCCCCGGGAGGCCGAGCCCACCAGCTGCGCATAGCGGGCCAGCGCGCCGCGCGGCGCGGACGAGGGTGTGGGGCGCCAGGCCCGCCGCCGCGACGCCCACTCGCCGGGACTGATGTCGACCCCGACGGTGCGGAGGTCGACGTCGATCGTGACGGTGTCGCCATCCCTGAGCCACGCGATCGGCCCGCCCACGGCCGCCTCGGGCGCGACATGGCCGATCATCAGGCCGTGGGTCGCGCCGCTGAAGCGCCCGTCGGTGAGGAGCGCCACCGCCTCCCCCAGCCCCTGCCCCACCAGGGCCCCGGTGATGCCCAGCATCTCCCGCATCCCCGGACCGCCGCGCGGCCCCTCGTAGCGGATGACGACGACGTCGCCGGGGTTGATCCGCCGCGCCGACACGGCTGCCATGCCCTCCTCCTCGGAGTCGAAGACCCGGGCCGGGCCGCGGTGGGTGCGCCGCTCGTGGCCCGCCACCTTGAGCACGGCCCCGTCGGGCGCGAGCGCGCCCCGCAGGATCACGGTCCCCCCGGTCGCCTGCAGCGGGCTGGCGAGCGGGCGGACCACGTCCTGGCCGGCAGGCTCGGGCCAGTCGGCCTCCGCCCTCTGGGCCGCCTCGGCCAGGGTCTGCCCGGTGCAGGTGCCGCAGGCTCCGTCCATCAGGCCGGCGGCGAGGAGGCGGCGGACGAGCAGGGCGACGCCGCCGGCGCGGGTGAGGTCCACGGCGTTGTAGCGTCCGCCGGGGCGGAGGTCGGCCAGCCACGGGGTCCGGCGGCTGACCTGGTCGAAGTCCTCGAGGTCCAGCGCCACCCCGGCCTCGTCGGCGATGGCGAGGAGGTGGAGGACCGCGTTGGTGGACCCGCCGCTCGCCATCACCCCGGCGATCGCGTTGTGGAACGCGGCGCCGTTGAGATAGCTGCTGGGGCGCCGCCCGCTCTGCACCATCTCGACCGCCTGCCGCCCCACCTGGGCGGCGACCGCGGGCTTGGCGGGGTCGACCGCCGCTACCCCGCCGGTCTGCAGGGGCGCGACGCCGAGCAGCTCCACCGCCATCGCCATCGTGTTGGCCGTGAACTGCCCGCCGCAGGCGCCGGCGCCCGGGCAGGCGACGTCCTCCAGCTGGCGCAGCTCATCGTCGGTGATGCGGCCGGCCTCCGCGCTGCCGATGGCCTCGAAGACGTCGATGACGGTGACGTCGCGGCCCCGGAAGCGCCCCGGTTGGATCGAGCCCCCATAGAGGAGGCAGCCGGGCAGGTCCAGCCGCGCCAGCGCCATCGCGGCGGCGGGGATGGTCTTGTCGCAGCCGACCAGCGCCACCAGCCCGTCGAGGAGGTGGCCGCGGCAGACGAGCTCGATCGAGTCCGCGATCACCTCCCGGCTCACCAGCGATGCCTTCATCCCCTGCGTCCCCATCGCCACCCCATCGCTGATCGCGATGGTGTTGAACTCCATCGGGGTCGCGCCGGCGTCGCGGATCCCCTGCTTCACATGCTCGGCCAGCCGGCGCAGGCCGAGGTTGCAGGGCATGGTCTCGATCCAGGTGCTGGCCACGCCGATCAGCGGGCGGGCCAGCGCCGCGTCGTCGAATCCCGCGCCCTTCAGCATCGCCCGGGCCGCCGCCCGCTCGCGCCCGACGACCAACCGGCGGCTGGGTAGATCCACTCCGGACGACATGGGCGACGCACCTCCGAACGGCCCGGGACGGCCGCGATCCCCCCCGCGGACGACCGCGCACGGCCACGGTAGCGGAAGCCGGGCGCACTCCGCGCGCCCCGGGCGGCGGCGACACCGCGGCGATGGCGGACCTGCTCGACCGCGAACAGGTCCTGGTGACCGGGCCGGTCGTCGCCGAGCTGTTGGCGGGGACGCGCGATCGACGCCGGGGCGAGCTCTGGTCTGTGCTCCAGGGACTGGGGTGGGCGGCCGTGGATCGCCACACGTGGTGGCTTGCCGGGACCGCGGCCGCTGCCCTGCGCGAGCAGGGCGCGACCGTCCCGCTCACCGACCTGGTGATCGCCGCCGCCGCCGTCCAGGCCGGCGCCGAGCTGTGGACGCGCGATCGTGACTTCGTGCGCGTCGGGGAGGCGATGCCGGCCCTCACCCTGTATTCGTCGGCCGACCCCCTGGCCCTGGGGTCGCCGGGGAGCACCCGCGGGAGCCGCGCCCGGGTGCCCGGGTGATCGACCCTTGACATCGCAACCATCCCCGGGTATAAGTGGAGGCACTGTGGCCGCCACGTACGCCGTTCAGCTGATCGCGCGGGACCTCCGGGTCCTGGTACTCCTTATTCGCGGGGGGCCGCTCAGCTAACGCCACCTGACGACGGCGAAGGCAACCGGCCCCCCGACAGCCCCGGGGGGCCGGTTCTTTTTTCCCCTCCGGAGGCGGCGGGCCGGGTGCCGAGCCATCGGCGCCGTCGACCGTCCCCTGCGTCCCCCCGACCGTCCCGCCCACCCGAGGAGAGCTCCTGGTGACCAGCCCCGCACCCGCAGCCCGGCCCGACCCCGGACCCGACCCGGTCCCCGACGATGTCCATCTGGGCGAGAGCGCTCGCAACCGGCTGGGGCGCCTGCGCGCCGCCGAGCCGGAGCGGCCGATCCGCGAGCTCGCCGCCGACGCGGCCGTGACGGCGGCGATCGACGCCACCTACCAGGCCGGGTGAGGTCCGTCTGATGGCCGCCCTCGCCGCCGCCCTCCTCGAGGACGAGGAGCCCGACCCCCGGCCGGCCCCCGATCGCTGCGGCGCGGAGCTGCTCCTCCAGGCCCTGGTCGACAACGGGGTGACGACGATCTTCGGGCTGCCCGGGGGGGCCAACCTCCCCATCTACCAGTACCTGCCACGGTTCCCGCTCCGCCACGTGCTGGTCCGCCACGAGCAGGGGGCCGCTCACATGGCGGACGGGTACGCCCGCGCCGGCGGTGGGGTCGGGGTCTGCCTGGCCACCTCGGGGCCGGGGGCGCTGAACCTCATCACCGGGCTGGCCACGGCCCACTTCGACTCGGTGCCGGTGGTGGCGATCACCGGCCAGGTCCCCACCCATCAGATCGGCACCGACGCCTTCCAGGAGTCCGACGTCATCGGCTCCAGCCTGTCGGTCACCAAGCACAGCTACCAGATCCACGACGCCCGCGAGCTCCCCGGCGTGGTCGCGGAGGCGTTCCACGTGGCGGTGACGGGACGGCCCGGGGTGGTCCTCGTCGACGTCCCCAAGGACGTCCAGCAGGCCCTGGTGGCGAACCCGCTGGGCGCGATCCGGCGGGCCCGCGCGCACCGGGCGCCTCCGCCGCCGGACCCGTCCCTGCTCGATCGCGCCGCGGCCGCCCTCGGCCGGGCGGAGCGGCCGGTGATCCTCGCCGGCCGGGGCGTCGCCATCGCCGGCGCGGAGGACGCCCTCCGCCGGCTGGCCGAGGCGCTCGACGCGCCGGTGGGCACGACGCTCCTGGGCACCGGGGTGTTCCCCTCGTCTCACCCCCTCGCCCTCGGGCTGGTCGGCTTCATGGGGACCGGCGCCTGCAACCGCGCCGTCACCGACTGCGACACCCTGCTCATGGTCGGGATGCGCGCCGACGACCGCGTCACCTGCCGGCTCGAGGACTTCGCGCCGCGCGCGACCGCGGTGGTGCACGTGAACATCGACCCCGCCGAGCTGGGCAAGACGGTCCAGGCCGACTGCCAGATCGTGGGCGATGCGCGGGCCGTGCTGGAGGCGCTCGGCGGGCAGGTCCCGGCGCGACCACGACCGGCCTGGCGCGAACAGGTGGCGGACTGGCGCCGGCGCCACCCCCTGCGCTATCCCCACAACGGACGGCTCCAGCCCCAGCAGGCGCTGGCCGAGCTCTACGCCCGCCGCCGCCCCCAGGACATCACCGTCGCCGACGTCGGGCTGAACCAGATCTGGGCCGCCACCGGCTGGACCGGCGACGAGCCGGGCCAGTTCCTCAACTCGGGTGGCCAGGGGACGATGGGCTTCGCCTTCCCCGCCGCCCTCGGCGCCCAGGCCGCCCGCCCCGACCGGCGCGTGTTCTGCGTCACCGGCGAGGGCGGCTTCGTCATGACCGCCCAGGAGCTGGCCACCGCGGTGGACGCCTCCCTGCCGGTCAAGGTGCTCATCCTCAACAACCACAGCCTCGGGATGGTGCGGCAGTTCCAGGACGACTTCTACGGTGGGGTGCGCTCCCAGGTCGACCTCACCGTCACGCCCGACTTCGCCCTCCTGGCCGCGGCGTACGGGTGCTTCGGCCGGCGGGTGGACACCGCCCCGGAGCTGGGCCCGGCCCTGGATGCCGCGCTGGCCCACCCGGGGCCGGCGATCCTGGACGTCTGGATCGACCCCGAGGCCAACATCTACCCGATCGTGCCCCTGGGCAAGGGGCTGGCGGACTTCGTCGAGTGCCCCGAGACCCCGTGAGCGAGCCCGCGCACGCCCACCTCGCGCCCCGGCCCATCCCCGAACCCACCGGACACCGCGTCCGCGTGGTCACGATGCGGCTGGAGGACCGGGCCGGGGTGATGCAGCGCGTCACCAACTGCATCCAGCGGCGGGGCTTCCGCCTGGAGACCTGCGCGGTCGGACCGACCCCCGAGCCCGGGATTGCCGGCCTCACCCTCCGGATCGACCCCGGGTACCAGCCGCCGGACCAGGTGGTGAAGCAGCTGGCCAAGCTGATTGACGTGGTCAGCGTCGAGGACATCACCGACTCCCCCCGGGTCGAGTGGACGACCGCGATCGTCACCCTCCTCCGGCGCGGGGCGGAGGCGGTGGTGGACCCGGCGGTGGCCGGCCTCGACGGCCAGGTGCTCCACCGCGACCGCGACCGGGTGGTGGTGGCGGTGGCGGGGCCACCCGCCGAGGTCGCGACCCAGCTGGAGTCGCTCCGGTCGCTGCCGGGGGCGGACTGGATGTGCAGCGGGCCGCTCGCGTTCGCGCCCGGGTCGCCGCCGCGGTCGGCGACAATGGACCTCCCACCGCCCGCGGCGGTACCCCCGGCCGCACCACGAGGGCGCTGACCAGGATGGAAATGTACTACGACGCCGACGCCGACCCCCGCGCCCTCGAGGGGGCGCGGATCGCGGTCCTCGGGTACGGCAGCCAGGGGCACGCCCACGCCCAGAACCTGCGCGACAGCGGCCTCGCGGTGGTGGTCGGCCTGCGCCCGGAGAGCCGGTCCCGGTCGCAGGCGATCGCCGACGGCTTCACCGTTCGCGACCCGGTCGACGCCGCCACCGGCAGTGACGTGGTGATGGTGCTGATCCCCGACCACGACCAGGCGCGGCTCTTCCACGACGGGCTCCAGGACGTGATCCGTCCCGGCGGCCTGCTCCTCTTTGCGCATGGATTCTCCATCCACTACGGCACCGTGCATCCGCCCGCCGGCTGTGACGTGGCGATGGTGGCGCCCAAGGCGCCCGGGCACATGGTCCGGTCGACCTACCGGGAGGGGATAGGCTGTCCCGCCCTGCTCGCGCTCCATCAGGACACCACCGGCACCGCCCTCGCCCGCACCCTCGCCTACGCGCGCGCGCTCGGCGCGACCCGGGCCGGGGTGCTGCGCACCACCTTCCGCGAGGAGACCGAGACCGACCTCTTCGGCGAGCAGGCGGTCCTCTGCGGGGGAGTGGCCGCGCTGGTGCGGGCGGGCTTCGAGACTCTGGTGGACGCCGGCTACCAGCCCGAGCTGGCGTACTTCGAGTGCCTCCACGAGCTGAAGCTGATCGTCGACCTCATGTACCAGGGGGGCCTCTCGCTGATGCGCTACAGCGTCAGCGACACCGCCGAGTTCGGCGACTACGAGAGCGGGCCGCTCGTCATCGATGAGCACGTGCGCCAGCGGATGCGCCAGATCCTGGGCCGCATCCAGGACGGCAGCTTCGCGGAGCGCTGGATCGACGAGAACCGTGCCGGCCGGCACGGCTTCCTGGCGCGGCGGGCGGCCGAGACCCACCAGCCGCTGGAGGAGGTGGGACGGCGGCTCCGGGCCCACATGCCCTGGATCCAGCCGGTGGCCGAGGTGCCCGACCCCGGGCCCGGCCCCGCCCCGTCGCCCGCGCCCGGGCCGGTGGCGGCCGCCGCCCCGGTCGGAGACGGCGGGTGAGGGCGGCAGCCAGCGGCGCCGACCCCGACGTAGGGGCGAGCACCTCCAGCGTCGCCGGCATCGCTGACTCCCCCGACGACACCGTCGAGTTCTTCGACACCACGCTCCGCGACGGCGAGCAGTCGCCGGGAGCGACCCTGCACCTCGCCGACAAGCTGCTGCTCGCGCACCAGCTCGCGCGCCTCGGCGTCGACGTCATCGAGGCCGGCTTCCCGGCGTCGTCGCCGGGCGACTTCGAGGCGGTGCGGCGGATCGCGCGCGAGGTCGAGGGGCCGATGATCACCGGCCTGGCGCGGGCCACCCGGAGCGACATCGATGCGGTCCACGGCGCGGTGCGAGAGGCGGCGCGGCCGCTCATCCATGTCTTCATCAGCGTGTCCGACCTCCACATCACCCACAAGCTGGGGCTGGACCGGCCCACCGTCACCGCCCGCACCGCCGAGGCGATCGCCTATGCGAAGACGCTCTGCGACGCGGTCGAGTTCTCGCCCGAGGACGCGGGCCGGGCCGACCCCGACTACCTCTGCGAGGTGGTTCAGGCGGCGGTCGACGCCGGTGCGACGGTGGTCAACATCCCCGACACCACCGGCTACTGCCTGCCCCTGGAGTTCAGCGCCCTGGTCGCCGCGGTCCGCCGCGAGGTTCGGGGGATGGACCGGGTCCTCACCAGCGTGCACTGCCATGACGACCTCGGCCTGGCCACCGCCAACTCGCTGGCCGGGATCGCCGCGGGTGCGCGCCGGGTCGAGGGCTGCATCAACGGGCTCGGCGAGCGCGCCGGCAACGCCGCGATCGAGGAGGTGGTGATGGCGCTCCGCGTCCGCCGGCCGGTGCTCCACCTCAGCGACCACCTCCGCACCGAGGAGCTGGTCCCCACCAGCCGGATGGTCGAGCGGCTCACCGGCATCCCGGTCCCGCCCAACAAGCCGGTGGTGGGCGCCAACGCGTTCGCCCATGCGTCGGGCGTCCACCAGCATGGGGTGCTGCGCGACCGGCGCACCTACGAGATCATGTCGGCGGCCGACGTGGGCGCCGACGGCACCCGGATCGTGCTCACCGCCCGCTCCGGCCGCCACGCCCTCCGCCACCGCCTGGACCAACTCGGGGTCCGGCTCCCCGCCGACTCCTTCCAGGCGTGCTGGGAGCGCTTCCTCCAGGTGGCCGACACCGCCAAGGCGGTGGACGACGCCGACCTCGCCGCGATCGCCCAGGCGGTGCTGGCCGAGACGGCGGCGGTCGAGCCGGCCCCGGTGGCGCCCTCCCTGTGAGCGGCGGCGCGACGGCGACCGCCCCCCTGCGGATCGCGGCCCTGCCCGGCGACGGCGTCGGTCCCGAGGTCACCGATGCCGGCCTGGCGGTGCTGGAGGCGATCTGCGATCGGGCCGGGCTGACCTGCGCGGTGAGCCGCCATCCGATCGGCGGCGCCGCCCTCGACGCCACCGGCGAGCCCCTCCCCGCCGCCACCCTCGAGGCCGCGCGGGGAGCGGACGCGGTCCTGCTCGGGGCGGTGGGCGGCCCCGGCTGGGACCACGCCCCGGTGCGCCCGGAGGCCGGCCTGCTCGCGCTCCGCCGCGGCCTCGGCGCCTTCGCCAACCTGCGCCCGGTGGTGGTGTGGCCGGGGCTGGAGGCGACCAGCCCGCTCCGCCCGGAGCGGGTCCAGGGGGCCGACATCCTGTTCGTCCGCGAGCTCACCGGCGGCGCCTACTTCGGGCGGCCCAAGGGGATCGCCGGGACGACGCCCCATCGGCGCGCGGTCGACTCGATTGAGTACGCCGAGGGGGAGATCCGGCGGGTCGCCGAGGTGGCCTTCGCGGCGGCGGAGCGCCGCCGCCGCCATCTCACCTCGGTGGACAAGGCCAACGTCCTCGCCAGCTCGCGGCTCTGGCGCTCGGTGGTGGAGGAGCTCGCCCAGGAGCACAGGGCGGTGACGGTGGACCACTGCCTCGTCGACAGCTTTGCCCTCCGGCTGCTGCAGGAGCCGCGCGCCTTCGACGTGGTCGTGACCGAGAACCTCTTCGGCGACATCCTCACCGACGAGGCGGCCGCGCTCACCGGCACCCTCGGCACCCTGCCCTCGGCGAGCGGCGGCGGCGACGGCCCCTGGCTGTACGAGCCGGTGCACGGCTCGGCGCCCGACCTGGTCGGCCGTGGCGTCGCCAATCCCTTGGGCGCGATCGCCACCATCGCGATGCTGCTGCGCCACACCCTCGGTCGCGAGGACCTCGCCCGGCGGGTGGAGGCCGCGATCGCCGGGATCGTGCAGCGGGGGCCCCTCACGCCCGACCTCGGCGGCGACGGCACGACCGCCACGGTCACCGCCCAGGTGGTGGCGCAGGTGGGCCGGGAGGTGGCAGCGTGACGTCGAGGCCGGTCATCCTCTACGACACCACCCTGCGCGACGGGATGCAGGGCTTCGGGCTCCAGCTCAGCTGCGACCAGAAGCTGGCGATCGCCCGCCGGCTGGACCGGCTCGGCGTCGCCTACGTCGAGGGCGGCTGGCCGGGGGCCAACCCGCGCGACACGGCGCTGTTCCGGCGGCTGCGCCTCCGGCCGCTGGGCTCGGCGCGGCTGGCCGCCTTCGGCGCCACCTGCCGTCCCGGAGCCAGGGCCCCGGACGATCCCGGTCTCGCCGCCACCCTCGACGCCGGCGCCCCGGTGGTGACGCTGGTGGGGAAGGCGTCGCGCTGGCAGGCGGAGACCGTCCTCGGCACCACTGCGGGCGAGAACCTGCGCATGGTGGCCGCCAGCTGCGCCCACGCGGTGGCCCAGGGACGCGAGGTGGTCTTCGACGCGGAGCACGTCTTCGACGGCGCCCGCGGCGAGGACAGCGACCCCGGCTACGCGATGGAAGTGCTGGAGGCGGCCGCCCAGGCGGGGGCGTCGTGGATCGTCCTCTGCGACACCAACGGCGGGCAGCTCCCCCGGGCCATCGCGGAGGTGACCGCGGCCGCCCGCGAGCGGGTCGGGGATCGCCTCGGGATCCACTGCCACAACGACGCCGGGGTGGCGGTGGCGGCCTCGCTGGCGGCCCTCGAGGCGGGGGCGCGGATGGTCCAGGGCACCCTCAACGGCTGCGGCGAGCGCTGCGGCAACGCCGACCTGCTGGTGATCGCCGCCACCTGCGAGCTCAAGCTGGGCCGGGCGGCGCTGCCCCCGGACCGGCTCCAGGAGCTGGTCGCGGTCTCGCGCACCTTCGACGCCGTCGTCAACCGCGCCCCCGACGCGCACCGCCCCTACGTCGGCCCGGCCGCCTTCCTGCACAAGGGAGGGCTCCATGCCCAGGGCATGGCCCGCCACCCCCGCGCCTACCAGCACGTCGACCCGGCGCGGGTGGGCAACCGGAGCCGGACCGTGGTCTCCGACCAGGGCGGGCGGAGCAGCATCGGGGCCAAGCTGCGCGAGCTGGGCTTGGCCGACCTCGATCGCGACGGTCGCGGCCGGCTGGTGGAGCGCCTGAAGCGCCTGGAGTCCCTGGGGTGGGCGTTCGAGGACGCCGACGCGTCGTTCGAGCTCTTGGTCCGCCGCCAGCAGCCCAAAGACCAGCCCCCATTCGCACTCCGGGAGGTGCTGGTGGTGGCCCGCCAGGAGACCCCGGCCGACGGCCCCGCCCGGCAGTCGGTGGAGACCAGCGTCAAGCTCCTGGTCGGCCCCGCCCTGGTTCACACCGCGGCCACCGGGCTGGGCCCGGTCGAGGCCCTCGACGTCGCCCTCCGCCGGGCCCTGGTCCCCCACTTCCCCGAGCTGGCCCAGGTCCGGCTGGTCGACTACCGTGTCCGCGTGATCGACGGCGATCGCGGCACCGGCGCGACGGTGCGGGTGGGGATCGACTCCAGCGACGGCGAGCGGCTGTGGACGACGGTGGGCTGCTCCGGCAACATCCTCCACGCCTCCGCGCTGGCGCTGGTCGACGGCTACGAGTGGGCGGTGCGCCACCGCGGCCACGGCCGGCTCACGGCCAGCGCATGACCGCGCGCACCGCCTACGCGAAGATCTGGGACGCCCACGTGGTCGCCGGCGACCCCCGGGCCCGCGCCCTCCTCTACGTCGACCTCCACCTCGTCCACGAGGTCACCTCGCCGCAGGCGTTCCAGGGCCTCCGCGCCGCCGGCCGGACGGTCCGCCGGCCCGACCTCACCCTGGCGACGATGGACCACAACGTCCCCACCTGGGAGCGCTCGCGGCCGACGCCGGACCCGGTCGCCCAGGAGCAGCTCCGCCAGCTGGAGGAGAACTGCCGGGAGGCTGGGATCCCCCTCCTCGGCCTGCACCACGCCCGCCAGGGGATCGTCCACGTGATCGGGCCCGAGCTGGGGGTCACCCAGCCGGGGATGACCGTGGTCTGCGGCGACTCCCACACCGCGACCCACGGTGCCTTCGGGGCCCTGGCCTTCGGGATCGGCACCTCCGAGGTGGAGCAGGTCCTCGCCACCCAGTGCCTCTGGCAGGCGCCGGCCGCGACCCTGGAGGTGCGCATCGAGGGCGCGCTCCCGGCCGGCGTCACCGCCAAGGACATTGCCCTCGGCGTGATCGGCCGGATCGGCGTCGGCGGCGGCCGGGGCTCGGTCATCGAGTACACCGGCCCGGTGGTCCGCGCGCTCTCGATGGAGGGGCGGATGACCCTCTGCAACATGACCATCGAGGCCGGGGCCCGGGCCGGGCTGGTCTCCCCCGACGAGACCACGGTCCGCTACCTGGAGGGCCGCCCCGCGGTCCCCGGTGGCGCCGACCTCGCCCGCGCCGCCGCCGCCTGGCTGGCCGTCGCCAGCGACCCCGGGGCGACCTTCGACCGCACCGAGACGATCGACGGGACGGCGCTCGTGCCCTACGTCACCTGGGGAACCACCCCCGCCATGGTGGTGCCGGTGACCGGCCACGTCCCCACCCTGGACGCGTTCCCGACCGAGGCCGGGCGGCGGACGGCGGAGCGCGCCCTCGCCTACATGGACCTCGCCGAGGGCACCCCGATCGAGGCGATCACCGTGGACCGGGTCTTCATCGGCTCCTGCACCAACAGCCGCCTCGAGGACCTCCGCGCGGCGGCGGAGGTCGTCCTCGGGCGGCGCGCCCATCCCCGGGTGCGGGCGATGGTGGTGCCGGGGTCGCAGACCGTCAAGCGCGAGGCGGAGGCGCTCGGGCTGGACCGCATCTTCCGCGACGCCGGCTTCGAGTGGCGGGAGGCCGGCTGCTCGATGTGCCTGGGGATGAACCCCGACGTGCTCTTGCCCGGCGAGCGCTGCGCCTCCACCTCCAACCGCAACTTCGAGGGCCGCCAGGGGGCGGGCGGCCGCACCCACCTGGTCAGTCCCGCGATGGCGGCGGCCGCCGCCCTGCACGGGCATTTTGTCGACGTCCGGGAGCTGGCGACGACCCGGCTGCCGGAGCCGCCCGCCGCCCGGGCGGGCGGCTGAGGCCCCGCGGATGCGCCCCTTCACCGAGCACGAGGGCCTGGTCGCGGTGCTCCCCCGCGACGACGTCGACACCGACCAGATCATCCCCAAGCAGTTCCTCTCGCGGACCGATCGCGACGGCTACGGCGACGCCTGCTTCTTCGCCTGGCGCCTCGATGAGGCGGGCCGTCCGCGACCGGACTTCGAGCTCAACCACCCCGGCTTCCGGGGCGCCAGCGTGCTGGTGGCCGGGCGCAACTTCGGCTGCGGCTCGTCGCGCGAGCACGCCGCCTGGGCGCTCCTCGACAGCGGCCTGCGGGTGGTGGTGGCCCCCTCGTTCGGCGACATCTTCACCGTCAACGCGCTCCAGAACGGGCTCCTCCCGGTGGCGCTGCCGGCGGAGGCGGTGCGCACCCTGGTCGGCCGCGGCGAGCGCCACGACGGCTATCGCCTCACCGTCGACCTGGGCCGCCAGGAGGTGCGCGACGGTGAGGGGCTGCGGGTGGGCTTCACGGTCGACCCCTTCTGGCGCGACTGCCTGCTCGAGGGACGCGACCCGGTGGCGATGGCGCTCCACCACGCCGCCGCGATCAGCGCCCACGAGGCCCTGCGTTCGCCCCTGCTGCCGGTCAGCACCGGGCTCGACACCTGATCGGCCGCCCCGGCCGACGCTAGACTGGCCGGCCATGACGTGGGCGATCGCCTGCCGCTGCCGGGACGCCCCCGGGACCCTGGGCCGGCTGGCCGCCACCATCGCCGCCGCGGACGCCAACATCCGCGACGTGGCCCTCACCCGGGAGGGCCCGGACCTGGTCTTCCTCCATTTCGAGATCGACGACGGCCCGGAGCCGGACGCGATCGTGTCCCGTCTGGGCGCGCTCGAGGAGGTCGACCTGGTCGAGCGGGTGCCGACCCAGCGGACCATCTTCGGCAAGCGCGTGATCGTGATCGGCGGGGGCGCCCAGGTGGCGATCGTGGCCCAGGGCGCGGTCAACGAGGCCGACCGGCACAACATCCGCGGGGAGAGGATCAGCGTCGACACCATCCCGCTCGTCGGCGAGCAGGAGATCGCGGCGGCGGTGCGGGCGGTGCGGCGGCTGCCGCGGGCGGTGATCCTGGTGCTGGCGGGCTCGCTGATGGGGGGCGCCATCACCGAGGCGGTCCGGGAGGTGCGCCGCCACGGGATCCTGGTCATCTCCCTGCACCAGGCGGGGTCGGTGGTGGAGGCGGTCGACCTGGTGGTGGCGGACCCGATCCAGGCCGGGGTGATGGCGGTGATGGCGGTGGCGGGGACGGCCCGCTTCGATCTGGCGCGGGTGCGCGGCCGCCGGTTCTGACCCGCCGCCAGGGCGTGACCGGGTCATCGCCCGGGCGCGATGGGGCCGTGACAGCGACTCGGCACACTCACACGTGGACAGCCCGACGGATGCCGTTCGGGCCCGGACGGTGATCCACCCCACGAGGACGACGATGTCCGCAGCCGAGCCGCAGCACGCCGCGGCGCCGCCGGCGGCCGCGGCGCCGCCGCTCGATCGCGGCGGCGCGGAGCGCCTCGTCGCCGACCGGATCCTCGCCGGTCGCCCCACCCGGGTGCTGCTGGTGGCGGTCGACCCGCCGCCCCCACCCGGAGTCACCCTGGCCGCGATCCGCCACGCGGGCGCGTCCCTGGTCGGGGAGCCGGGGGTGGTGGCGGTCTGCCGCTGCGACCCGGTCCTGACCGCCCTCGTCCTCGGCGGCCGGGCTGGGACACTGGCGCGGATCAACGACCTGAGCACCGCTCAGACCCTGGAGGTCGAGATCGGGGCCCGCCTGCAGGCCGCCGGCCACCCCCAGAGCGGGGTGAGCGTGGTCGGCGGGTCGGAGGCGGCCGAGCTGGAGCCCAAGGTCCAGCTGATGGTGCGCGGGATGCTGAACGCCCTCGGTGACCGGGCGGCGACCCTGGCCCGCAGCCGCGCCCACGTCCAGCAGGTGGCAAGCCTCCTGGAACGGCAGCGGCTGCGGATCCTGTTCCAGCCCATCGTCCACGTGGAGCGCCGCGCGATCGCCGGGTACGAGGCGCTCTGCCGGGGGCCCTTCGACCATCCCCTGGAGACGCCCAGCCGGCTGTTCGAGGCGGCCGACCTGGCGGGCCTGCTCGGCGAGCTGCACTGGGAGCTGGTGTGGCTCGCCCGCCTGCGCGCCAGCGAGCGGTTCCCCCGCCGGGACCTGCTCCTCTTCATGAACGTGGAGCCGCGTGAGCTCGGCGACGCCCCGCCGCCCCGCCGCCACGAGTGGGACCGCCCCGACCTCTGGCCCGAGACCCAGATCGTCGCCGAGGTCACCGAACGCCGCCCGATCGCCGACATCATCACCTTCCGCCGCCACACCGACCGCTACCGGCGCCGCGGCTATCGCTATGCGCTCGACGACGTCGGCTCCGGCTACGCCGGTCTCGGCACCCTGGCCCTGCTCACCCCCGAGTTCATCAAGGTGGACATGCACCTGGTCCAGGGCTGCGAGGAGGACCCGGTCCGGCAGTCGGTGGTGAGCGCTTTGGTCCACCTCGCCCGCAGCATCGGGGCCGAGGTGATCGCGGAAGGGGTCGAGACCCGGGCCCAGCTGCTGACGCTGCGACGGCTCGGGGTCGACTACGTCCAGGGCTTCCTGCTCGCCTGCCCAGCCGAGGAGCCCCCCGCGGTGTCCGCGCCGGGGCTGGAGGCGCTGGACCAGGCGGTCGGACCGGAGCCGGCCGGCATCCGGGCGCTGCGGTGAGCGGCGCCGCGGCCGGGCGGCGGCTCCGCTGGCCCGGGAGCGCGTCGATCGGGCAGCGCTTGGCGGGGGGCCTGCTCCTCCTGGTCGGGGTCCTGATCCTCAACCTGGTGGCGGCGGTGCCCCCGCTCACGGAGATGCAGGCCGCCAACGGTCAGCTGCAGCACCACGACCTGCCCCTGCAGACCGCCACCGATGGCCTGGTGACCCACCTGCTGGACGCGCAGACCGCCCTCGGCGCCGCGCTCCTTGCCGGCCGCGGCGGCGCGCTCGCCACCGTCCACCGGGACCTCGCCGCCGCCGCCGCTGACCAGTCCGCACTCACCCCCCTCGCCGCCGGCCACCCCGCCCTGCGGTCGGACCTGGCCCGGCTGCGGGCCCGGACAACGAGCTGGGAGCGGGGGTACCTCGGCCCCCAGCTGTCCAGCCGCACGACCACGTCCCTCGCCCAGCGGGTGGCCGCCCTCCCCACCGGCGACCGCCTCTTCCAACAGGTCGATGTCGCGGCCGGTCAGCTGAAGCGGGCGGCCGCGGCGCAGGTGTCGGCGGACCTCAGCCAGGCGGCCTCGGCCCAGCTGGAGATCTTCATCCTGGTGCTGCTGACCTCGGTGATCGGGTGCGTGGTGGCGGGCACCCTGATCGTGCTCACCGCCCGCTCGGTCCTGCGCCCTCTCACCACCCTGGGGCAGATGGCGCGCGACCTCGGCGAGGACCGCCCGATCCGGCTCGACGCCCCCCGGGGCACGCCCGAGCTGCGCGAGCTCCACGCCAACCTCACCGCCGCCGGACTCCACATCCAGGAGCAGCAGGCCCGCCTCGCCGACAGCAACGCCGAGCTGGCCCGCGCGGTCCAGGTGAAGAGCGAGTTCCTGGCCACCATGAGCCACGAGCTGCGGACGCCGCTGAACGTCATCCTGGGCTTCACCGAGCTGATCCGGACCGGGGCCGCGGGCGCCATCCCGGACACCGCCCAGGAGCACCTCGACCGGGTGATCCGCAACGGCCGGATCCTGCTCGCCCTGATCAGCGACATCCTCGACCTCAGCAAGCTGGAGGCGGGGCGGATGGAGGTCGGCTGCGTCGTCACCGCGGTCGACGCGATCGTCGCCCAGGTGGTGTCGGACGCCCGCTCGGTCGCCGACCGCAAGGGGCTGGTCCTCGACCTGCACCCGTGCCAGGAGCCCGCCGCCGCCCTCGCCGACCCCCGCGCGGTCACCCAGGTGCTGACCAACCTGGTCGGCAACGCGGTCAAGTTCACCGAGGCCGGCAGCGTCACCGTCTCGATCCGAGCCAGCGGGGCGTGGCTCAGCGTCGACATCGTCGACACCGGGCCGGGGATCGCTGAGGCCGACCGCGAGACGGTCTTCGACGCCTTCCGCCGCGGCGGGGCCAGCATCCACGACGAGCTCGGCTCGACCGGTCTCGGCCTCGCCATCTCGCGCCGGCTGGTGGGTCTGATGAGCGGGCGGATCGACCTCGAGAGCCAGGTCGGCTTCGGCAGCCGCTTCACGGTGGAGCTGCCGCTGGCCCGGGTCAGCCCCAGCCTGCGCGCCGGGCGCCAGGAGCAGCCGCTGATCCTGGGCGTCGCCCAGGACCCGTCGGCGCTGGGGCGCTGGGAGGCCCAGGCGACCATCACCGGGTTCGACTTCGCCGGCACCACCGACGGGCCCACCGGCCTGCGGGCCGCGGCGGCCCTGCGCCCGGCGGTGGTGCTGGTGCTCGCCGATCTCGACCGTGAGGAGGCGGAGCGCCTGCTCGACCAGCTCCAGGCCCAGCCCGCCACCCAGGGGCTGGCGGTCCTTCTCGTCACCGGCGGTGACCCGTCGGTGGCAGGGCCCGGCGCCGAGGCCGACGGATTCCTGCGCCGGCCGGTGCCCGAGCCGGCGCTCCGGACGGTCCTCCTCCAGCACCGCCGCAGCCGGGCCGCGGCGAGGGCCGCCTCGTGACCCGCCCCCACGTCCTGCTGATCGAGGACTACCCGGACAACCGGGTCTTGGTGTCGGCGGTGCTCGGGGACGCCGGGTGGGAGGTGAGCGTCGCCGAGGACGCGCCCAGCTGCGATCGCCAGCTGGCGACCGGCCTCGAGCCCGACCTGTTCCTGATCGACCTCTCCCTGCCCGGCGAGGACGGCTGGAGCCTGGTCCGCCGGCTCCGCCAGGACCCCCGCTGGCGGGAGCGGCCGATGGTGGCGCTGACCGCCCACGCCATGGACGGAGACGCCCGCCGGGGCCTGCGCGCCGGCTTCGACGGCTATCTGACCAAGCCGATCGATCTCCAGACCTTCCCCGCCACCCTGGCCCGCTGGCTCAGGGAGCCGGCCGCGGCCGAGGGGGGCTGACCGGGGGACCGGCCGGGATCCCGCGGGCCGGGGCTTGACCGGGCCGCCGATTGTCGCCACCATGCAATCCACAGGACAGGGGCGGCCGCCCGCGAGTGCGGCCGCCGAGGAGAGGGGGCCCGTGATGCCGACCACCCGCACGACCACGATCACGAGCATGGGCGGCCGCCCGGCACAGCCCGGCCCGCGCCGCGGCTGGCGCCGGCTGGTGGCGGTGGCGGCCGGGCTGGCCGCCGTCCTCGGCTCCGCGCTGGCAGGGGCGGCTCAGACCGGGCGGGCCGCCCCGGCGGGCGGCACCGTCACCTTCGCCCTCCCCCCGGGCGAGTACTGCAACTACATCTCGCCCTTCATCAACGGGCCCGAGTCCAACAACGTGGACCTCTTCCAGTGCGAGTACTTCCTCTACCGGCCGCTCTACTGGTTCGGCAACAACGGCCAGTTCACCATCAACTACCGGCTCAGCATGGGCCGGCCGCCGGTGTACTCCAACGGCGGGCGCACGGTCACGATCACCCTCAACCACTACCTGTGGTCGGACGGCAAGCCGGTGACCAACCGCGACATCGAGCTCTGGATGCACATCCTCCAGGTGGAGAAGGCGCAGTGGGTGGGCTACGTCCCCGGTGACATCCCCGACAACATCACCTCGATGAGCTTCCCGGCCGCCACCCCGGAGACCTTCAGCATCACCTTCAACAAGGCCTACGGGGCGACCTGGCTGCTCTACAACAACCTCAGCATGATCTTCGCGATCCCCCAGCACGCCTGGGACCGGACCTCGGCCAGCAGCCCGATCGGCAACTACGACCTCACCCCCAAGGGTGCCGTCGCGGTCTGGCGGTACATCGACAGCCAGGCCAAGCAGGAGGCGACCTACACCACCAACCCGATGTGGAAGGTGGTGGACGGACCGTTCAAGCTGGCCGCCTACCTCCCCGCCACCGGCTACGCCGCCTTCGTCCCCAACCCCGCCTACACCGGGCCCCAGAAGCCCCGGATCGCCCGCCTCGAGGAGATCCCCTTCACCAACGACACCGCCGAGTTCGACGCGCTCCGCTCGGGCGCGCTCGACTACGGCTACCTGCCCACCCAGGACCTGAACCAGCGGTCGTACTTCACCTCCCGGGGGTACACCGTCAGCCCCTGGGTGGACTGGGGCTTCAACAACTTCTGGATCAACTACACCAACCCCAAGGTGGGCGCCATCTTCGACCAGCTCTACGTGCGCCAGGCGATGCAGCGCCTGGTCGACCAGAACCGGATCGTGAAGGACATCTACCACGGCAACGCCTATCCCACCTACGGCCCGGTCCCGATCCTGCCTCGGAGCCCGTACCTCAGCCCCTATGAGGCCTCCGACCCCTACCCCTTCAGCATCCGGGCGGCCAGCCAGCTGCTGGCCCGCCACGGCTGGACGATCCATCCCAACGGTACCGACGTCTGCGGCCGCGCCGGCAGCGGGCCGTCCGACTGTGGCGCGGGGATCCGCGCGGGCACCCCGCTCAACTTCACCGTGATCAGCTCCCCGGGCTCGGTCGCCTTCAATGCCGAGATCAGCGTGATCCAATCCGACTGGACGCTGGCCGGGATCCACCTCACCATCACCCAGACCCCGGAGGCGACCCTCTTCGCCGAGCTGGTCCCCTGCAACAAGTCGACCGGGGCCGGATGCTCCTGGCAGATCGCCAACTTCGGGCAGCCCGGCTCGACCCCGACCTACTCGCCGCAATACCTGCCCACCGCGGGGATGTGGATCGGGAGCGGGGGCAGCAACAACGCCGCCGGCTACAACAACCCCGTCCTCGACCGGCTGATCGCCGCCACCAGCCTGCAGCCGGGGCTGGCTCCGTTCTGGGCCGAGGAGAACTACGCCGCCAAGGTCCTGCCGGTGATCTGGGAGCCCGACTACTACTACCAGCTGTCGGTGATCAGCCCCAAGTTGAAGGGCGCCCTGCCCCAGGATCCCAACCTCAACATCTATCCGCAGGCCTGGTCGCTCAGCGGCTGAGCACCCCCCCACGCCCCGCCGGTGACGACGCCGGCGGACGGAGCCCACCCGGGCGCCGTCCGCCGGGCCGCCGCCGCGCCGGGCTCAGTGCATGACGGCGCCGCCGTCGACGACGATGGTCTGGCCGGTGATGAAGTCGCTGTCGGGGCCGGCCAGGAAGCTGACGGTGCCGACGACGTCCGCCGGCACCTCCACCCGTGCGATCGCGCGCTCGCGGAGACGCTCCGGACGCGCCGCCGCGGCGTCGGCAGCGCCGGGTCCGGCGGCGTCGGTCCGCCCGGGGGCGACGCAGTTGACCCGGATCCCATCCGGGCCCACCGCCCGGGCCAGGCTGCGGGTGAACCCGAGCACCGCCGACTTGGCGGTCACGTACTGGAGCAGGGTGCTGGCCGCGCCCTTGAAGACGGTGGCGGAGCTGAGGTTGATCACCTTTCCGTAGGCGCGCCGGCGCATGTCGGGCACCACCGCCCGGGCGCAGAGCCACATCCCGATCACGTTGACGCGCAGGACGTGCTCGAAATGCTCCAGCGGGATGGACGCGAAGTCGCCGTCCACCAGCGGCACCCGCTGGAACACGGCGGCATTGTTGACCAGGATGTCGACCCGCCCGAACGCGCCCAGCGCGCCCGCCACCATCGCCTCGACGCTGGCGGGGTCCCCGACATCGGTGGCGAGCGCGATCGCGCTGGCGCCCGCGGCCCCCAGCTCGGCCGCGGCGGCCTCGCCGGCCGCCCGGTCCAGGTCGGCCACCACCACCTGGGCGCCGTCGGCGGCGAGCCGCGCCGCGAAGGCGCGGCCGAGACCGTGACCGGCTCCGGTCACGATCGCGCAGCGGCCCTGGAGCGGGTGCCCGTCCACGGCCGCGATGATAGGCGAGGCGGGGGCGCCGGCGGCGTCCCCGCCCCCGCGCTCAGCGCTCGATCGGAGCCCGCACCAGACTGCCCCACTCGGTCCACGAGCCGTCGTAGTTGCGGACCTGAGGGTAGCCCAGGAGCTCGTGGAGGACGAACCAGGTGTGGGCGGAGCGCTCGCCGATGCGGCAGTAGGCGACCACGTCCTTGTCGGGAGTGACCCCCTCCCCGCCGTAGAGGGCGCGCAGCTGGTCGGCGGGCAGGAACGTCTCCTGCTCGGGGTGCACCGCCTTGCTCCAGGGGATGTTGCGCGCGCCCGGGATGTGGCCCGGCTTCTGGGCCGCCTCGTTGGGCAGGTGGTCGGGCGTCAGCCGCTCGCCGCGGAACTCCTCGGGCGAGCGGACGTCCACCAGGGCGGCGTCGGGGCGGCCCAGGATACGGCCGGCGACGTCGTCGCGGAAGATCCGGATCGCGGCGTCGCCCGGGCCGGGGCGGTAGCCCGCCGTGGGGGCGGCGGGGGTGACGTCAGTGGTGAGGGCAAGGCCGTCCAGCTCCCACTTGCGCCGGCCGCCGTCGAGGAGCTGGACCCGGGGGTGGCCGTAGTAGGTGAAGTACCAGTAGGCGTAGGCGGCGAACCAGTTCTTGTTGCCGCCGTAGAGCACCACCCGGGTGTCCCGGGTGACCCCGTAGCGGTCCATCAGCCGGCCGAACCCCTCCGGCCCGACGAAGTCCCGCTGGATCGGGTCCTGGAGGTCGTCCTTCCAGTGCACCCCGACCGCCCCCGGGATGTGGCCCTTCTGGTAGGCGGTGGTGTCCTCGTCCACGTCGAGGACGCGCAGGTCGGGATCGTGCAGGTGCTCGTTCAGCCAGGCGGTTGTGACCAGGGCGTCGGGGCGGGCATAGTCGCTCATGGAGCGCTCCTTCTGGGGGGCGGGCGGGTGATGGGACGGTGCGGCCGCGAGGGCGACCTGCGGTCGGCGGGCCGGCGTCAGCGCCGAAACGCCCCACGACATCGGCGGCGGGCCATCACCATGCTGCCGCGATCGTACCAGAGCCGATCGGGTGGGCCAGACTCGGGACCACCTCGTCGGTCCGGTCCGGGGGCGGCACCGCTCGCGGCCGTCAGTCCCGGTCCCACTCCGGGCGCTTGCGGAAGAGGCCGCCCCAGCCCAGGTGGAACCAGCGCTCGGCGCGGTAGGCGGGGAGCTGGGCGGCGTCGACCGCGGTCAGCGAGGTGTGGACCGCGCTGCGAGTGATCCGCTCGACCCGGTCCGCCGCCAGCTCCACGATCTGCCCCCCCGGCCGGCGAACCGCGAGGCCGTGGAAGATGTCCTCACCCTCGTCGCCGAGGAGGGACTCGGTGGTGCCGATGGCGGCCCCGTCGCGGTCCAGGACCGGCGCCCGGTAGGGCGTCGCGGTCCAGGCCACCTGCTCCTCCCCCGCCGGGGTCTCGGCGAGATCGTCCGTCATCGCGCCCTGCCTCATTGCCCTGCCGCGGAACGATGATAGCGCCCGCCCGTCGGATCGGTCGCGGGGCGCCCTCAGTCAGCCCGAGGCGGGCAGCTGCCCGAGGCGGACCGTGAGCGTCTCGCGGGCGCCCGACGGGGTCACGATCCCCACCGGCACCCGCTCGCCCGGCGCCAGCCCGGCCAGGACGGTGGTGAGGGCGCTCACGGAGAGGGTGGGCCGGTGGTCCACCGACACGATGATGTCGTCCACCCGGATCCCCGCCCGCTGGGCGGGGGCCCCGGCGATGACCCGGGCCACCTGGGCCCCGGCGGGGCTGCCGTCGGAGCTGAGGACGTCGCCGACGTCCACCCCCAGGAAGGCACGGTGGCTGTTCACCACCCGCCCATCGCGGATGATCTGGCCGGCGATCGACTGGACCACGTCGCTCGGGATCGCAAACCCGATCCCGGGAGCCTGCGATCCCCCGAGGCTGTTGTCGAGGGCGGCCAGGGTGGGGATCCCCACCACCTGGCCGGCGAGGTCGACCAGCGCGCCGCCGCTGTTGCCAGGGTTGATCGCGGCGCTGGTCTGGAGGACGTCGGGCAGGGTCACCCCGCTCGGCTCCTGGACGGTGCGCCCGGTGGCGCTGATGATCCCGGTGCTGACGCTGCTCTGGAGCCCGAGCGGGTTGCCGATCGCCATCACGATGTCGCCGACCTGGAGCCGGCTGGAGTCGGCGAAGGTGGCGGGGCGGAGCCCGGTCGCGCGGATCCGGATCACCGCCAGGTCGTCGGCCCGGAAGGTGTTGACCAGCCGGCCCGGGTACACCCGGCCGTTGGCGAGGGTCACGGTGAAGCGGCGGAACCCACTCACCACGTGGTTGTTGGTGACGATGTCGCCCCCGGTGTCGAACACGATCCCCGAGCCCAGGTCGCTGCTGGTGGAGATCTCGACGACCGAGGGCGCCACCCGCCGCACCACGTCCACGTAATCCTGCTGGAGGGCGGTCAGCGCCTGCGCGAGGGTGGCGGGGCTGACCGTGGTCGGGAGCGTGGTGCCGGCCGACCGGGGGGCGGGCGCCGCCGGTGTGGGGCCGGTGGCCGGGCGGCCCGCATGGGCGGCCGGACCACAGCCGGCGAGGACGGCGGCGAGCCCGAGCCCGGCGAAGGCGAGCATGGTCGGCGGCCGTCGGGTCACGCCCTCAGTCTGCGCGCATCCGAATGAGAGAAACGTGAGAGTCGGCTGAGGGGCCGGTCGGGAGCGGTCAGCGGGATCGGCGCCTGGGGGCGCGCACGGTCGCCTGGAGGCGCCGACCCTCCGGGGTGAGGACGGTGACGGCGGCGGCACGCCCGGGCCGGAGGCGGGACAGCGCCGCCGCCAGCGCCGCCACGGTGAGGGTCGGCCGGCCGGCCACCGCGACCACGATCTCCTGCGGACGGAGCCCGGCCCGGGCGGCCGGGGACGCCGGACTCACGTCGGTGACCAGCACCCCCGCGGGCGCGCCGGCGGCGGTGACCACCCCGCCCCCGGTGAGGCCGAGGAGGTCGGGCGTGGTGGTCCCGACCGCCCCGCCCCGGACCAGCTCGGCGGCCACGGTGGCAACGGTCCGGCTCGGCACCGCGAAGCCGATGCCGGGGGCCTCCCCCGCCTGCTGCTGGCTGAGTGCCACCAGGGTCGGGATCCCGACCACCTGGCCAGCGAGGTCGACCAGCGCCCCCCCGCTGTTGCCGGGGTTGATCTCGGCGCTGGTCTGGACCGCGTCGGCGATGGTGACCCCGTCGGGCTCGGTGACGCGCCGGCCGATCGCGCTCACGATGCCCACGCTGACGCTGCTCTGGAAGCCGAGGGGGTTGCCCACCGCGAGGACGATCGCGCCCGGCTCCACCGCCCCGGGGCCGGCGAAGCGGGCCGGGCTGAGGCCCCCGGCGTGGATGCGGACGACGGCGAGGTCCTCGGCGCGGTCGGTTCCCACCACCGTCCCGGTGGTGATCCGACCGTCGGCGAGGGTGACGGTGACGCGGCGGGAGCGGCCGACCACGTGGGCATTGGTCACGATGTCGCCCCGTCGGTCGAGGATGACCCCCGAGCCGAGGTCGCCGGCGGTGGTGATCTGGACCACGGCCGGCTCGATCGCGCGGACCACCCGGACGTAGGTGGCCTGCAGCGCCTCCAGCGCCCGGGCCAGCGGACCCCTGGGCAGCACGACGCCCGTGGGCGGCGGCAGGCCGGCCGGGGGACGGGCGCGGCGCGCCGTGGCGACCGCGGCGCGGACGGGGTGGTGGGGTGAGCCGGCCAGCGTCACCCCCGCCAGGGCGAGGCCCAGCACCACCAGCACCCCGAGCGGCCGCAGCCAGTCCCCCCGCCGGCCATCACCGGCGGGGCGGGTGGGGCGGGGGATCCGCGGATGGGCGGCCATCGTCCCGATCCTGCGCCCGCCGGGGGCCGGGCGGCAAGATGACGCTCGCCGCCGATGTCGAAGGGAGGACCCCGATGGCTGCCGACGCCCTGGTCCAGCTCGCGATCGAGGGAGATGTCGCGACCGTCGTCCTCGACGCGCCCGATACCCGCAACGCCCTCTCTCAGCCGCTCCTCGCCGCGCTCCAGGCCCAGCTCGACACCGCCCTCCGCCACCCCGGGCTGCGGACCGTGGTCCTGGGGCACACCGGTCCCGCGTTCTGCGCCGGCGCCGACCTCCGCGAGCAGCGGCGCACCGGCGGGCTGGGGGTGGCCGGCCTGGCCCCGGTCCTGCGGACGATCTGGGACGCGCCGGTGCCGGTGGTGGCCCGGGTGGGCGGCGCCGTCCGCGGCGGCGGGATGGGGCTGGTCGCCGCCTGCGACCTGGCCGTCGCCGCCGACACCGCCACCTTCGCCTTCAGCGAGGTCCGCCTCGGGGTCGCCCCGGCGGTGGTCTCGGTGGTGTGCCGCCGCAAGCTCGGGCTGGCGGCGTGCACCGAGGCCTTCCTCACCGGCGCCCCCCTGACCGCCTCCCGGGCGCACGCGATCGGGCTCGTCCATCGCACGGTGGCGCCGGACCAGCTCGAGCAGGCGGTGGCGGAGCTGGTCCGCGACCTCCACCACGGGGCACCGGGGGCGCTCGCGGCGGCGAAGCGCCTCCTCCACGATGAGCCCCTGCCGGCGCTGGAGATGGGGCTCGCCGCCATGGCCGAGCGCTCGCTGGAGCTGTTCCGCTCCGAGGAGGCGCAGGAGGGGATGGCAGCCTTCCTGGAGCGACGGCCGCCCCGCTGGGCCCCGCGGCCGTAGCGGCCCGGCGCGGGGCCCTACCCTCGCCGGAAGGCTCGCACCGAGAGCGGGATGAACACGAGCAGCAGCCCGAGCAGCCAGGCGATGGTCTGGAGGGCGGGGACGAGCGCGTCCGCGTGGCCGATGGTCAGGGCGCGGACGGCATCGACCGCCAGGCTCACCGGGTTGACGTCGGCGAAGTCGCGCACAGGGGCGGGCATGGAAGCGGTCGGGACGAAGGCAGACGACGCGAAGGTGAGCGGGAAGACCCAGATGAACCCGGCCGACTGGGCCGTTTCGGGGTCACGGACAGTGAGGCCCACGAACGCGCTGATCCACGAGAAGACGTAGGAGAAGGCGAGCACCAGGACGAACGCGAGCGCGAGCTGGTAGACCGGCTGGCTGGGTCGGAAGCCGACGGCGAGACCGACCAGCACCATCACGATCAGCGTCATCACGTTCATCACCATGTCCGCGGCGGTGCGCCCGAGCAGCACCGCGGCGCGGGCGATCGGCAGCGACCGGAACCGGTCGACAACCCCCGCCTTGAGGTCCTCGGTCAGCCCGAGACCGGTGACCAGGGCGCCGAAGACCGCGGTCTGGACGATGATCCCCGGCATCAGGAAGTCCACGTAGGCGACCGGTCCGGTGTGGATGGCGCCTCCGAACACGAAGCGGAACAGCAGCACGAAGATCACCGGCTGGACGAAGGAGAAGACGATGTATGTGGGCCGGCGGAGGTTCTTGCGGAGCTGACGGACCGCCATCACCCGCGTGTCACCCAGGGTCTCCGACAGGGTCAGGTGCTGCCGCTCCGACCGTGCCGCGGGGCGGGCGATCATGCGCCCTCCAGCGCGACCCGGCGATCGTCGCGATCACGGGGGCGGGCGGGACGGCCGGTCAAGGACAGGAACACGTCGTCGAGGCTGGGCTGCTGCAGCTCGACGGCGGCGATCGGCACCCGCCGCACGTCGAGCCGGCGGACGGCTTCGGCGGACGCGTCGGGGTCGGCGACGGCGAGACGGATCTCGCTGGCGGTGGAGTCGATCCGGGGCGCGTCGTGGGCGGCGAGGTCGGCGAGCAGGGCGCCGGCGTCGCCGACCGTGGCCGGATCGCGCAGGCGGACCGTCAGCACGAAGGTCCCGATCGCGGCCTTGAGCTCGGCGGCGGTGCCGAGAGCCGCGATCCGTCCGTGGTCCACGACCGCGATCCGCTGGGCCAGGCGGTCGGCCTCCTCCAGGTACTGGGTGGTCAGCAGCACGGTGGTGCCGCCGCGGCCGAGCTCGTCCACGATGGTCCAGAGCTCCTGCCGGGAGCGGGGGTCGAGGCTGGTGCTGGGCTCGTCGAGCAGGAGCACCGGCGGCCGTCCCGCCAGGCTCGCGCCCAGGTCGAGCCGGCGCCGCATCCCCCCCGAGTAGGTGGACACGCGCCGATTGGCCGCCTCGGCGAGACCGAACCGCTCGAGCACGTCGCCGGCGCGTCGGCGTGCCTCGCCGGCGGGGAGACGATACAGACGCCCGATCATCTCCAGGTTCTCGCGCCCGGTTAGCTCGGCGTCGATGGCGGCGAACTGGCCGGCCAGACCGATCCGCCGGCGCACCGCCAGCGGTTCGGCGACGACATCGTGGCCCAGCACCCGGGCATGGCCCCCGCTGGGACGAAGCAGGGTCGCGAGGATGCGCACGAGAGTGGTCTTGCCGGCACCGTTGGGGCCGAGCAGCCCAAAGACCGTGCCCGCCTCGACCTCGAGATCGAGGCCGTCGAGGGCCACCGTCGCGCCGTAGGACCTGGACAGTCCCTCGGCCTGGATGGCGACGGCCGCGTCGCCCCCCATCACCTTCGACTCAATCGGGTCTGCTTGTGGCGCTCCCACTCGCCGCGCAGCTCCGGCACCCGCGCCTGCCACCAGGCGTAGAACGCGTCCAGCCCCTCCAACCGGGCCCGGCGGCCCGGGGGCTCGCCGGCGAGCGCCTGGAGTCCCTGCGCCAGCACCGCTCGCGCCGTGTGGAGCTCGCTCTGGTCGAAGACCTGCTCATCCCAGGCGTCCAGACGCAGCCGGAACCGATCAGCCCGCTCGCCCCGTACGTGGAGCCGGTCGACCAGCCGGAAGCGCACCAGCATCCCGGTGGCGCCGCTGATCGAGCCCGTGCTGGCGTCCAGCGCCTCGGCGATCTGGGCGGCGGTCTGCTCGACCGGTTCGCAGACCAGGAGCCAGCCCAGCACCCGGCCCGCCATCCGCGGCAGGCCGTGCGCCTTCGCCGTCCACCCCCCGA
>DAHUZL010000152.1 GCA_027306655.1 Candidatus Dormiibacterota bacterium
CCCCGCAGCAGCGTCGCCGCCCGCAGGGGGCGGTCGAGATGGTGGGCGAGGTGGGCGACGAGCAGCGTCTCCAGCTCGTCGCGCAGGGACGGCGCCCAGCGGACGCGGTCGAAGAGCGGGCGCTCGCCGGCCGCCATCCGGCGGAGCAGGCGCAGCGTCGGCGCGTGGCAGGGCAGTGCCCCGACGGCGAGGTCGGCGCACCGTCCCTGGACCACCCCGCCTCGATCGGGGGCGAAGGCGGCGTCCCCGTCCACCAGCGGGCCGTCGCAGCCGGCGCACCGATCCACGGCCGGCCGGTAGCCGAAGAGATCGGCTGCGTGGAGCGCGAACCAGGCCAGCTCCGCGCGCGCGTCGCTGGCCGGGTCGCCGAGGGTGGCCAGGGTGGCCGTGACCAGCTCGTACAGCGCCGGCACCGGGTGGTCGTCCTCCAGGACCGCGTCGGTCACCGCCGCGACCACGGCGGCGCAGGCGGTCCGGGTGAGGTCGCGCCCCGGCCAGGGCGGGCTCAGCCGATCGGCCTGGGTGACCACCAGCAGGCCGCCCCGGCCGGCGGCGAGCTGGAGCGCACAGCGGGCGAAGAGGTCGAGGGCGGGCCCGAGGTGCGACCGCGGCCGCCGCGCCCCGCGGACGATCGCGCCGACCCTGCCGCGTCCGGCCGTGAAGAGGGTGAGGATGCGGTCGGCGTCGGAGTAGTCGACCCGACGGAGGACGATCCCCTCGTCGCGGAACGGCAGTGGCACTCCGGCCCCCGGGCGGCGGTCAGGTGAGGGACGGGGGGGAGGCGGCCCCGCCGTCCACCGGGGCGGGGGCAAGGGTGCGCTCCGGCTCGGCGGGGGCCGCATCGTCCGGGCCCCGCCCGCCGTCCGGCGTCTGGTCCAGGTCGGGCGGGGCGAGGGGACGGGCGCTCCGCACCCGCACGGTCCGGATCGACTGCCGTCGCACCGCCTCCACGATGAGGGTGACGTCGGGCTCCACCCGGATGGTGTCGCCGACCGCGGGGATCCGTCCCAGCCGGGCGTACACGTAGCCGCCCAGGGAGTCGAAGTCCTCGCCGCGCAGGTCAAGGTGGAGCAGCTCGTTGACGTCGTCGAGGCTGGCCCGAGCGCTCACCAAGGCCTCGTCGGGCGCCACGATCTGGACCTCCTCGGCCTCGGCCTGGTCGTACTCGTCCCGGATCGGTCCCACGATCTCCTCCAGGACGTCCTCGATCGTGGCCAGCCCGGCGGTGCCGCCGTACTCGTCGACCACGATCGCGAGGTGGACGTTCTGACGCTGCATCTCGTGGAGCAGCTCCCCCACCCGCTTCGACTCCGGAGTGAAGTGGGGCGGCCGGGCGACCTCGCGGAGCGAGGGCTCGGCGCCTCCGGCGCCGACCCGAGTGCGGGCCCGGAGCAGGTCCTTGGCATACACGACCCCGACGACGTTGTCGATCGTCTCCTCGTAGACCGGCACCCGGCTGTGGCCGTGGGTGAGCACCACCTGGATCGCGTCCTCGAGCGGGCGAGCGACGTCAATCGCCGCCATCTCGACCCGCGGCACCATCACCTCGCGGACCGCCTTGTCGGTCATCTCGAAGATGCCGTGGATCATCTCCCGCTCCCCCTCCTCGACGACCCCCTCCTCCTCCCCCACCGCGACCAGCATCTTCAGCTCGTCCTCGGAGAGGAACGGGCCCCGCGCCGCCGCCCGGCCCGCACCGGCACCTGCGATCAGGCGGGTGGCAAGCGTGAGCAGCCGCACCAGGGGGCTGAGCACCAGAGTGAGGATCGCCACCGGCCGCACCAGCACCCGCGCGACCCGCTCGGCGTGCTGGAGCGCGTACGACTTCGGCCCGATCTCGCACAGCACCAGCACCACCACCGAGAGCGCGACCGTCGACCAGAAGGCGGCCGGGTGGCCGAACGACTGCACCGCGAGCAGGGTCGCGCAGGTGGAGGCGACGATCACCGCGACCGTGTTGGTGACCAGGATCGCGCCCAGGTAGGCGTTCGGCCGCTGGTGGAGGCGATCGATCGCGAGCGCGGTGGGATCCCCTTCCTCCCGGCGCGCCCGCAGGCGGATCCGGCTCAGCGAGGTGAGGCTGGTCTCGGCGCTGGCCGCGAACGCCGCCGCCAGCAGCGCCACCACCAGGATGGCGACGAGCGGAGCGCTCACCGGCTCGGCGCGGCCGCCTGGGCGTCCGGATCGGGCTCAACGACCGTCCCCGATGCCCCCCGCGGGACGTTCGATCTTCGTCCGGGCGAGCCGGGGCCCATCTCGACCGGGAGTCTACCAGGCTCGCCGGGGCCAGCCCCGGCCCCGGTCAGCCGGCCGGCCCCGCCCCGCCTACCGGAAGAGCTCGGAGACGCTTCGCCCCTCGTGGACCCGGACCACCGCCTCCGCGATCAGGGGCGCCACCGAGACCTGGTGCAGCTTGGGAAAGCGCGTGGCGTCACTGGGCAGCGGGATGCTGTCGGTGACCACCACCTGGTCGATGGGGGCGTCGTTGAGGCGCTCCAGCGCGCCCTCCGCGAGCACGCCGTGGGTGGCCAGCACGTCGACCGAGCGGGCGCCCTTGGCGCGGAGCGCGTGAGCCGCCCCCACCAGGGTGGCGCCGGTGCCGACCAGGTCGTCGACCACGACGCAGGTGCAGCCGTCGACGTCACCGATGACGTTGACGATCTCGACATCGTCGTCGCGGGGACGCCGCTTGTCGATGATCGCCAGGGGCCGGTCGAGGCGGCGCGCGATCGAGCGGGCCCGGGCGGTGCCGCCGACGTCGGGGGAGACCACCACCAGGTTGTCGGCGGGATGGCGCTCCTGGATGTGGCGGGCGAGGATCTTGCTGGCGGTGAGCGAGTCCACCGGGATGTCGAAGAACCCCTGGATCGCCTCGGCGTGGAGGTCGAGCGCGATCACCCGCTGCGCCCCCGCGACCTGCACGAAGTTGGCCATCAGCTTGGCTGAGATGGGGTCGCGGGGCTGGGTCTTCTTCTCCTTGCGGGCGTAGCCGTAGTAGGGGATGACGGCGTTGATCCGGGCCGCGCTGGCGCGGCGGAGCGCGTCCAGGATGATGAACAGCTCCATGTAGGTGGAGTTGACCGGATGGCAGGTCGGCTGGATCAGGAAGACGTCGTGCTCGCGCACCGAGGCGGCGATTTTGACATCGAACTCGCCGTCGGAGAATCGGGTCACCGCCATCGGGGTGAGCGGGATCCCGACCTCGGCGGCGATCCGGCGCCCCAGCTCGGGGTGGGCGGTGCCGCAGAGGAGCATCAGGCTGTCGTCCGCGTGGCTCATGCCGACTCGTCTCCCGATGGCCCCTCACCCGCCGCCCGGGCCGGCGCCTCCCCATTGTCGCCGCTCGGCTCCCGCCGGCGGGCCAGCCGCCGCGCCACCCAGCCCAGCAGGTTGCGCTGGCGGGCGCGGGCGAGCCCCAGGGCGCCGGCGGGGACGTCCTCGGTGATCACCGACCCCGCCCCCGTGTAGGCGCCTGCGCCCACGGCGACGGGGGCGACGAGGATGGTGTCGCTGCCGATCCGGGCCCCGTCTCCGATCACGGTGGCGTGCTTGCCGAGGCCGTCCCAGTTGGTGGTGATGGTCCCGGCGCCGACGTTGACGTCCCGTCCCAGGGTGGCGTCGCCGAGGTAGCTCAGGTGGGGCACCGCGCTCCCGGGGCCGATCCGGCTGCGCACCACCTCGGTGAAGGTGCCGAGCCGGCTCGCCGCCTCCAGGCGGGACCCCGGGCGGACCCGGTTGAAGGGGCCGATCTCGACCCCGTCGGCAACCCGGCAGCCGGCGAGGTGGGCGGTGCCGATCCGGCAGCCGTCGCCGACCTCGGTGTCCTCCAGCTGGGCGAACGGCCCCACCACGCAGGCGCGCCCGATCCGGGTTCGGCCGGCGAGGACGGTGCCCGGGCGGAGCACGGTGTCGGCCCCCACCTCGACCCCGGCGTCGGCCCAGGTGCTGGCGGGATCGTCGACGGTGACCCCCCCCCGCATGAGCCGGACCAGCACCCGACGGCGGATCACCGCCGCCGCCCGGGCCAGCTGGACCCGGTCGTTCACCCCGAGCATCTCCTCGGGGTCAGCCAGCTCGACGGTGGCGACTCGGGTGAGCCGCGCCGGCACATCGGTGAGGTAGGCCTCGCCCTGCGCATTGGCCGGGCTCAGGCGCTCCAGAGCGGCCCAGAGCGGCGCGGCCGCGAAGGCGTAGGCGCCGGCGTTCACCTCCACCGGCTCGGGGCCGCCCCCCGGAGCCTCCGGCCCGTCCCGACCCCCGGGGAGGTCGCGCTCCTCGACGATCGTCCGGAACCCGCCGTCCGGATCGCGCACCACCCGCCCGTAGCCACTCGGGTCCGAGGGCCGGCCGGTGAGCAGCACCGCGTCCGCGCCCCCGGCGGCGAACCGCTCCACCAGGGAGCGGACGGACGCGGCCCGCAGCAGCGGGGCGTCGCCGTACAGCACCACCACCGGGTCGGCCTCGCCGACCAGCGCCCGCGCGGCCCGGAGCGCGTCCCCGGTCCCCTGGGGAAGCGCCTGCTCGGCAAGCTCGGCCCGGCCCGCGAGGTGGGACCGAAGCACCGTCGCTCCCGGGCCGACCACCACCACCGGCGCGGCCGAGCCCACTCCCCCGGACGCGTCCAGCACCCAGTCGATCAGCGGCCGGCCGGCCAGGGGGTGGAGGACCTTGGGCAGGGCCGAGCGCATCCGGGTCCCGCTCCCAGCCGCCAGGATCACCACCCGCGCGGCCAACCGAAGTTCCTCCCGCCCGTCGCCCGCTCCCAACGCGGTCGCACCCGCCTGGGCGCCCGCCCGGCGGGGACTCGCCAGCGGGCCGGAGTATACCCGGGGCCCGTACGGCCCGGTCCGGAGGGCGGGCCGTGCCGCCGCCGCGGCGAGCTATCCTGCCCGTCGTGGCGGAGCCCGACGCGGTGGTGCCCGACCCGGATGCGCGGCCCCAGGTGCGGCGCGATCAGCCCGCCCCCTTCGTGGTGCGGCTCACCCTCGACCGTCCCGAGCAGCGCAACGCGCTCACCCAGGCGATGGGGACGGCGCTGCGAGCCGAGCTGGCGGCGATCCGGCAGGAGGACACCGCTCGGGCGGTGATCGTCGCCGGCGCGGGCGAGGCGTTCTGCGCCGGCGCCGACCTGGGCGCCCTCGGTCAGGCCGGCGCCACCTGGGACGAGCGCCGCCGGGCCCTCCGCGCCTACTACCGGGCCTTCCTCGACCTCCGCGACCTCCCCATCCCCTCGGTCGCGGCGGTGGGCGGGGCCGCGGTCGGCGCGGGGCTCAACCTCGCCCTCAGCTGCGACCTCCGGGTGGCCGGCCGGCGCGCGCGCTTCGCGGCCTCGTTCGTGCGGGTCGGCATCCACCCCGGCGGCGGCTGCACCTGGTTCCTCACCCAGACGATCGGTCCCAGTCGCACCCGCGAGCTGCTCCTGCTCGGCGAGATGATCGATGCCGAGCGCGCCGAGCGGATCGGGCTGGTCGACCGCCTGGTCGACGACGACGCCCTCGACCGGGCCAGTGTCGCTCTCGCCACCCAGCTGGCGGCGGGCCCGCCAGCGGTGGTCCGCGACATCCGCGAGGCGGTGGCGCTCGCCCAATCGCACGGGCTGGACGCCGTCATGGCCTTCGAGACGGGCGCCCAGGCGGCGTCGCTGATGGCGGACGACGCCCGCGAAGGCTGGCAGGCGTTCCGGGAGAAGCGTCCCCCGGTCTTCCGCGGCCGCTGACCAGCCGATGGACGGTGTGGTTCCGCGGTCGCCGGGAATGAGCGGGTGGGCCCGGTCGACCTGCCCCGCTCAGCCGGGCCGCTCGGGATCCCCACCGTCCGTCCCGTGGCGGTCCGTGCCGGGGCTTGGCCCCGCTCCGGATACCCGCCGACGCGCCCCCAGAGGAGCACACCCGAGATGAACCCCGATGAGGGGGCCGTGCGCGGACAGACCGATGCCCTGGTCGTGCCGCGCTTCGCGGGCCTGGCGACCTTCGCGCGGCTTCCGCGCCGCGAGGATGTCTCGCGCTACGATGTCTGCATTCTCGGGGTGCCCTTTGATGCGGGGACCACCTACCGACCAGGGGCCCGTTTTGGCCCCGCCCACGTGCGAGAGGCCTCCCGCCTTCTCAAGCCTTACCACCCCTATCTCGACAGCCTCCCCTTTCAGTCCCAGCAGGTCGTCGATGCTGGCGACGTGGCCTGCAACCCCTTCGACATCGGACAGGCCATCACCCAGATCGAGTCGGGAGCGGACGCCCTGCTGGCCGATGGAGCCAGGCTGATGACCATCGGCGGCGACCACACCGTGGCTCTGCCCCTCCTGCGAGCCGTCCACCGACACCACGGCCCCGTGGCCCTGGTTCACTTCGACGCCCACCTGGACACCTGGGACACGTTCTACAACGCACCCTACACCCATGGAACTCCCTTCCGGAGGGCCGCGGAAGAGGGTCTGTTCGCGCAGGATCACTCCGTCCATGTCGGCATCCGCGGATCGCTGTATGCTCCAAGCGACCTCGCCCAAGACGCACGACTCGGGTTCCAGACCGTGCATGCTCGCGACTTCGACAGCCTTGGCGCCCACGGTGTGACCGACCGGATTCGCCAGGTGGTGGGGGAGCGCCCGGTCTACGTTTCCATCGACATCGATGTCCTGGACCCCGCGCATGCTCCAGGAACGGGTACTCCGTCGGTGGGTGGCCTGACCTCTCGCGAGTTGCTCGCGGTGCTCAGGGGCCTGGCGGGGCTCCGGCTCGTGTCCGCGGATCTGGTGGAGGTCGCCCCCGCCTACGACCACGCCCAGCTCACCGGCCTCGCGGCTGCCGAAGCCATCTACGAACTGGTGACGCTGATGGCACACCCCATCCCATCGGCTTGACGCGGCGCCCGCGTGATGCCAGAGCGACGACACCCGAGGCGACACGGACGGCTGGATCAACGAGAAGGAGGGACCACGGTGGCGGACGTGAGTGAGGTCGGCAGCGCAGCCCCGTTGGCGGTGCCGATCGAGGGCCACAGCATCGACTTCATCCCCCTCGGGGAACGGCACGGCAATCCGCGCAGTCTGTTCTTCATCTGGTGGTCCTCGAACATGCAGATGACCACGGTTCTCACCGGGGTGATCGCCGCGGCCCTGGGGCTGTCCTTTCCCTGGGCACTGGTGGCGATCATGATCGGGCTCCTGGTCGGAGGTGTGATCTTCTGCCTGCACAGCTGGCAGGGCCCCCGCCTCGGCATCCCCCAGATCCTACAGTCCCGCGCCCAGTTCGGATTCGTGGGAGCGATTGTGCCGGCGGCGGTCGCGATCTTCATGTATGTCGGATTCTTCGCCACCAGCAACCTCCTCGGGGGCCAGGGCTTCACCAGCGCCGTCCCGGGCATCCCCCTGAGCCTGGGCATCGTCGTGTGCGGTGTCGCCACCGCCGTGTTGGCCATCTTCGGGTATGACCAGATCCATCGGTGGGCACGCTTGTGGGGATACCTCTTCCTGGTGGTGTTCCTGGCCCTCACCGTAAGTCTTTTCGTCCGCGGCCTGATCCCGACCAAGGTCTGGGCCTTCGGCCCACTCGCGGGCGGACCGTTTCTGTTGATGATCTCGATATCCGCGGTCTGGATCATCTCGTATGCTGTCTATGCGTCGGATTACAGTCGATACCTCCCCCAGGATGCATCGGCCAGCCGCGCCTTCTGGTACAGCTACGGCGGCGGCGTGATCGCCTCGGCATGGCTGCTGGCCTTCGGCGCGCTCCTCGGTGTGATCCTGCCCAAGGCCATCTCCAGCACTGTCGGCGTCACCCTCACACTCGTCGGTCCCCTGGCCGTCCCGATGGCGATCGTCGTGGCGCTGGGCGTCATCTTCACCGATACACTGAATGTGTATGGGGCATCTCTCTGCCTCCTGGCGGCCACCGAGCAACGCCGGCGCCTGCTTGGAATCGGAAGGCCGACCCGAGTGGTCGTGATCAGTGTCATCTCGCTGATCGCCGTCCTGATCGGGATCGTCGGATCGAGCCACTTCCTCACCAACTACTCCAATTTCCTGTCATTCCTCTTCTATCTCATCATCCCATGGAGTGCAGTCAACCTGGTCGACTTCTACCTGATCCAGCGCGGCCACTATCAGCCCAGGTGGTTCTTCGAGGCCAGCGGGCCGTATGCCGGTGTGAAATGGTTTGCCCTGGGAGCCTATCTCATCGCGATCGGCTGCGAGGTCCCCTTCATGAGCACCACCATCTTCACCGGACCGGTCGCCAGGATGCTGAATGGCGGCGATCTGTCCTGGATCGTGGGGCTCGGAGTTGCCGCGCTGCTCTACTACCTGGCGTGCCGTCTCGGCTTTGTGCGTCGGTCCTCGGATGCCGTCCTGGAAGCAGGATCGGCGTGACCGCCGCAGGGCACGGGGCGGTCTCGATTGGGGCTCGCGGGCGATCCCGGTGGCGTGGGGAGGGCATGTCTTGAGTGAGGAGTGGCAGGACATCCGAGTCGACGCTCGGACCGCGGTGGCGATGCCAGCGAGGCGGGGTCAGGTTCTGAGAGTTGTCGATGTTGCGGGCAAGCAGGTCGGGGACCTCGTCGCCTTCTGCCAAGGGGACTTCACCGAGTGGCTGTCCGCGACCCATACCCGGTCGGCTCTGTCCCGACTGTCCCTGTCGGTTGGCGATGAGTTGCGATCGAACCGTCGTCGCTCCCTGTTCCGGATCCTCTCAGATGATGTCAGGGTGCATGACCTCCTGCTCGCCATGTGTGATGCCCAGCGCTACCGGGACGACTATGGCCTCGACGATCATGGGCACTGCCGCGGCAACCTGACCTCGGCCTTCGCGCCGTGGGGGATGCAGGACTGGCAGATACCCGACCCCGTGAACTTGTTCCAGAATAC
>DAHUZL010000154.1 GCA_027306655.1 Candidatus Dormiibacterota bacterium
GTTCGACAGCGCGGTCGCGGTGGTGACCGAGGCCGTCGACCGCCTCCACACCACCGCCGCCTCCCACCACCGCGTGATGGTGGTGGAGGTGATGGGGCGGGACACCGGCTGGGTCGCGCTGATGGGGGGGCTGGCCGGCGGTGCCGACATGATCGTCGTCCCCGAGTTCCCGGTGGCGGTGGATGCCATCGTGGAGCACCTCGACCGTCGTCGCGCCCAGGGCAAGGAGTTCAGCATCATCGTGGTGGCCGAGGGAGCCGACGTCCCGGGCCTGGCGGCGGTCGACCTCAGTGGCGCCCCCCGCGATGCCTTCGGCCACGTGCAGCTGAGCCGGCGCGGGATCGGCGAGCGGCTGGGGGCCCAGATCGAGGCGCTGACCGGGTTCGAGACCCGGATCACGGTCCTGGGACACACCCAGCGGGGTGGCCAGCCGACCGCGTACGACCGGATCTGGGCCACCCGGGTGGGGGCCGCCGCGCACGGCCTGGTGGTCGCGGGTGAGTTCGGGTCAATCCCGGTGAAGCGCGGGGACGAGGTGGTCCCGGCGCGGATCGCCGATGTTGTCGCCGGGGCTCGCCGGGTGCCCCAGGAGCTGTACGACCTGGCCCGCGTCTTCTACTGACCCGGCCGGGACGGCTCAGGGCGTAGCCGGGCTCGGAGCCCGCGTCCCGGCCTCGAGACCGAGGTCCTCCGGAAGGAGCTCGGGTCGAAGATCGCGGCTCATGATCGCGCGGGCCGCGTCCGCCACGGTCTTGCCCTCGAAGAGCAGGGCGTGCACCTCCTGGGTGATGGGAAGCTCCACCCGGTGCCGCAGCGCCAGCCCGACCGCCGCCCGGGCGGCGTTCACCCCCTCCACCACCATCGGGCCCTGGTCCCGCACCTCGGCGGCGCTGGCGCCGCGTCCGAGCGCCTCGCCCAGCTGCCGGTTGCGGCTGTGGGGGCTCATGCAGGTGACGAGGCAGTCGCCCACCCCGGCGAGGCCGCCGAAGGTGAAGGGGTTGGCCCCCACCCGGACTCCCAACCGGGTCATCTCCGCCAGCCCGCGCGTCATCAGCGCCGCCTTGGCGTTGTCGCCGACGCCGAGGCCGTCGCAGATGCCGGCGGCGATCGCGACCACATTCTTCAGCGCCCCCGCCACCTCGACCCCGAGCGGGTCGCCGCTGGAGTACAGGCGCCAGGCCGGCGCCGCCAGCGCGCGCAGGGCGTGGGCCGCCGTCTCCTGATCGGGAGCGGCCACCACCGCGGCGCTGGGCAGCCCCGCCGCCACCTCGGCGGCGATGTTGGGGCCGCCGAGCACCGCCGTCAGGACGTGCAGCCGCTCCGGGATCGTGCCGCGGAGGACTGCGGACATCGTCAGCCCGGTCCCGGGCTCGAAGCCCTTGGCGGCGCTGACGACGAGCTCGGCGGTGACGAGCCACGGGCTGGCGCTCCCGGCCACCTGCCGCATCCCGGTCGTGGGGATGGCGAACACCACCACGGTGGCGCCGCGCAGTGCGGCCTCCAGGTCGCCGGTCACCTGGATGGCCTCGCTGAGGGCGAGCAGGGGCAGGTACACCGGGTGGCGGCGGCGGAGGGCCAGCTCGCGGGCCACCTCCGGCCGCCGCGCCCACAGCCGCACCGGCCGATCGCGGTGCTGGAGGAGCTGGGCGAGCGCCAACCCCCAGGACCCGGCCCCGAGGACGGCGACGGTCACCCGCTCCGGTCCTGCCCGCCGCTGCGCCGGGCGACGACGCGGATCGGCGCACCCTGGAAGCCGTAGCGGAGCCGGAGCTGGTTCTCCAGGAAGCGGAGGTAGGAGAAGTGAAGGAGGTCGGGATCGTTGACGAAGAGGGCGAAGGTGGGGACCGCCTGGCGGGTCTGGGCGGCGTAGTAGATCCGGAGCCGCCGGCCCTTGTGGGTCGGCGGCGGACGTCGGACCGTCGTGGCGGTGAGGAACTGGTTCAGCTCCGGGGTCGGCACCCGCCGCTGGCGTGCGCGGCCCAGCTCGAACGCCGCCGGCAGCACCCGACCGACCCCGCGGCCGGTGCGGGCGCTGATGAAGAGGAACGGCGTCCCCGGCGCCCAGTCGAACGCCCGCCGCAGCTCGCGCAGGCGCACGTCGCCGTCGCGGGCCTCCACGTCCATCAGGTCCCACTTGTTCACCGCCACCACCAGGGAGGCTCCCGCCTCGCGGGCGTAGCCGGCGACGTGGCGATCCTGGGCGACCAGCCCGTGGGTGCCGTCCACCACCAGCACCGCCACCTCGCTGCGCTCCACGGCCCGCAGCGCGCGCAGCAGGCTGTAGTGCTCGACGGCGCTGCCGACCATGCCGCGGCGGCGGATCCCGGCGGTGTCGATCAATCGGACGGCGCCCTCCTCGGTGGCCAGCAGCGTGTCCACCGGGTCCCGGGTGGTCCCTGCCACCGTGGAGACCAGCGCCCTCTCCTCCCCCAGGAGGGCATTGAGCAAAGACGACTTGCCCACGTTGGGCCGCCCCACGATGGCGCACCGCAGGGGAACCGCGGCCACGCCGGCCCCGGCCGCGCCGGGGGGGTCGTCCGCGACGCCCGCCGCGAGCGCCGGCGCCATGGCGTCGGGGGCCGGGAGCGCCGCCACCAGCTGGTCCAGGAGCTCGCCCGTCCCCTGGCCGTGGAGCGCGCTCACCGCCAGCGGCTCCCCCAGCCCGAGCCGGGTCAGCTCGTGCAGGTCGCCCGGATCGCGGTGGTTCTCCACCTTGTTGCCGATCAGCACCACGGACCGGCCGGAGCGGCGGAGGCGCTCAGCGACTACCTGGTCGGCCGCGGTCGGCCCCGTGCGCGCGTCGCAGACCAGGCAGACCACATCGGCCTGCTCGATGGCCAGCTCGACCTGGCCGAGGGTGTTCCGGGCCAGGTCGTCGGGGCTGCCACGGCGGTCCTCGGGGTCGAGTCCAGCGGTGTCGACCAGGGTGAAGCGGGCGCGTCCCCACTCCACCTCGCCCACCAGCCGGTCCCGGGTCAGCCCCGCCTGGGGGGAGACGATCGCCTGGCGGCGACCGAGGAGACGATTGAAGAGCGTCGACTTGCCCACGTTCGGACGCCCCACGATCGCGACCGTGCCGGCCAGGGGCAGCGCCGGGTCGGGCTCCGGGCCGCGGGGGCGGTGGCGGCGGCCGGCAGGGGGCGCGGGGCGGAGCGGGCGTCGTGTCACCGTCCCATGCTACGCAGGCCGCCCACCGGAGCACCTCGGCCGGGTCTGGCGGGCCCCGGCCGGGATGGCTGGTAGAGTGGCAACCGATGCGGGCCGCGCCGCTCGACCGCCCCGAGCACGAGCGCTGGCGAGCCGAGGCGGCCGCGACCCTCCGGGCGGCCACCGCCCAGGCCGCCGCCGGCGGTCACAACTGGGCCTGCTTCCTCGCCGAGCAGGCGGCCCAGCTCGCCATCAAGGCCGTCCTCCACGGCGCCGGCCGGTCCGGCTGGGGCCACGACCTGGTCCGGCTCGGCGCCGAGCTCGGCCGGCTCGACGCCGGGACCGTGGCCGCGGTGACGCCGGCCCTGCGCCGGCTCTCGCGCCACTACGTCACCAGCCGATACCCGGATGCGTCGCCGGGGGGATCGCCGCACGAGCACTACGGACCCGAGGATGCCGAGGAGGCGCTCGCCGACGCCGCGGCGGTCGGCGCCGCGGCCGACGCGGTCTGGTCGGGGATGGACGGGTGACGCGGCCGTGGGCGCATCCGGCCACCCGGGCCCGGGAGGCGGAACGTCAGCGGCTGCTCGGGCTGGCGCGGCAGCTCGCGGAGCGGCTGGACCCCGCCCTCGGGATCCGCGCGGTGGTCGTCTTCGGATCCGTCGCCCGCGGCGACTTCAATCTCTGGAGCGACGTGGACGTCCTGGTGGTGGCCGACCGCCTGCCCGAGCGCTGGCTGGACCGGCTGGGGGAGCTGGTCGACAGCGCCCCGGCCCGGGTCAGCGCCGTGGCGTGGACGCCCGCCGAGCTCGGGGACATGCTCCGGCGCCGCAACCCGATCGCCGTGGAGGCTCGCACCGCGGGGGTGACGGTGGCCGGGCGGCCGCTGCAGGAGCTCGTCGACCCCGACTGATCGGCCCCAGGCCCGGCCGCGGACCGGCGACGTCGCCGGTCAGCGGCGCAGGTCGGAGCCGGTCATCGCCGGCGGCACCGCGATCCCCATCGCCCCGAGCAGGGTGGGGGCGACATCGCGGAGGGCGCCGCCCGCCGCCATCCGGGGGGGCCGCCCTCCCGCGGGCCCGGCGAGCACCATCGGGACCGGGTTGGTGGTGTGGGCGGTGCGCGGGCCGCCGGTGGCGGGATCCCGCATCTGCTCGGCGTTGCCGTGGTCGGCGGTGACGCAGAGCCACCACCCGGCCGCCCGCGCCGCCCGCTCGATCGCCCCCACCCCCCGGTCCACCGCCTCGGCCGCAAGGACGGTGGCGGCGAGATCGCCGGTGTGCCCGACCATGTCGGCGTTGGCGAAGTTGACGATGACGAGGGCGTCGGTCCCGGACCGGATCCGCTCGACCACGGCGTCCGCGATCGCGGCCGCGCTCATCTCCGGCGCCCGGTCGTAGGTGGCGACCCGTGGCGAGGGGATGAGCAGGCGCGACTCGCCGCCGAGCGGGATCTCCCGACCGCCATTGACGAAGTAGGTCACGTGAGCGTACTTCTCGGTCTCGGCGACGTGGAACTGGGTGAGGCCGGCCGCCGCCACCGCCTCGCCGACGGTGCCGAGCACGTCCGGCTTGGCGAACGCGACCGCCACCTCCAGCCCGGCCTCGAAGGGGGTGAAGGTCACCACCGCCAGGTCCTCGAGCCGCCGACCGCGGTCGAACGCCGTGAACCGCTCGTCGACCAGGGCGTGGACCAGCTGGCGGGCGCGGTCGGGGCGGAAGTTGGCGTGGATCACGGTGTCGCCGTCCTCCACGCGGACCGGGGGCTCGCCGGCGGCCGCGACCGCCGCCGGCGGCACGAACTCATCCCCGACCCCGCGGGCGTACTGGTCCCGCACGTAGGCGACGGGGTCGGCGGTGCGATCCCCGCCCGTGCCGGCGATCACGGCGTAGGCGCGGGCAGTGCGGTCCCAGCGCCGGTCGCGGTCCATCGCAAAGTACCGGCCGGAGACGCTGGCCAATCGGCCCACCCCGATGGCGTCGAGGCGGTGCAGGGTGGCCGCCAGATGGTCCGCGCCGCTCATCGGCGGCGTGTCGCGCCCGTCCAGGAACGCGTGCAGGTGGGCCCGCGGGCAGTCCAGCCGGCGGCAGAGCTCGAACACCGCCTCCAGCTGCTGCTGGTGGCTGTGCACGCCGCCGGGCGAGCAGAGGCCGAGGACGTGGACGGCGCGGCCGCGGTCGCGGGCGCGGCGGATCGCCGCCACCAGGGCGGGGGTGGCGTAGAAGCTCTGGTCCGCGATCGCGGCGCCGATCCGGGTGAGGTCCTGGGGCACCACCCGCCCGGCCCCGATCGTGAGGTGACCCACCTCCGAGTTGCCCTGCTGGCCCTCGGGCAGGCCGACCGCCACCCCATGGGCGAGCAGGGTGGTCACCGCGGCCCGCCGCCGGAGGTCGTCGAGTGAGGGGGTGCGGGCCAGCCGGATGGCATTGCCCGGTCCCGGCGGCCCCTCCCCCCATCCGTCCGCGATGCAGAGGACGGCGGGGACGATCGGGCCGGCGCTGGGGCCCGTCCCGCCCGCCATCAGCCGAGGCTGCCGGCGGCCGCGACGATGGCGCAGAAGGGGCCCGGACGCAGGCTGGCACCGCCCACCAGCGCCCCGTCGATGGCGGGCTCCGCGAACAGCCCAGGGGCGTTGTCCTGGTCCACGCTGCCGCCGTAGAGGATCCGGATGGTGTCCGCCACCGGGCCGAACATCGCCCGCAGCGCCCGGCGGATCGCGTCGGCCGCGCTGACCGCGTCGGAGCCCGCCGCGGCCCGCCCGGTCCCGATCGCCCACCGGGGCTCGTAGGCGACCGCGCAGCGGGCGGCCTCGTCCTCCGAGCAGCCGCCGAACGCGGCCCGGGTCTGGGCGGCGACGACGGCGCGGGCGCGACCGGCGTCGTGCTGGGCCTGCGACTCCCCCACCGCCACGATCGGCAGCAGGCCGGCGGTCAGCGCCGCCTCCAGCTTGCGATGGACGAGGCGGTCGGTCTCGCCGAACTCCTGGCGGCGCTCGCTGTGGCCGATCAGGACGAAGCGGCAGAGGTCGACCAGCATCGCCGCGGCGATCTCGCCGGTGTGGGCTCCCGGGGGCGCCCAGTGCACGTTCTGGGCGCCCAGCTGGAGGCGGGAGTCGCCGGCAATGTGCCGCCCCACCGCCCACAGGCTGACGAACGGCGGCAGCAGGACGACGTCGCAGCCCGGCTGGGCGGGCAGGCTCGCCCGGATCGCCTCGGCCAGGGTCACCGCCTCGGCCACGGTGGTGTGCATCTTCCAGTTGCCCGCGACCAGGCGGCGCCGCTGCGGCATCAGGGGGGCGGCGCCGGGCGGGTCGGCGTCGCCGGGACCGGGGCCGGGCCCCGTGGCGGGCGGAGGGCCGGGTCCCCGACCTGTCGGAGAGCGGCAACGCCGGGAAGGGTCCGACCCTCCAGGAACTCCAGGGTGGCGCCGCCACCGGTGCTCACGTGGTCGAACCGCTGCAGCAGGCCCAGCTGGCGCAGGGCGGCGGCCAGGTCGCCACCGCCGATCACGGTGGTGGCATGGCCGGAGAGGATGGCCTCCGCCACCCCCCGGGTGCCGGCGGCGAACGCGGGCCGCTCGTAGAGGCCGAGGGGACCGTTCCAGACCACGGTGCCGGCGCCGGCGAGCAGGGGGCGCCAGGCGGCCACCGTGGCCCGACCGATGTCGAGCAGCATGCGATCGGCGGGGATGGCGCGCACGTCGCAGTGGCCGATCGCCTCCGCCGGGGCCCCCGGCTCGGGCGCCACCACGACGTCCACCGGCAGGCGCAGGTCGACGCCGTGGGTGGTCGCGGAGCGGACCAAATCGGCGGCCCGGTCGACGGCGTCGGGTTCGGTCAGGGAGGTGCCGACCTCCGCCCCGGCGGCGACCAGGAAGGTGGAGGCCATCGCCCCGCCCAGGCAGAGCGCATCCACCCGTCCCATCAGGTGGGTGAGGAGGCCCAGCTTGGTGCTGAGCTTGCTGCCGCCGACCACCGCCACCAGCGGCCGGGCGGGGTCGCTGAGAAGCGCCCCCAGCCGGTCCAGCTCCTCCGCCATCAGCCGGCCGGCGACCGCGGGCAGGCGCTCCGCCAGCCCCACGATCGACGCGTGGGCACGGTGGGCGGCGCCGAAGGCATCGTTCACCACCAGGTCGCCGAGGTCGGCGAGCGCCCGGGCGAAGGCCGGGTCGTTGGCCTCCTCCCCTGGGTGGAAGCGCAGGTTCTCGAGCAGGACGACCCCACCCGGGGGCGTGCCGCCGACCGCCCGACGCGCCGCCTCGCCCACGCAGTCCGGCGCGGTCGGAACCGCCGCCCCGATCAGCTCGGCCAGCCGCCGCGCCAGCGGCGCCACCCCCAGGGCCGGGTCGACCCTCCCCTGGGGACGGCCCAGGTGGGTGAGGACCACGGTCCGGGCCTCCCGCCGGCGCAGCTCCTCGATGGTGGGCAGCGACGCGCGGATGCGGGTGTCGTCGCGGAGGCGGCCATCGGGGCCGAGGGGCACGTTGAAGTCGACCCGCAGCAGGACCCGCCGGCCGGCCACCTCGACATCGTCGAGCCCGGCCTCCCGGCGGCGCGACCGGGCGGCGGCGGGCACCCTCAGCGGCTCGGCGCCGGGTCGGCCGCCGGCAGCCGGGACGCCACCAGCTGGGCCAGCTCCACGACCCGGCAGGAGTACCCCCACTCGTTGTCGTACCAGCTCAGCACCTTGACCAGGCGCTCACCCACCACCATGGTCGACCCGAGGTCGACGATCGAGGAATGGGCGTCGCCGCGGAAGTCGATGGAGACCAGCGGCTCGTCGCTGGCGTCGAGGATCCCCGCCAGCTCGCCCTGGGCGGCGTCCCGGAACGCCTGGTTGACGGTCTCGACGGTGGCCGGCCGGCGGACGGTGGCGGTGAGGTCGACCAGGGAGACGTTCGCCACCGGCACCCGCAAGGAGCAGCCGTGGAAGCGGCCCACCAGCTCGGGCATGACCAGCGCCATGGCCTGGGCTGCCCCGGTGGTGGTGGGGATGATCGAGAGCGCGGCGGCGCGGGCGCGGCGGAGATCGCGATGGGGCCCGTCGAGGAGGACCTGGTCGTTGGTGTAGGCGTGGACGGTCGTCATCAGGCCGGCCTCGATGCCGAACGCCTGGTGGAGCACCTTGGCGACCGGGGCGAGGCAGTTGGTGGTGCAGGAGGCGTTGGAGAGCACCCGGTGCCGCTCCGGGTCGTAGGCGTCGTGGTTGACCCCGAGGCAGACGGTGAGGTCCTCGTGGGTGGCGGGCGCGGTGATGATCACGGTGTGGGCCCCGCCGCGGTCGATGTGGCGGCGGGCGACCGCCCCGTCGGTGAACAGGCCGGACGCCTCCAGCACGATCGAGACCCCGAGCCGTCCCCAGGGCACGGCCCCCACCTCCCGCTCCGCGAAGACGCCCACCCGGCGGCCGTCGACGATCAGGTGGTCGTCGCGGGCGTCCACGGTGCCCGGGAAGCGGCCCAGGATGGAGTCGTGGCGGAGGAGGTGGGCGAGGGTCGCGGGGGCGGTGATGTCGTTGACCGCGACGATCTCGAGGTCGGCGGCGCCCCGGGCGGCGCGGAACACGTTGCGCCCGATCCGGCCGAAGCCGTTGATTCCGACCCGCACGGCCATGGCGCGACCTCCACCGCCCGGCGTCCGCCCCGACCCGCCCGCAGCCCCATCATACGGTCGCCTCCCCGGGGACGGCGGCCGCACGGGGGCGGGCGGCCCCGCCCCGGAGCGGGCCGTCCTCAGCCCCGTCCGAGGTCGCGGTGCCAGACGACGACCGGCCAGCCCCGGCGCCTCCAGCCGCGGGCGGCGGCGGCCGCCATCGCCACCGAGCGGTGCCGGCCCCCGGTGCAGCCGAAGGCCACCCGCAGCAGCGGCCGTCCGCGGGCGCGGTACTCGGGCCGAAGCGCCTCGAGGGCGCGGCCCAGGTGGGCGAGGCACTCGCCCGCCGCCGGCTGGTCCAGGACGTACGCCCGCACCGCCGGATCGCGGCCGGTGCGCGGGCGCAGCGCCGGCTCCCAGTAGGGGTTGCGCAGGAACCGGGTGTCGACGCACCAGTCGGCGTCGGCGGGGGCGCCTGCGGTGTAGGCGAAGGACTCGGCCACGAGGAGGGGCGCCCGCTCCGGGGCGAGGGCGGCCAGCTCCGCCACCAGGCGGGCAGCCCGGCCCTGGACCGCGGCCAGCCCGAGCCGGGAGGTGTCGAGCAGGGCCTGGGCGCGCGCCCGGGCCGCTCCCAGCCGGTGGCGGCGCTCGAGCAGCGCCGCTCGGGCAGCGGTCCGGGTGGGGGGGGGCAAGGACCCGCCCCACCGCCGCCAGCGGTCCAGGCAGGCGCCGTCGTCGGCATCGAGGGCTAGGCGCAGCTCGAAGGGCTCCGCTTCGAGCCGCCGGTCGGCGAGCCGGGGGGCGTCCGCCGGCTCGCCCTCGCTGGCCCAGCTCCCCGGAGCGGTCCGGCCCTCCCGCAGCAATCGCGCCGCCACCCGGGCCGCCCCGCTCCCGGGCGGGCCGGTGACCAGGACCCGCAGCCGGGGCGGGGCCGGGCCCGCGGTCACAGGACCTCCTTGAGCGCCAGGGCCACGGACCGGGTGACGCCGGGGACCCGGGTCAGCTCCTCCACCGAGGCGACCCGGAGGGCCTCCACCGACCCGAACTGGCGCAGCAGCGCGCGGCGGCGCTGGGGCCCGAGCCCGTGGATGCCGTCGAGGCGGCTCTGGCGCGCGGCCCCGGTGCGCCGCCGGCGGTGGCGGGTGATGGCGAACCGGTGCGCCTCGTCGCGGAGCCGCTGGAGGAGGAAGAGGGTGTCGCTCTCCAGGGGCACGCGGATCACCTCCCGCCGGCCAGGCGGTACCACCTCCTCCAGCCGCTTGGCCAGCCCGAAGAGGGGCAGGTCGGCATGGCCGAGCTCCGCCAGCACCTCGGCCGCGGCGTTCACCTGTCCCCGCCCGCCATCGACGATGACGAGGTCGGGGAGGACGCCAAAGCTGGCATCGTCCCCGCGATCCTCCGCCCCCCCCAGGTGGCGGAAGCGGCGGCGCAGCACCTCCTGCATGCTGGCCACGTCGTTGGCCCCGGTGACCTGCTGGATGTTGAAGATCCGGTAGTGGGCGGGGGCGGGCCGGGCCCCCTCGAAGACGACCATCGAGGCGACGCTGCTGGTCCCCATGGTGTTGCTGATGTCGTAGCCCTCGATCCGGCGCGGGGCCCGCTCCAGCCCGAGCCGCTGGCGGAGGTCCTCCAGCAGCCCCTCGGTCCGGGCCGCGTCGTAGTCGGCCGCGACCTGCCGCTGTCCCAGGGCGGTCGCCGCCGCCTCGCCGGCGCGGTCGGCCAGCTCCCGGAGGGCGCCGCGGCGGGGCGCGCGCAGCTCCACCCGCCCGCCGCGCTGCTCGCCGAGGGCGGCCCCGAGGAGGTCGGCCTCGGGCAGCGGGAAGGGCAGCAGGAGCGTGGCCGGCACGCGGGTGGCGCGCGCGTAGTGCTGGCCGACGAAGCTCTGCAGCGCCTCGGCCGCGGTCACCTCCTGGAGCCCCTCCAGGGCGTGGGTCTCCAGCCCCAGGACGTGCCCCTCCCGAACCGAGAGGATGGCGACCATCCCCTGGGCCCCCGCCTGGGCGAAGCCGAGGCCGTCGGCGTCGCCGCCGCGGCCGGCGACCACCTGGCGTTCGGTGAGCCGGTCCGCGGCCTGGAGCCGGTTGCGGAGGTGGGCGGCCCGCTCGAAGTCCAGCCGGGCGCTGGCGGCGGCCATCTCCCGGCGCAGCCGGCGCACCACTGGCTCGGTGCGCCCCCCCATGAACTGGCCCACCTCGTCCAGCAGATCGGCGTAGGCGGCGGGCGTGACCCGGTCCTCACAGGGTCCGCAGCAGAGCCCGAGATGGAAGTCGAGGCAGACGCGGCCGCGCCGGAACTGGGCATCGCCGCAGCCCCGGAAGGGGAAGAGGGTGCGCAGCTGGCGGACCGTGGAGCGCAGCGCCTTGGCATCGGTGTGCGGGCCGAAGTAGCGGGCCCCGTCCTGCCCCAGCCGCCGGGTGTAGCCGGGGCGGGGGAACTGCCGCAGCCGGGGCTCGGGCAGGGCGGCGGGGAGGGCCTCCGCCGGTCGCGGCGGCTGGGGGAGGCGGAAGTACAGGTAGGCCTTGTCGTCCTTGAGGCGGACGTTGTAGCGCGGCCGGTGCCGCTTGATCAGCGTGTTCTCGAGGATCAGGGCCTCGCGGGAGCTGACGCAGGGGATGACCTCGAAGTCGTGAGCCTCGGCCACCAGTCGCTGGACGCGGCGGGGGTGGGCGGCGATGGCGGTGAAGTAGGAGCGCAGCCGGGTGCGCAGCGCGGTCGACTTGCCGACGTAGAGGACGCGGCCGGCACGGTCGCGAAAGACGTACACCCCGGGTGTCTCCGGCGTCGCCGCCAGCCGCGCCGTCAGCAGCTCACGGCGGGCCAGGAGTGAGGTCCCGGCCGGCTCCGACCCTGCCGTCGTCGGCGGGCCGGCCGATCCCGGATCGGGCTCGGGGCGGGGGCCGACGCGCTCGCCGGCAGCGGGGGGCATCACGGCCCAGTGTGGCGGCACCCCGCCCGGCCCGGGGCGACGCGGGTCGCCGAGGGCGGCCGCCTCGCCTCAGCGATGGGGCAGGTTGCTGAGCACGGCGAGCAGGATGACCACGGCGCTGAAGAGGACCAAGAGCCCGACCCCGACCAGGCAGCCCCGCGCCTGCCAGCCCTGCAGGGTCCGGGGCGGGCGGGGCGGCGCGGGCGGCGGCACGCGCGGTCAGCTGGCGGCGGAGACGTCCCGCGGACCGGCCGCCGCGAGCACCGGGCCCAGGTACTGGCCGGTGACCGAGTTGGGGTCGGCCGAGACCGCCTCCGGCGTCCCCTGGGCGACGATCGCGCCGCCGGCGTCGCCGCCCTCCGGCCCCAGGTCGAGGATCCAGTCGGCCGACTTCAGGACGTCGAGGTTGTGCTCGATGACGACCACCGTGTTGCCGGTGTCGACCAGCCGGTGCAGCACCTGGAGGAGCTTCTCCACGTCGGCGAAGTGGAGCCCGGTCGTGGGCTCGTCGAGGATGTAGAGGGTGCGGCCGGTGGCGCGCCGGGAGAGCTCGGTGGCCAGCTTGACCCGCTGCGCCTCGCCCCCGCTCAGCTGAGTGGCGGGCTGGCCCAGGCGGATGTAGCCCAGCCCGACGTCGGCGAGGGTCCGCAGCTTGCGGGCGATCGGGGGCTGGTTGGCGAAGAGCTGGAGGGCCTCGTCCACCGACATCGCCAGCACGTCGGCGATGGAGTGGCCCCGGAAGACGACGGCGAGCGCCTCCTGGTTGTAGCGGCGGCCCTTGCAGACGTCGCAGGTGACGTAGATGTCGGGGAGGAAGTGCATCTCGATCTTGAGCATCCCGTCGCCCTCGCACCCCTCGCAGCGCCCACCCTTGACGTTGAAGGAGAACCGGCCCGGCTGGTAGCCGCGCACCCTCGCCTCCGGCATCTGGCTGAACAGCTCCCGCACCGGCGTGAACAGCCCGGTGTAGGTGGCGGGATTGCTCCGCGGCGTGCGTCCGATCGGGGCCTGGTCGACGCTGACGACCTTGTCCAGGTGCTCCAGGCCGTCGATCCCGGCGTGAGCCCCGGGACGTTCGCGGGCGCGGAAGAACACCTGGGCCAGGCGCCGGTAGAGGATGTCGTTGACGAGGCTGCTCTTGCCCGAGCCGCTGACGCCGGCGACCCCGACCAGGCAGCCCAGCGGGAGGGCCGCGTCGATGCCCTTCAGGTTGTTGGCCCGGGCGCCGCGGACCACCAGCCAGCGGCGGGGGTCGGTCGGCCGCCGGGCCGGGATCGGGATCTGGCGCTCGCCGCGCAGGAACTGGGCGGTGGGCGAGGTCGGGTGGGCGAGCACCGTGGCCAGCGACCCCGCCACCAGCACCTCGCCGCCGTGCTCCCCCGCGCCGGGCCCGATGTCGACGATGTGGTCGGCGCTGCGGATCGTCTCCTCGTCGTGCTCGACGACGATCAGGGTGTTGCCCAGGTCGCGCAGCTGGCGGAGCGTGCGCAGCAGCTTGGCGTTGTCACGCTGGTGCAGCCCGATCGACGGCTCGTCGAGGACGTAGAGGACGCCGGTCAAGCGGCTGCCGATCTGGGTCGCGAGCCGGATCCGCTGCGCCTCCCCGCCGGAGAGCGAGGCAGCGGCGCGGTCCAGGGTGAGGTACTGGAGCCCGACGTCCTGAAGGAACCCGAGGCGCTCGCGGATCTCCTTGAGGATCTGGCGGGCGATCAGCTGCTCGCGCTGGCTCAGCTGCCAGCCGTCGACGGCGGCGAGGGCGCGGTCCACCGGTCGGGCGCAGAGATCCATGATCCCCATCCGGTCCACCGTCACCGCCAGGAACTCCGGCTTGAGCCGGCGGCCCTGGCAATCGGGACAGGGGCGCTGCAGCATCAGGCGCTCGATGTCGGCCTTGACCTGCTCCGACTCGGTCTCGCGATAGCGCCGCTCCAGGTTGGGGATGACGCCCTCGAACCGGGCGTTGAAGGTGTGCACCCGGCCGCTGCGGGTGGTGAAGCGCATCCGCACGGTGTCGCCGGGGTCGAGCCCGAAGAGGATGCGGTCGCGGTGGGCGCGCGTCAGCCGCCGCCAGGGCCGGTCGAGCGGGATCCGCTCCGTCCGCGCGACCGCCGCCACCAGCTCCAGCAGCCATTGCTGCGACGGGCCCCGGGTCCAGCCGCCGAGCGCGCCCTCCGCCAGCGAGCGCTCCGGGTCGGTGACCACCGCGTCGGGGTCCACCTCCAGGCGTGCGCCGAGGCCGGTGCACCCGGGACAGGCGCCGTGGGGGTTGTTGAAGGAGAAGTTGCGGGGGGCCGGCTCCTCCATCGAGACGCCGTCGACGACGCAGGCGAACTGCTGCGAGAAGAGCATCTCCTCTCCCCCGCCGTCGGGGTCCGCGGGCAGCACCATGACGGTCCCGCCGGCGAGCTGGGCCGCCTGCTCGACCGCCTCGCGCAGGCGGGGCAGCACCCCCTCCCCCAGCACCAGCCGGTCGACCACCACCTCGACGTCGTGCTTGAACCGCTTGTCCAGGATGGGGACCTGGTCGAGCTCGTGGAGGCGCCCGTCGATCCGGGCCCGGACATATCCGAGCCGGCGCGCCTGCTCAATCGCGGCCTGGTGCTCGCCCTTGCGGCCGCGGACCATCGGGGCGGCGACGAGCAGCCGGGTCCCCGACGGCAGCCGCTCCACCTGGTCGGCGATCTGCTCCACCGTCTGCCGGCTGATCTCGCGGCCGCAGCGGGGGCAGTGGGGGTGGCCGACCCGGGCGTAGAGGAGGCGGAGGTAGTCGTAGATCTCGGTGACGGTCCCCACCGTCGACCGCGGGTTGCGGCCGGCGCCCTTCTGGTCGATGGAGATCGCCGGGGAGAGGCCGTCGATGTGGTCGACGTCCGGCTTCTCCATCTGGCCCAGGAACTGGCGCGCGTAGGCGGAGAGCGACTCCACGTAGCGGCGCTGTCCCTCGGCATAGATGGTGTCGAACGCCAGCGACGACTTGCCCGAGCCGGAGAGGCCGGTGACGACCGTCAGCCGGTCCCGGGGCAGATCGAGGTCGA
>DAHUZL010000165.1 GCA_027306655.1 Candidatus Dormiibacterota bacterium
GCCCGACGACACTCCGAACTCAGCCGCCCGGCGCGCCCGGGCGCCCGGCCCGCTCGCGAAAGCTGGCGAGCGTCTGCTGGAGCCCCGCCGCCAGTGGAACCTCCGCCCGCCAGCCCAGCTGCCGATCCGCCCGCTCGACCAGGAGATGGGTGTGACGGACCTCGCCCGGGCGGGCCGGGATGAGCTCGGGGCCGGCCCGGTCGCCGGCGAGCCGCCCCAGGATCTCCAGCACCTCCCGCACCGCCGTCCCCCGGCCGGTGCCGACGTTGAGGGCGCCGGTGGCGGCGGCGGCGAGCGCCAGGCAGTTGGCCCGGGCGACGTCGCCGACGTAGACGAAATCGCGGGTCTGGAGGCCGTCCCCGGTGACCTGCGGCCGCTCCCCGCCGAGCAGACGGTGGATCGAGATCGCCACCACCCCGGCCTCCCCGGTGCCGTCCTGGTACGGCCCGTAGACGTTGCTGTACCGGAGGGCGACGCTGGAGAGGCCGAAGGTGCGCCGGAACATCCCGAGGTATCCCTCGCAGGCGAGCTTGGCGGCGCCGTAGGGGGAGAGGGGGTGCTCGCGGTCGCCCTCCTGGCTGGGCAGGCGCCGCGCCCGCCCGTAGATGGCGCCCCCGGAGGAGGCGAAGACCACCCGGCGGCAGCCCGCGTCCACCGCGGCCCGGAGGATGGCACAGGTCCCCACCACGTTGACCTGGGCGTCGCCCGCGGGGTCGCGGACGGACCGGCCGACCCCTCCCTGGGCGGCCAGATGGATGATCCCGTGGGGCCGGAAGCCCGCGATCGCCTCGGCCGCGGTCCGGCTCGACAGCTCGGCCCGCACCAGCTCCGCGGGCCTCGGGACCGGCTCGCCGCAGGCGTGGCGGAGGTCGTCGAGGACCAGGACGGCCCGTCCGTCGTCGAGCAGCCGTCGCACCGTGTGGGTGCCGATGAAGCCGGCGCCGCCGGTCACCAGGACGCGCTCGACCGCGGCTCTCGGCACTGGTCGGCCATACTACGGCAGTTGGAGGGGGGAGGGCCTCGGCTCGGCGATCTCACCAGATGGGAGCGCGCGTGATGGTGAAGCCGTGTGCCACCGTCCCCGGATCGGCGTGAGCCGGCGGCTCTCGGCGGCCCGACTGCGATCGCTGCTCGGCCGCCGCTCGACGCGGGTGGCGGTGGGCACCGTGGTGGCCGGGGTCCTCCTGGTCCTGGTCCTCCATCGGGTCTCTCTGGCCGACGTCCTCACCGACGTCGGCCACGCCTCCCCTCCGCTGGTGGTGGGGGCCGCTCTGCTCGCCCTCGGGTCGGTGGCGATGCGGGCCTGGCGGTACCGCCTCCTCCTCGGGCGGGGCGGGGCGCTGCCGGTCACGGCCGTCAGTGTCGCGGCGTGGGGGGCGGGCCAGATCCTCCCCGGCCCCGGGGGCGACGCCGCCTTCGTCTGGCTCGCCCGCCGCGACCTGGACGTCCCCGTCATGCGCGGCGCGGGGGCCGCCCTGGTCGCCCGCCTGCTGGACCTGGCCAGCCTGGTCGTGATCCTCCTGGTCAGCGCCAATGTCGCCGGGCTCCGGATCCCGGGGGCGCTCCGGGTCCTCCTGGTCGCGCTCGGGGTCGCCTTCCTGCTCGCGCTGCTCACCCTCTTCCGGCCCCGGCCGCGGCGCCTCGCCCTCACCGCGCTGGAGCGGCTGCCGGTGGTGGGGCGGTTCGCCGTCCGCGGGGAGGCGGTGCTCCAGGAGCTCAGCAGCGGCCGGGCGGTGCTGGGGCTCGCCACCGCCACGCTGGGCGCCCGGCTCCTCAGCGCCGGGGAGTACTGGTGCCTGTTCGCCGCCCTCGGCGCCCACATCGGCTTCTGGCAGGTGTGGTTCGCCCTCGCCCTGCGGACCCTGCTCTTCTCGCTGCCGATCCAGGGGGTGGGCGGGCTCGGCACCTCGCAGCTCTGGTGGACGGGGGGGCTCACCCTGGCGGGCTGGTCGGTTCCGGCGGCGCTCGCGCTCAGCCTCGAGGTCCAGCTCCTCGATCTCGCCATCGCCGTGCCCGAGGGGCTGCTCGGCTTCGCCGCGGTGCTGGTGCGGCGCTGGCTGCGGCGGCGTGACGCCGGTCCCGCCGCCGAGGAACGCCCGGCTGCGGCGGCGCCGCCCGAGCGGGCGGGGTGGGCGGGGCGGGCCTGGCGCTCGCTGGTGCCGGCCGGGAAGGGCAGGTGGATCGGGCTCCCCGTCCTCGCCTACTGCCTGCTGCGGCTGCCGTCGCTGTTCGAGCCCCACTGGTACACCGACGAGGCCGGCTACGCCACCACCGCCTGGCTGGTGGCTCACGGGTTCACCCTCTACGGCACCGTCTGGAACAACAAGCCGCCCCTGCTCTTCTGGACCTATGGGGTGGCGATGCGCTGGTTCGGGACCGGCGAGCTCGGGATCCATCTGTTCTCGGTCGCGACCGGGCTCCTGGCGCTCCTCGCCTGCTGGAAGCTGGTGCTCGACGGCTGGGGCCCGCGGCGGGCCGCGGTGGCGGCCGCGGTGGCGGCGTTCCTGCTCGGAACCCCGCTCCTCAACGGCGACCTCGCCCTGCCGGAGAACTTCCTGGTGGCCCCGGCCGCCTGGGGGATCATCGTGACCCTGCTCGCCCTCCGCCCGGCCGCGCCCCGCCGGCAGCTCCTGAGGGGGGTGCTGGCGGGGGTGCTGTTCGCGGCCGCCATCCTCTACCAGCAGACCGCGCTCGCCGACTTCGGCGCCGCCTGCGTCTGGCTGCTGGTGCTCCCGGGGGGCCGGGGCCGGCGCCAGCTCGCCGCCACCGGCGCCACCGCGGTGGTGCTGGTGGTGGTCGCCATCGCCCCCTACGCGGTGGTCGCCGGCACCGGCAACGTGCTCTTCCTCCTCGGGTCGTCCTTCCTCACCTACACCCGGAGCTCCCTGCCCGTCTCGCCGGTCACGGTCCTGCCCCGGGCGGCCGAGATCCTCGCCCTCGCCCTGGGGGTGTGGAGCGGCCGCCGCCACGACCCCCGCCGCCACCTGGTCCTGATCTGGGCAGCGGCCGTCCTCATCGTGGAGACCCTGGCCAACCGCCCCTATGTCTTCTTCTCGCTGCCGATGGTGGTGCCCCTGCTCGCGCTCTTCGCCGGCACCCGCCTGCCCCGGCTCCGGCTGCCCTCGCCGGGGGCCCGCCGGTGGCAGCGGTCGCGGCTCGCCGCCCGGGCGCCGCTGGCGGTGGCGGCGATGATCCCGATGGGCCTCTGGGGCGGGGTCCTCCACGCCCACACCAAGTTCCTCTACACCCTGCCGCTGAGCGCCGTCTACTACCAGAACTTCGTCGGACACCTGGCCGGCGCGGTCACGCCGGTCGCCTACGCCGACACCTTCGACCCCCGCACCTACGGCGAGGGCGCCGCGGCGGCCTGGCTCCGGAGCAACCATCTCACCGCCCGCAGCGCGGTGGTCTGGTCCTCCGACGCCTGGGAGTACATCCTGGCCGACCTGCGCCCGGTCCTCCCGACGCCGGCGATCTACGTCGACGAGGCCTGGCTCGGCTCGGCCGCCGTCACCGAGCGGGTGGACCACGCCCGCCCCGCGGTGGTGGTCACCACCACCGAGACCCTCGCCGCCTGGCCCCAGATCAAACAGCCGCTCGCCCACGGGTACGTGCGCACCTTCGAGTCGGGACCGGTCACGGTGTGGGTGCTGCGCTCCGCCCTGGTCGCGTCGGTGGCCGTGGCCGCCCCCGGCCGGCCGGCACCGCCGGTCGGGGTCTCGGCCGTGGCGGGCGGTGGCGTCGCGCGCTGAGCCCCGGCGCCATCGGCGCCGGTGGGGGGCCGCCGCCGGGGCCG
>DAHUZL010000170.1 GCA_027306655.1 Candidatus Dormiibacterota bacterium
ACCCCTTCGGCATGACCGGGGCCCGGATCACCTGCACCCTCCTCAACGGCCTCCGCACCCGCGACCAGACGATCGGCCTCGAGACCATGTGCGTCGGCGGCGGCCAGGGCATGGCCATGATCCTGGAACGCCTCGCCTGACCGTCCCCGCCCGCGGCCGCGGGCGCGGGGACGACGCCCGGGACCAGGCTCAGCTCGGCGGCGCCTCGCGCCGGGCGGCGCGAAGGACAGCGCCGCACCCGACCAGGGCGACCAGGAACGCCACCCCCTCGAGGCGCAGGTCCCGCGCTCCCTCGGTCCAGGAGAGGACGATCGCGATGACGAAGCAGAGGACCGCGGCGGCACCCCAGCCTCGGCGGCGGGTGCGGCCGTCCCGGGGTGCCGGGGCGGGGGGCGTGGCGGCCACGGCAGAACGATACGGGGACAGAACGGGGGGCGGGGCCGGCCCGCGAGCCAGCGGATACGCTCCCGCTGATGGCGATCGCCGACCCCGCCCCCCTCGACGAGTCCACGGCGGCCCGCGACCAGGGCGGGTGCACCCCTGCGGACCGCGCTGCGCCCCCTCCCCGGCGGCCATCGAGGCGCTGGCGGAGCGCCCGCCGCGCCGGAGCGGTGGCGGTCGTCGGGGCCTGCGCCCTCGCCGTCGTGGCCACGGCCGCCACCTGGGCGCTCACGCCCGCGACCGGGAACCTGCTCCGGCGGGTCGCCGCCCTCGATCACGCCCACCACACCACCGTGATCGCACCCGACGCGGTTCCCCCCCTCCTGGCCGAGGCGGTCGTCGCGGTCGAGGACGCGCAGTTCTATCACGACCACGGGATCAACATCGAAGGGCTCCTGCGCGCCGCGGCCTACGACCTGACCCACCGCTGCACCTGTCAGGGGGGCTCGACGATCACGCAGCAGCTGGCGGAGGACGTCTACCTGCACGGATGGGATGGGACGCTCCCCTTGCGCTGGGAGGACGTCATCCTGGCCCTCAAGATCGAGGGCCACCTCAGCAAGCGCCAGATCCTGGCCGCATACCTCTCCGAGGTGTACCTCGGGGGCGGTGCCTACGGCGCGGCGGCGGCCAGTCGTCGCTACTTCCACCGCCCGCTCGCCCGCGACACCCTGGCCCAGGCGGCCCTCCTCGCCGGCCTGCCCCAGGCGCCCTCGGCATTCGACCCGCTGGTCCACCCCGATGCGGCCCGCGACCGCCGCCACGACGTCCTCCAGGCGATGGTGGCCGCCGGGGACATCAGCGCTGCCGCCGCGGATCGCGCCGCGCGCGCTCCGGTCTGACTCACCCGACGGGGCCACGTCGGTCCCCGCACGTCCGCCCCGCCGATCGAGCGTCATTCCAGCCCTGTGCTGAGCAGGATGGCACAGGTCTTGTCCGTGGGTCACGCCGCGGTCCGAGGACGTGGGGGTGGGGAGCGAACATGCGTACCCCCGAGCTGGTATTCTCTGCGGCATGGGAGTTGCAGCCCTGCCGTCCTCGCGGCGCCGGGGGCAGGGCCGAGGGCCGGCCTTCTCGCGCGAGGGGCCGGTGACAGTGATCCGGCTGCCCCTGGACGCCTCGGACCCCCACCAACGCCGGCGGCTGGAGCGGCTGTATGGGGCGCTGTTCTCGGTGCGACGGGCTCTGCGGCGCCAGGCGGAGGCCCGGTGCCGGGCGTACGCGGCCGCCCACCGGGAGCGTCGAGCCCGAGGACCGCAGGCGGTGCGGCAGCGGCTGGGGCTCAGCCGCAGCGCCTTCGAGCGCGCGGCGTACGCCCACCTGGACCGCTCCCGGCACCTCGCCGACCATGTCACCAAGGCCCTGGTGATGCACACCGCCGACGCGGTCTGGGAGGCGACGGCACGCCACCTCTTCCCCGATCGGACCGGCCACCGGGCGGGATCCCCGCGTCGGGGGAGCTGGTGGACTTTCCAGACCATCCCGGGCCGAGCCCGCTCCCACACCACCCCCCACAAGTGGGAGACGTTCAGGCTGGTGGGGACCCTGGCCGGCCACGTGGGCCACTACCCCAGCCCGGCTCTCGCTGCCGTGGTCCTGGACGCCGGGAGACTTCGCCCCGGGGAATCGGTCTTGGCCCAGCCCGGCCACCTGCGGGCCCCGGCGGTGCCGCGGTCTGGGTCCTGGTGGGACCACCGGGGAGCGCTGGCCCTGGTGTTCCCCGGGGGCTCGGCCTCCCGGGGCGACGCGCTGATCCTGCCGGTGCGGCTGCCCTCGGGGGTCAGCAGCTGGGCCCACACCGCCCACCACTTGGAGGACCCCGAGCTCTGGCACAAGGTGGACCTCGTCCGACGGCGAGACCCGGGGGCGCCCGGGGGATGGCGGTACGAGGCCCACCTGCTGGTGCTGCAACCGCCGTATTGGTCGCCCGCGACCGTGCGGCGCCGGGGGGACGCGGCCCTCCTGGACCGGCGGGCCGGAGTGGACCTAAACGTGTCCCACGTGGTGGTCGTCTCGGTGGACCGAGCGCTGACGGGGGTGCGGGCCACCACCATCGTCGCCGACCACCGCCCGGGGGTGATGCGGGCAGCGCTGCGCGCCCGTCGCCGGGCCCGGGCGCTGGACCGCTCGCGCCGAGCGAGCAACGCGGCCCAGTACCGGCTCTCCCGGGCCCAGGAGCGGCGGGCCTCCCGGCGGGAGCGGGCGGGGCTGTCGGTGGTCCAGGCCAGCCTGCCCCGCGGACCCCGGGTGTCCGACGCCTCCAGCATCCCCCGGCAGGCCTTCCGCCACGACAGCCTCTCTCGTCGATACCAGGAGGTGCGGGGCCGCGGCGCGGTGGCCGGCGCGGCCCAAGCGCGGACCGGGCGCGACCGGGCCCGGCGCCTCGGCGCCGAGGTGGTGGCGACCCATGGGGCCAGCCTGATCGTGGAGGAGACGGACTGCCGCCCCTGGGCCCGGCGCTGGGGCCGCGGGGTGGGCGCCCTCGGTCCGGGGCGGCTGCGAGCAGCGATCCGGGCCGAGGCGTGGGCCGTCTCCCAGCTGGGCTCGGCGACCGGGGTCCTCGGCGCCTCCACTCGGACCACCGCCCTCTCCCAGCACCGCCTGTGCGGCCGCCGAGTGGCGAAGCGGCTCTCCGAGCGGACTCACCACTGCCCCGGCTGCGGCCTGGAGGGAGACCGGGACCGCGTGGCCGCCCTGCTGGCGGCCTTCGTCACCCTGAGCGATCCCGCTGACCCGGGGACGGCCCGGGTGGACTACTCCGAGGCCAGGCGAGCCCTGGCCTGCCTCGAAGGGCTGCAAGCGGCCCTGACCGAGTCAAGCGCTGCTCCGCCGGGGCGCCGTCCGCGACGCCGCGACGGGAGGGCGCAGGCCGGCGCCCGACGGCGCCGGGCCGCTCGGCGAACTGCCGGGCCTGCCCCGCAGACCACCCCGGATGAGCGCCCCACGGCCGGTGACCGTGCCGCGGGGGACCACGCCGGAGCGTTTGCGGTGCGTGCCGGACCGGACCCCGGCCCTCTCTTCGGACAGGACTTGTGGTCTTATGCTTAGACTCCGCGGTCGCGCCGAGGTAGCTCAGTTGGTAGAGCACGGGTCTGAAAAACCCGGTGTCGCCGGTTCGATCCCGGCCCTCGGCACCGGGGGTTCGAGATCGAAAATTGGTCGATAGCGTAGGCGGCGGCCTGGTCCTGACGGCTACCCTGACCGCCACCCGCTTCGGCCGCTTGACCGACGGGCCCCGCCCGTCACGACCGGCTCGATCCCGCGCACGACCGACCGCGGCATCGTCTCGGTGACGTGAGAGTAGCTGTCCACGGTGATCGCCACCGTGGCGTGGCCGTGCATGTCGCCGGCACCGTCGGATGGACGCCCCGGCCGAGCATCAGGGTCGCCGCCGGCCCGTGGCAGGTCCGGCTCGACCCCACGGGCGGGCTCCAGCTCCGGGGCGTGCCCGCGATCACCGAGGACCAGCTGGAGCTGCCGCTCGCGAGCTGAGCGGACGGGCTCAGATTCTCAAAGACTGCTGGGCCCTTGCGGCGACTGCACCCGGCGCCACGCCACCCCGCGCGCCTGCATGATCGCGGCGAGGTCCGGGGGTGGCACCCCGTCGCTCAGCACGATGGCCCGCGTCTCGACCCCCGTCTTCGCCAAGGAGGCCGTCCGAGTCGCGGCCCGCTCCACGTCGGTCGACCCGGGCGTGATCGATGCCTCGACGACGCAGTAGACGGGGCCGGCGCCGTTGCCCCGGTGCCACACGAACACGCCGTTCGCCACTTCGATGGCGTCCGCCTCCTGCTCCGTCAGGATGCCCGCCGTGGTCGCGGCCTCCAGGCGAGCGGCCAGGTCGTCGGGGGGGGCCAGATGGACCTGCGCCACCGGAGCCCCAACCGCGCCAGCCACCATCCGGGGCCGAACCGCGCCGCGCTGGTACACGGTGCCACGGAGGTCCCCGACATAGCCGGCCAGTTGTTCCATCCGCGTGGCGAGTCGGCCGATCTGGCCCTCCACCTGGGCGAACCGCTCGTCCACATGGGCAATCCGGTCCTCCACGCGCGCCGGCAGTTCCAAGAGGTCCCGCGATAGGACGGCCTGCCGGATGCGAGCCCGAGCCGCCGGGTCTCGCTCGAGTGCCGTCAGCAGCGCGTCGAGATCGATCGCCATACGGCAAGCATACGTCCGGCCGGGGGCCGTCGAACTCAGGGCCGGGCTGCCGCTCGGGGCGGTCGCCGCAGAGCCGTCCCAGCAGCTCGCGGTCGGCCCGTGGCGGGTCCGG
>DAHUZL010000171.1 GCA_027306655.1 Candidatus Dormiibacterota bacterium
AGACGCTGGAGATCGTGCGCCGATTCCTCTCCGCCGATCGCTTCTCGTACGAGGGAACCTGGTTCCACGTCCGCAATTTCCACCTCCGCGAGGGCCGCGTCCCCGGATCGGTGCCGATCTACCTGGCGGCGCTGGGTCCCCGCATGGTGGAGACGGCGGCGAGGCACTTCGACGGCCTCATCACCAACTGGCTCACCCCCGACTCGCTGGCCGACATCCGCAGCCGCGTGGCCCGCGCGTGCGCCGGGGTGGGCCGCGACCCTGCCGAGGTGAGGATCCTCGCCCTCGAGATGACCACGCCCGACCCGGGGGACGACGCCTCGCGCGATGCCATGCGCCGCGGCTGCGCCTTCTACTGTGCGTCCCGGCACTACCTCCACATCGCCGAGGTCTCCGGATCGGCCGACGAGGTGGGCGCGATCCGGCGGGTGTGGGAGACGCGCGACTACGCGCGCGCCGCGGCGATGGTCAGCGACGGCCTGCTGGAGAGGTTCACGTTGACGGGATCGCCCGAGGTCTGCCGCCGGCGCCTGGAGTGGCTGATCGGGGAGGGGATCTATCCCATCATCTATCCGGTCCCGCGACGCGACCGGCTGGTCGCGGACCACCTCACGGCCATCGAAAAGGTCGCCGGCTACCTGTCGTGAGCATCCCGATCGGCGGCCGCACCCGGACCGGGTGAGCCGGTGGGCCACGCGGGCAGGGCTTCGCGCCTGCCGGGTGTCGTGCCCTTCCCGCCTGAGTATGCGGAGCGATACCGGCGGGACGGCTACTGGGGGGACAGGACCCTGCGGGACGTGTTCTTTCCTCTCTTCGCCAGCCATCGGGAGCGGGTGGCCGTGGTCGCGGCGGATCGGTCCGTCACCTACGGCGAGGTGGGGGCCCGTGCCGAACGGCTCGCCCGCCACCTCTACGCGCGGGGGATCCGCCCGCTCGACCGGGTGGTCGTCCAGCTCCCCAACATCCCGGAGTTCGTGTACCTGTACTTCGCCCTGCAGCGACTGGGGGCGATCCCGCTGATGGCGCTGCCGCCGCACCGCCGCCACGAGATCGGCCATTACGTCGACTTCGTCGGCGCGGTGGGGTACGCGGTCCCCGACCGCCTTGGTCACTTCGACCACCTCGAGCTGGCGCGGGAGATCGTCGCCGGGGCGCCCTCGCTGCGGACCGTCCTGGTCGCCGGTCCGGCCCCGGCGGACCCGGGGTTCGTCTCGATCGGCGAGCTGCTGGCCCGCCCGCCCGAGGTCGGCGGCGACGTGCTCGACGCCCTCGCGGTGAGCCCCGATGACCCCTGCGTGTTCCAGCTCTCCGGCGGCACCACCGGCATCCCCAAGGTCATCCCCCGCTCCCACAACGACTACCTCTACAACACCAGGGCGATCGCGCAGTTCAACGACATCCGTCCCGACGACGCCCTCCTGATCGTGATCCCGATCTCCCACAACTTCCCGTTGGCCTCGCCGGGCCTGCAGGGGTTCTTGCTCGCCGGCGCCCGCGTCGTCCTCTCCCCGTCGGCGCGGGGGGCCGACGCCCTGCGCCTGATCGCGTCGACCCGGGTGACCCACCTCGAGCTGGCCCCGGCCGTCGTCATCCGATGGCTCACCGAGCGCGCGGCGGACCCCGTCCTGGCGGCCGTCGACCTGTCGTCGGTGCGGGTCATCAACACCGGGGGACAGCGGTTCCACCCCGAGACCAAGCGCCGCGCCGAGGAGGCCTTCCCCAATGCCCGGGTCCAGGAGGTCTTCGGGATGGCCGAGGGACTGCTCATGATCGCCCGCCTCGACGATCCCGCCGACGTCCGCCTCGAGACCGTCGGGCGTCCGGTGTGTCCGGCCGACGAGGTGAGGCTGGTCGACGCCGATCGGGTCGAGGTGCCCGCGGGGCAGCCGGGAGAGCTGATCGTCCGCGGCCCGTACACCCTGCGCGGCTACTTCAGGGCCCCGGAGGTCAACGCGAGCCGGTTCACCGTCGACGGATTCTTCTGCAGCGGCGATGTGCTGCGGCGCCACCCGTCGGGCAACTACGTGGTCGAGGGCCGGATCAATGACCTCATCAACCGCGGCGGCGAGAAGATCAGCACCGAGGAGGTGGAGGAGATGATCCTGACCCACCCGGCGGTCACCCAGGTCGCCTGCGTCCCGATGCCCGACCCCGTCCTCGGAGAACGCACCTGCGCCTGCGTCGTGCTCCGCCACGGGCAGGCGTTGAGCGTGGAGCAGCTGTCCCGGTTCCTGACCGACCGCGGGCTCGCCCGTTTCAAGCATCCCGAGCGCCTCGAGCGGTGCGACGACCTCCCGCTCTCCCCGTTCGGCAAGGTCAGGAAGGACGAGCTGGTCGCGCGCCTCAGCGGCAAGGCTCGCTCGGCGCCGGGGTGACCGGCTCCGATGGCGGCGAGGCGGGTGAATGCCAGCTCACCCGGACGTCCAGCTCGGCGCCCAGACGTCCCTGCACCGATAGGGGAGATTCCGGCCCCGGTGCTACGAGCGGGGAGTGGCAGTGCCAGGGGTCCCGGACGCACGGGGTGGGGTGCCGACCTCGGCGGACCAGGCCCGGATCCAGGAAGCCGAACGGCTGATTCGAGCCGTGCCGCACACGCATCCGATCGCCATCGTGCCAGTGGGGTCTCGCGCGATCGGGACGGCGCGACCGGACAGCGACCTGGACCTGGTGGTCCTCCTGCCCGACGCGGAGGTGACCCGCGAGAATTGGGGCGCCCTGTACCGCGCCCTGACCCCTCTGAATGGCGAGGTCGACGTGTTGGTGTATGGACCGAGGCGGGTGGCTGAGTGGAGTGGGCTGACCGCCAACCCGCTGCGGCATGCCTTCGAGATTGCTGGACGCCCGCTCGAGCCATTGCAGTGACGGTATGGGCGCGCATGGCCCTCCGATGGCTGGAGGCGGCTGACAGGAATCTGAGCGCGCTCGAATCGGGACCGCCCAGATGATGGAGCGGGGGAGGGGCGGCGATCGGTGCGGAGGAGGCGCCCGCTCGGCGCCGCTCAGGCGGTGTCCAGCCCCAGCAGCCGCTCGGCGTTGCCGTGGAGGATCAGCTCCCGCTCCGCCTGCGGGATGTCGATCGCCCGGATCACGTTGAGCTCGTCCACCGGCCAGCGCTCGCCGTGGTCGGGCCCGAAGGGAAAGTCGGTGCCGAAGCAGATGTGCTCGGGGCCGAAGAAGTCGAGGGCGCAGCGGAGCGCCGACGCCGACCCGTTGCTGACGGAGTCGTTGTAGAAGCGGCGGAAGTGGTCGATCGCGGGGCCGGGGCCGCGCCGGCTCCGATCGGCCATCCCCAGCCGGCTGTACTCCTCCACCATGTCGTCGGCGAACGCCTCGATCCGCTTGGCGTAGTAGGGGACCATCCCGCCCATGTGATGGGTGACGACCCGCAGGGTGGGGTGGCGGTCGAAGACCCCGCCCAGCACCAGCCGCGCCATCGCCACCGTGGTGTCGAAGGGCCAGGCGATCATCCGGTCGAGCAGGTCGCGGCGGATCCAGGAATGGAGCGGGGCGTGCTGCGGGTGGATCCAGATCGGCAGGCCGACCTCGGCGCAGCGCTGGTAGAGCGGCCACATCGAGGGGTCATCGAGGGGCAGACCCTCGATGTTGGAGAAGATCAGGACGCCCCGGAGACCCAGCTCGGAGCGCAGACGCTCCAGCTCCGTCATCATCACCTCGTCGACCACCGGGAGCACGCCGACGCCGATGAAGCGGTCGGGGTGGCCCTTGCAGAATTGGGCGATGCTGTCGTTGGCGACCCGGGTCAGGCGGTGGACCTCGCTCCGCTCCATCCCGAGCCACACCGGCGGCCGGGCCAGGACCAGCACCTGGACGTCGAAGCCGTGACGATCCATGTAGGCGAGCCGGCGATCGGCGTCGCGGAGGTGGGGGCTCTGCTGCCGCAGCCCGGCCAGCTCGGCCGAGGGGCGGACCGCGAGGAGGGCGTCCACCAGCGGGTCGGGGAACACGTGGGCGTAGGCGTCGATGATCACGGGTGGTCCTCCACAAGTCGGGACGGGATCACGGCAGAGGGCTCCCGTTGTGGGTCACGGTGAGCTCGGTCGGGACCGGGGCCCGGAAGGTCTGGGCCGCATGGCAGGCTCGCTCCGCGTGCGCGGCCAGCCGGCGCACGCGCTCGGCCGGGGCCGGGCTCTCCACCGTGAGCGCGAAGGTCACCCGCTGGAAGGCCCCCGGAGGCCCGCCCAGCTCGTACTTGTCGGCGATGCTGAAGGTGGCCCGGACATCGGCCTCCGCCTCATGGATCGGCACGTCGTAGAGAGGCGAAAACTTCGCCAGCTGGGTGAGCAGTCAAAAGGCTGCGCCGGCGAGCAGGAGCTGCAGCGGCGCCGGCGCCTGGTCGAGGCCGCCCCGCGACGGCGGCTCGTCCGACTCCAGCTGGAAGCGGCCCACCCGCCCCACCATGTGCAGGTCCTGGTCGATGCGGGCCACCGCCCGCTGACTCAGCACCGGGGTGGTGGTGGCGTCGGCCCTGGTGGCGTCGTAGACGGCCCGCATGCGGGCCAGGTCGACTCGGACCCTTGTGTCGGTCATGGCCGTGCCTCCTCGAACAGGCGCCAGAGCCGCTCCGGCGTGAGCGGCAGGTCGACATGGTGGATCCCCAGCGGCCGGAGTGCATCGGCGGCGGCGTTGGCCACCGCCGCGGGCACGCCGATGCTGCCGCTCTCGGCGACGCCCTTCGCGCCCAGCGGGTTGAGCGGGGACGGGGTGGGGCGGAACTCGGAGCGCAGCTCGAACGCAACCTCGGCGCTGGTGGGCGTCCCGTAGCCGATCCAGCTCGCGGTCTGGGGCTGGCCGTCCTCGTCGTGGACCACCTCCTCGAAGAGGGCGGCCGCCAGGCCGTGCACCGCCGACCCCACCACCTGGCCCTCGGCGAGGAGCGGGTTGATCACGGTGCCGGCGTCGTCGACGGCGACGAGGTCGAGGAGCTGGGTCAGGCCGGTCTCGGGGTCCACCTCCAGGGCGGCGCAGTAGGCGCCCGACCCGTAAAGCAGTCCGGGCAGGGTGAATCGCCCCTCGACACTGAGCTCGGGCAGGCCGTCGGGGGGCGGGGTGGCGGCCGCCGCGGCCCCGATCTCCGCCAGCGTCACCGCCCGCGGCGGGGGCCCGGCCGCGACGAAGCGGCCCGCGTCCCAGCGGAGCTCGCCCTCGGCGACGTCGAGGAGGTGGGCGGCCCAGCTCCGGGCCCGCTGCCGGAGCTCCCGGACCACCGTCAGCACCGCCGAGCCTCCCACCGCCGCCGAGCGGCTGGCGTAGGTGCCCAGCCCCGGGGGCACGTCGGCGGAGTCGCCCTGACGGACCTCGATCGTCTCCGGGCCCACCCCGAGGGCGTCGGCCGCGACCTGGGCGAAGGTGGTCTGGTGGCCCTGGCCGTGGGCGCTCGACCCGGTGCGCACCACCACCCCGCCGTCGGGCCGGAGCTGGGCTGCGGCCGACTCCCAGTTGCCGTTGCCCGACGACTCCACCACCAGGGCCAGGCCGATCCCGAGCCAGCGTCCCTCCGCCCGCGCCGACGCCTGGCGCCGGCGCCAGCCGTCGTGGTCGAAGAGCGTAAGGGAGCGGTCGAGAAGGCCAGCGTAGTCGCCGGAGTCGTAGACCGACCCGACCGCGCTCCGGTAGGGGAGGCGGTCGGGGGTGACCAGGTTGCGGCGCCGGATCGCGACCGCGTCGAGCCCCAGCGCCAGGGCGGCGCAGTCGGCGAGACGTTCGATCACCAGCGTCGCCTCCGGCCGCCCCGCTCCCCGGAGCGGGCCGGTCGGGGTCTTGTTGGTGGCCGCGCCGATGATCTCCACGTCCGCCGCCGGGATGTCGTAGGCGCCGGTGACGAGGCTGGCCAGGGACGCCGACACCACCCCGGTGTGGCCGAGCAGGTAGGCGCCCAGGTCGGCCACCACCCGACAGCGGAGCCCGAGGAAGCGGCCGTCGGCGGCGACGGCGAGGGTCGCGTCCACGTCCATCCCGCGTCCCTGATAGGCGGCGAGGAAGTTCTCCGACCGGGTCTCCACCCACTTGACCGGGCGACCCAGGCGGAGCGCCAGCCAGGCCGCCACCGCGTGCTCGGCGGCAAGGCCGCCCTTGCTGCCGAACGCGCCGCCGACGTCGGGGACGACCACCCGGGTGCGGTCCCGCGGCCGGCCCAGCACCTGGCAGAGCTGGGCCAGGGGCCGGTGGGGGTCCTGCGACGAGCACCAGAGGGTGAGCACGTCGGTCTCCGGGTCGTGCGCCGCCAGGCACCCGCGCGGCTCGATCGGGGCCGCCACCAGGCGCGGGATCCGGATCCGCTGCCGGATCGCCCGGTGCGCTTGGCGGAGGGCCTGGTCCACGTCGCCGGTCCCGGCGCGGCCGCGCAGGAGCACGTTGTCCGGCGCTCCCGGGTGCAGCGGCGCCGCCCCCGCCAGGGCCCGGTCGGGGTCCACCACCACCGGCAGCGCCTCCAGGTCGAGCGCGATCATCTCGCTGGCGTCCTCGGCCACGGCCGGGGAGGTGGCGACCACGGCGCAGACCGCCTCGCCGACGAAGCGCACCACCCCCTGGGCCAGGCACGGCATCGGCACCGGCTGGGTGGTGAAGCCCGGCGGCAGCGGCACCGCGGCGAGCGGGAGCGCCGCCACCTGGCCTTCCAGATCGCGGGCCGTGACCACCGCCACCACCCCCGGACGCGACGCCGCCCGGGACGCGTCCACCCCCCGGATCCACGCGTGAGCGAGGGGGCTGCGGGTGAAGGCGAGGTGGAGCGCCCCCGCCGCCGGCAGGTCGTCGACGAAGGCGCCCCGCCCGGTGATGAGGGGGAGGTCCTCGCGGCGGCGGAGCGGGCGTCCGACCCAGGCCGGGCCGGCCGGGGGGTCGGGCGCGCTCACCCCGCCGCCGTTCCCTGCAGGCCGGCGACCAGGAGCGGCTTGGAGACCTTGCCGAAGGGGGAGAGCGGGAACCGCGGCAGCAGCTGGAGCCGCTCCGGCAGCTTGTAGCGGGCGACCCCGAGCCCGAGCAGGTGGGCGTTGAGGGACTCCAGGGTCAGGCTGCCGCCGTCGTTCACGATCAGGCAGGCGCACATCCGCTCCCCCAGCACCGGGTCGGGGACGGCAACGCAGGCGGCATTGCGGACCAGGGGGTGGGTGAGGATGAGGTTCTCCACCTCCTCGGCGCTGATCTTCTCGCCGCCGCGGTTGACCAGGTCCTTGATGCGTCCCTCGACCAGGTAGGCGCCCGAGGGGTGGCGCCGCATCAGGTCGCCGGAGCGGTAGAAGCCGTCTTGGGTGAAGACCCGGGCGTTGTAGTCGGGGACGCGGTAGTAGCCGCGCAGGGTGTACGGGCCCCGCACCGTCAGCTCGCCCACGTCGCCGTCGGCGACCTCCCGTCCCTCCTCGTCGGCGAGGCGGACCTCGTCGTCGGGCGAGACCGGCGTGCCGACCGTCTCCATCCGCACGTCCTCGGGGTCGTCGGCTCGGGTGAAGAAGAGCGTCCCCTCGCTCATCCCGAAGTTCTCCTGGACGAAGGCATTGGGGAACGCCTCCGCCATCCGCCGGCGCACCTCGGGCTGGAGGCGCTGGCCGCCGGACTGGAGCAGGCGCACCGAGCCGAGGTCCAGGCCGGCGCGGGCGGGGTCGGCGAGCCAGCGGATGTAGAGGGCGGGCACGGCCGCGATGTGGGTGACCCGGTGGCGCTCCACCAGCGGGAGGACCTGCTCGGCCCGGGTGCCGGCGCCGAGGACGATCGTGGCCCCGGCCATCAGGAACCCCTGCACCCCCGGGCACGCCAGCGGCATGTTGTGGGCCAGCGGCAGGACGCAGAGCTGCACGCTGGCGGCGGTGACGGCCTGCACTGCCAGGGCGGCGCGGGTGTTGTAGAGGTAGTCGTTGTGGGTGCGCGGGATCAGCTTGGGGATGCCGGTGGTGCCGCCGGAGAGGAGGAGCACGCAGGGATCGTCGGGGTGGACCTCCACTTTCGGAGGCTCCGCCGCCGCGCCCGCCCCCGCCAGCGCCCGGCCCACCCGCTCGTCCGCCAGCTCCTCCAGCATGACGCGGTGGCGCAGGCCGGGGTGGGCCGCCTCCACCTCCGCCGCTAGCTCGGGATCGGTGCCGACGTACGCAACCGCCTCGGCGAGCCCGACGAAGTGGTCGATCTCGTGGCGCCGGTGGGGGGCGAGCGCCAGGATCGGGATCACGCCCAGCTTCTGGCAGGCGAAGTAGAGGGTGAGGAACTCCGGGCAGTTGGGCAGGTGGACCACGATCCGGTCGCGGCGGCGCAGGCCCCGCCCATGGAGCCAGGCCGCCAGCCGGGCGGCGCGCCGGCCCAGCTCGCCGTAGCGGATCGCCTCGTCGCCCCAGCGCACCGCGATCCGATCCGCGTGGCGCCAGAACAGGTCGCTGAACACCTGGTCCAGGGTCTGGTCCCGCCAGTAGCCGCGAGCCCGGTAGCGGGCGGCGAGATCCTCAGGGTAGGGAACGACCCCGTCCACGGGGCTGGGCGCGCCGGCCACCTCAGGTGGTCGCCGCGAAGCCGCCGTCGACCACGACGACCTCGCCGGTCACGAAGGGGTGCCCGGTGAGCAACGCGCAGATGCTGCGGGCGACGTCGTCCGGGGTGACGCAGCGGCGGAGCGGGGTGAGCCGGGCCCGGCGCTCCATCAGGCGGTCGTAGCTGTCGCCCAGCGCCGTCTCCATCCACTCGCCGACCATCCACCCGGGGGCGACGGCGTTGACCCGGACCTCGGGGCCGAGCGCTCCCGCCAGGGTGCGGGTGAGGGCGGCGACGGCGGCCTTGCTGGCGGAATAGGGGAGCGGCTGGGCGCCGGGCCGCAGCCCGGCGATGCTGGCGAGGTTGACCACCGCGGCGGTGGGGGAGCGGCGGAGCAGGGGCAGGCACGCCCGGGTGACCTGGAACAGGCCGCGGACGTTGACCGCGAAGACGCGGTCCCAGTCGGCCATGTCGAGCCCCTCCAGGTCGGCGGGTGGGGTGGCGATGGTGGTCCCGGCGTTGTTCACGAGAGCGTCCAGCCGCCCGAAGGCGGTCTCGACCGCCTGGGCCATGCCCCGCACCTGGCCCTCGTCGGCGACGTCCGCCGGGCACAGGACGGCGCCCGCGCCGAGGGCTTGGAGCTCGGCCACCACCTGCTCCCCGGCCTCGCGGCTGCGGCTGCAGTTCACCGCCACGTCGAAGCCGCGCCGGCCCAGCTCCAGGGCGGTGCTGCGGCCGATGCCGCGGGTGGAGCCGGTGACCAGGGCCGCCGGGCGCTCGCCGACCGGGGTCACCCCACCCTCCGTTCGGCGAGCGGCTGGACGCGGCCGGGGGTGGTGAGCCCGAGGATGCGCTCTGCGTTCTCGTGGAAGACCTTGGCCATGATCGCGTCGGTGTAGTTGAGCTCGCGCCACTCGCGCAGGAGCCGCGGGTAGGGGAGGCTCGGGTAGTCGCTGCCGAACATCACCTTGTCCTGCAACCGTCCGCGGATGTCGCGCGTCAGGCTGCTCGGGAAGTACCGCGGCGCCCAGCCGGAGAGCTCCCAGTAGACGTTGCCCTTGTGGAGGGCGACCGCGGTCATCTCCTCCACCCAGGGCCACCCGGGATGGGCGGCGACGATGGTGAGCTCCGGGAAGTTGGCGGCCAGGTCGTCGATCGTGAGCGGGTGGGCGTGGCGGATCCGGGAGCCGAGCCCGCCCGGCAGGCCCGCGCCCATCCCGGTCGTGCCGACGTCGATCATGACCGGGACGCCGAGGCCGCTGATCGCCTCGAAGAGCGGGAAGAACTGGCGGTCATCGACCGCGAAGCGCCCCATGATCGGGTGGAAGTGGAACCCCAGCAGGTGCAGCTCGTCCACCGCCCGGGCCGCCTCGGCGACCGCGTCGGCGCCGCGATGGGGGTCGACCGCGCCCCAGGCCTGCAGGATCGTCTCCGGGTGGCGGTCGCGCATCCCCGCCACGTAGGCATTGGTGCACGGCGGCGCTCCGGTCACCGACTCGATGTCGAAGGCGACCAGCACCGCCTCCACGCCCGCCTGGCTGAAGTCGGCGACCACCTGGTCCTCCGACTTGGCCACCCAGTCCCGCTTCCAGTAGGCGCCGAGGGCGGCGGCGAAGGGGCCCTGCGAGACGATCCACGGCTCGGTGCCGGGGTAGCAGTGGAGGTCGACGATCCGCATCGGGTGACGTAGTCCTCACTGGGGTAGGTACCCGAACGATACCGCGCCCCGGGGGCCGCTGGCTATCGGGGCGGCGGGGCCCGGTGGCGGAGACGGTGGGCGAGGCTCCGCACCCTCCGAGACCGCGCCGGGTCGGAGGCCGCCCCGTCGTCGCCGAGAGCGATCGGCCACCCGACCGCGAATCGGGCCCCGCCGGACGCGAGGGTGGTCACCTCCCAGCGCCCCCGGGTCGCCCCCACCACCGAGTCGGCGATGGCGAGCCCCAGCCCCGCACCCTCCCCGTGCGGCGTGGCGCGATGGAAGCGGTCGAAGATCCGCGCCCGGTCCTTCTCGGGGACCCCCTCCCCGTCGTCGCTCACCGCCAGCTCGACGCGCCGCCCCGGCACCGCGCGGACCTGCACCCGGACCCGGGAGCGGGCGTGGCGGCAGGCGTTGTCCACCAGCACGCCGACCAGGCGGTCCATCCACTCGACCGGCACCGAGACCGGCAGGAGCCGATCGGGCGCGTCCACCTCCACGGTCACCGAGCGGGCCGCCGCCACGGGGGAGAACCGCTCCGCCCCGAGCCGGGCCGCGGTCACCAGGTCGAGGACGACCGCCGTCGGCGGCTCCGGCTGGGAGTCGAAGCGGGCCAGCCAGAGGAGGTCCTCCACGATCCGGCGCATCCGCCCCACCTCTCCGCTGACGCGGACCAAGGCCGGGCGCAGACGCCGATCCTCCCCCGCCAGGGCAAGGTTGGTCTCGGCCTGGATCACCGTGAGCGGCGTGCGCAGCTCGTGGGAGGCGTCGGCCGTGAACGCGAGCTGGCGCTGGCGGATCCGCTCGACCGGGCCTCCGACCCGGCTGCCGATGGCGAGCGCTCCCAGGAAGACCAGCAGGAGCAGCAGCGGGCCCACCACGAGCTCGGCGGTGACGAGGTCGCCCATGAGGCTCGTCTGCGGGCCCAGGCTCGTCCCCACCACGACCCGCCGGCCGTCGGGACGGCGAAGGCCGAGCAGCCGGAAGGGGACGCCCGCCACGCTGGCCGTGGTCAGCCCGCGCAGGCGGCACAGGCCGGCGGGCAGGGTGGGCGCGGCGCCGACCGCCCGGCACCGCCCGCCGGCGAGCACGACCCAGGAGAAGATCGGCTGGTCGAAGTCGCGGGGCGGGACGGCCTCGGTGCGGGGCGGAGGGGCGGGACCGGCGAGCCCGCCCGACGGCGCGCGGAGGCCGTGGTCGACGGCGCTGACCAAAAGACGCGAGACCAGCAGGCCGGTGGCGGTGAGGGCCGCACCCAGCCCGGCCGCCACCAGGACGGTGCCGACCGCGGCGGTGCGGAGGGCGTGCCGGCGCAGGGGGCTCCGGGGCCATCCCCTCATTCGCCGACCAGCCGGTAGCCGACGCCCCGCACGGCGAGGATCGACACCCGAGCGTCGCCACCGAGCTTGGACCGCAGCCGGGCCATGTGCGCCTCGATCGCGTTCCAGGTGGCGTCTGCCGCCGGCCACGCGTGCTCGGCGATGCTCTGGCGGGTCACGACGGCGCCCGCCCGCCGCATCAGCAGCTCCAGGATTGCATACTCCCGGGGGGTGAGGGTGACGGCGCGCGGGCCGGTGCGCACCTCCCGCGCCGAGGGGTCGAGCTGCAGGCCGGCGACCCGGAGGGTGGGCCCGGCGGCTGCGCCCCCGCGGCGGAGCAGGGCGCGCAGGCGCGCCAGCAGCTCGCCGAAGTCGAAGGGCTTGACGAGGTAGTCGTCGGCGCCCGCGTCGAGGCCCAGGATCCGCTCCTCCGGCGTGTCCCGGGCCGTGAGCAGGAGGATCGGCAGGTGCCACCCGCGGCGCCGGGCCGCGGCGATGACCTCGAGCCCGTCGATCCCGGGCATCCGCCAGTCCAGGACCGCGGCCGCGTAGTCGCCGACGCCGAGCCGGTGGAGGGCATCGTCGCCGCGGGCGGCGGTGTCGACGAGGTAGCCGTGCTGGCGCAGTCCACGCACCAGCACGGAGAGGAGGGCGGCATCGTCCTCGGCCACCAGCAGGCGCATGGGAGCCACCGTACGGCTTCCGCGGTCGGGAGCTCCGCCGCGACCTCCCCAGCCCGGCCGCCGGCTGCCGGCGGCCGGGCGCGCCTCGTCAGCCAACCGTCAGCCGAGGCGCGGAGACTGGCCGCGATGCCGCGCCCCTCTGGCCCCTCCGAGCTGCCGGCGGGCGCCCCGCGCGCCGCCGCCGTCGCGCGCCGGTCGGTGCGGGTGCCCCGCACCTGGGGCGTGCGGCCCTCCGACGTGGTCCTGCTCGTCCTCGGCAACGCGGTCCTGATCGTCGCGATGTGGGTCCGCCACGGCCAGCTCGCCCACCTCACGAGCCCGGCGGCGGACCTCACCGCCCTGGGCCAGATCACGGCCCTCCTCGGCACCTACTCGGCGTTGGTCCAGGTGGTGCTGATGTCCCGCTCGCCCTGGCTGGACGGCCTCTTCGGGATCGACCGCATCGCCGGCTGGCACCGCTGGCTGGGCTTCGCCACGGTGGTCCTCATCACCCTCCACGTTCTCTTCAGCACCCTGGGCTTCGCCCTGGCCGACGGGCGCTCCTTCCTCACCCAGACCCGCGCCTTCGTCGCCACCTATCCCTACATGCTGATGGCCTACGTCGGCTTCGCCCTCTTCATCCTGGTGGCGGTCGTGTCGGTGCGGGCGGCGCGGCGGCGGCTCACCCATGAGCGCTGGCACTTCATCCACCTGTACATCTACCTGGCGATCGCGCTCAGCTTCGGGCACCAGCTGGCCTCCGGCAGCGACTTCCTGCACGACCCGGTGGCGCTCGGCTACTGGGTCGCCCTCTACGCGGTGGCGGTGCTGCTGGTGCTCACCTTCCGGGTCGTCATCCCGGTTCGGGTGGCGCTCCGGCACCGGCTGGTGGTGCAGCGGGTGGTGACCGAGGCTCCGGACGTGGTCTCGATCTACATCAGCGGCCGCCGCCTCCCCGACCTGCCCATGCGAGCCGGCCAGTTCTTCAAGTTCCGCTTCCTCCGCCCCGACCTCTGGTGGCAGGCCCATCCCTTCTCCCTGTCGGCGGCGCCCAACGGGGACGTCCTCCGCATCACCGTCAAGCAGGTGGGCGACTTCACCGGCGTGCTGGGCGGGCTCCAGCGCGGGACCCGGGTGGTCCTCGAGGGACCCTTCGGTCTCTTCACCTCGGTGCGGCGCCATCGACCCCGGGCCCTGCTCATCGCCGGAGGCATCGGGATCACCCCGCTGCGCGCGCTGATCGAGGAGATGCCACGGCGGAAGACGAAGCCATCAGCGGCACGGTCCGGACTCGACCCGGTCACCCTGCTCTACCGGGCCCGATCGTGGGAGGACGTCGTGTTCAAGGCGGAGCTGGACGAGCTGGTGGCGGAGCGCGGCGGGGTGGTTCAGTACATCGTGGGCCGCCGGGGCGAGGAGGTCGCCGCCCAGCCGTTCGCGCCGGACGCGCTCATCCGGGCCGTCCCCGACCTGCGCGAGCGCGACGTCTTCCTCTGCGGCCCGCGCGATATGGTGGAGGCGGTCCTCGGCAGCTGCCGCTCGCTCGGGGTGCCGCCGCGCCAGGTCCACGTCGAGCGTTTCGCCTTCCTCACCTGAGGTCCGGGTCATGCCCATCCGCGCCGCCGTCACCCTTGCCGCCACCGTTGTCGCGGTGGTCCTGCTCATCAGCTTCCGCACCCCGCCGGCGGCGCCGATCACCCTGGCGTCGCCGCCGGGCTCGTCGTCGACGCCGAGCCCGGCACCGGCGGCGACCGCCTCGCCGGACCCGCCTGCGGCCCGCGGCACGCCCGCGCGCACCGCGGCCCCGGTGCACACGCCCGCACCCACCCCGGCCCCGACGCGCACGCCCCGCCCGACCCCAGCTCCGACCGCGGGGACGACGGGGATCCGGAACGGCACCTTCACCGGGCCGGCGGTCTACATCTACTACGGCAACATCCAGCTCCGGCTGGGGATCGCCGGGGGCCGGATCGTCGCGGTCAAGGCGCTCCAGTACCCCAACGACAACCCCCAGTCCTCGTACATCAACTCGGTGGCGCTGCCGATGCTCCGCCAACAGGTGCTGAAGGTCCAGAGCGCCCAGATCAACGGCGTGAGCGGGGCGACCTACACCAGCTACGGGTTCTACCACTCCCTGGTCTCGGCGCTGAAAGCGGCACATGCCTAGCGGGCTCGGTGCCTCGCCACTGGCGGTGGTGCCCACCCGGGGCGAGGCCCGCGCGGAGGCGGTGATGGGGACGGTCGTCACCGTCGACGTCCGCGACGTCGGGGTACCGGCGTCCGCGCTCGACGCTGTCTTCGCCTGGTTTCAGGAAGTGGACCGGGTGTTCAGCACCTTCCGGGAGGACAGCGAGATCAGCCGGCTCTCCCGGGGCGCGCTCAGCGAGGGCGACTGCCGCGGTGAGGTGCGGGAGGTGCTGGCGCTGTGCGACGAGGTGGAGAGGCGGAGCCGGGGTCGCTTCAACATCCGCTGCGGCGGGCGGCTCGACCCGTCCGGGCTGGTCAAGGGCTGGTCGGCGGAGCGTGCCGTCGCCCTGCTCCTCCGCGCCGGGGCCCGCAACTTCCTGGTCGACGCCGGCGGCGACCTGGTCGCCCGCGGTCGGCCGGACCCGCAGGGCACCTGGCGGCTGGGGATCCGCCACCCGGAGATCCCGGACCAGCTCGCGGCGGCGCTGGCGATCGGCGACCTCGCGGTCGCCACCAGCGGCTGCTACGAGCGGGGCCCGCACATTCTCGACCCGCGCACCGGGCGGCCGCCCCAGGGGCTCCTGAGCATGACCGTGGTGGGGCCCAGCCTCACCTACGCCGACGCCTACGCCACCGCCGCCTTCGTGATGGGGGAGGTCGGGGTGGCCTGGGTGGCGGGCATCGAGGGGTACGACGCTCTGGCGATCACCGCCGACCGTCGAACGGTCTGGAGCGAGGGAATGGACCCGCTCCTGGTGGAGGACTGACCGGGGGTCGTACGACCGCGGTCAGCCCGCCCCAGCGGTGCGCTCGGCCTCGTCCCCGCCCTCCGACCCCGAGAGGTCGGCGAGCCGGAGCAGGCCGGGCCCGTAGCGGGCCTCCAGCTCGGTCGTGAAATCGCCGTAGATCCGCTGCACAAAGAGGTCGTGGCGGATGTAGGCCTTCACCAGCCCCGCCACCAGGGGGGAGTCGGCGACGAAGCCCTCCGCCTGCCGCCCGTCCCGGGCCACCGCCCACAGGGCCCAGGTGGAGTCGACCACCACCGCCAGGTGGCGGGTCTGGCGGGCGGGATAGAGGGTGCCCTCGGTGCTGGCGTGGCGGACCACCTGCCCCGCTGGGCGCGGGAACGGCAGCGGGCCGAAGTGGACGATGGCGAACTCGACCCCGCGCGCCGAGGCGGAGCCGATCGCCGCCGCCAGCGGCTCCAGCTCCTGCGAGCGGGCGTGGAGGTACACCCGGCGGCTGGCGCCCGCGATCGCCCGGGTGGCGCGCTCCTGCCCGGGGGCGAAGCCGTCCAGGCGGCCGACCGCGAGGGGAGGCTCGGCGGAGGCGGCGCGGGGGAGGTGGTCCAGGTCGGTGCGGACGGCCGCCACCCGATCGTGGAACTCCGCCTCCAGGCCGGCCAGGAGCTGGGCCGGGGCCACCGCGGTGTAGCGGGCCGGGCGCTCGCCGGTCTGCACCGCCGCGCCGCGCTCCACCAGCCGGCGCAGCGTCTCGTAGACCTTCGGCTGGGGAACCCCGGTGGCGTTGGAGATGCCGTACCCGGTGGCCGCGTCGCTGCGGAGCAGACCGAGGTAGGTGCGCGCCTCGTAGCGCGAGAAGCCCAGCTCCACGAGCCGGACGGCGACCCGTTCGGAGGGGTCACCCACGGACGAGGTCTCGGCGGCCCGGCCGATCCGGGCGGACCCGACGGGCCGCACGGGCAACGCAGCGCATTCCACACCACCCCGGTTGCCGCCCCGCTCGGGTCCGCCACCGGGCGAACCCGCGGCCGGGGCGGCGGCTGCGGGTCGATCCTGGCTCAGTCTGGGTAGCGTACTGCGCTCGGCACGGAAGGGGAACGGCGGTCCGGAGCCCGCCGGCCGCGCCCACCCTGGAGTACGCTGGCGGTGGGCGGCGAGCCGGTCCCCCGGACCCGGGCTGCCCGACGGGAGGTGACGCGGCCATGGCCTATCTGAGAGGCGTCGTCCACGGGACCGTCTGCGGCGTCGTGGCCGGCTGGCTGATCGCTCCCCGTCCGGGACGGGAGACCCGAGCGCGGCTGGAGGCCGCGAGCCGGCGCTGGACCGGGCGGGGCCAGAGGGTCGCGGCCGGCACCGAGGCGGGATGGCGGCGGGCGGAGCCTGTGCTGCGGGCCGCTGCCCAGGGGATGGGGGAGATCGCCCACACCGCCCAGCCGGTGGTGGAGCGCGCTGCCCAGCGCGTGCTCGAGCTGGCGAATCGCGGCCGGCCGATCGACGCGGTGGTGCTCCGCCGCGATCCGGCGGTGCCGTCCGCCAACGGGGCGGCCGTTGGGAGCGGCGGGCTCGGCGGCTCGACCGCCGACGACCAAGGCCCGGCGGGCCCGTCGGGTGGTGGTCGGTGATCGTGACCCGGCGACGGTCCCTCCCGGCGCTGCGGGAGAGCCCGTCGGACCGTCTCGCCCTGCCGTCGGAGTGGTCCCGGGCCCTCCCCGTCGCGGTGGCTGCGGTGTCGGCGGCCCGCCGGCGGCGGTGGCGGCCGCTGCGCCGGTATCGGCGCGGCTTCACCCGTGGAGTCGGGATCGGGCTCGTGCTCGGGATCCTCTACGCGCCCCGCTCCGGCCGGGAGTCGCGGGCGCTGCTGCGGATGGGGTTCCGGTGGTGGCGCCGGGTGCGCCGCACGGTCCGCTGGCTCAGGGCACGCTGAGCGGGGAATCCATCGCGGCCGGGTCCGCCGCGACGTCCGGCTGGCCGTCGTCGGCGCCCTCCTCCCCCGGGTAGTCGGCCATGAACGAGGTGCCGCAGCCGCAGCCGTTGCGGGCCCGGGGATTGGCGAGGCGGAAGCCGCGGCCCCGGTAGCTGTCCTCGAAGTCGAGCACCGATCCCGCGACCAGGGGGAGCCCGTCGGCCTGCACCACCACCTGGACCCCGGCCTCCTCGACGACGACGTCATCGAGCTGGGCCGCGTCCTCGAGATCGAAGAAGAGCTTGAATCCCCGGCACCCGCCCAGGCGGACGTCCACCCGGAAGACGGCCTCCGGGCGTCGGTCACGCGTGCGCCAGGCGCGGATCTCGTCGATGGCGTCCTGGGTGAGCGCGAGCGAGGTCGGTGATGGCGCCATCCCGGGCAGTCTACCGCGTGCCAACGCGCCACCGAGGCGAGGGGCCGCGGGGATGTCCAGGGGGGGGCGTCCCGCTCGTCGTTGAGATAGACGGACGATGACGCACCTGGAGTTGGTGATGAACCCTGAGATCGCGAGGATGATCGTTTCCCGGCGGGCAGACGAGGTCCACGCCGCCACCACCATGGCTCGGCTGGCCCGGCAGGGTCGGGTCGATCGTGCCCAGACAGCGCCGGTCCGGGCCGGCGAACGGGTTGGCCGGGCCCAGAGCCGGCTGGGGCGCTGGACCTTCCGCCACTGGCGGGCGGCCTGATCGGCCGGCACACCCCGTCAACGGGGCGCTCTCCGGGGGCGGCAGCAATGGGACACTGGAGGACGGGAGGAGACCATGAAGTACATGCTGTGCATCGGCAGTCAGGGTAAGAAGGCGCCGGCGGTCTTGGAGGTGCTGCAGCGCGAGTGCCCCGCGTGGGTGGAGGAGATGGATGGCCGCGGGGTGCGGCTGCTCGGCCGGGAGCTCGAGTTCCCGGAGACGGCGGTGACGGTGCGCGTACGCGCCGGTGAGACGCTGGTGACGGACGGCCCGTTCGCGGAGACCAAGGAGTTTCTGGCCGGCTTTGACCTGCTCGAGTGCGCCGACCTCGACGAGGCGATCGAGGTGGCGGCCAAGCACCCGACATCCTGGTTCGACGTGGTCGAGATCCGGCCGTTCATGGAGGGACTCCGGCTCGGTGACGAGGCCCTCGCTTTCGGACGCGGCGAGGATGGAGGTCGGCGCCCGTACCTGTTGATCATGTGGATGGGGGGAACGCCGGCGGCCCCGTTCGACGATCAGGCGGTGATGGACGAGGGCGAAGCCTGGAGGCTCGAGATGGAGGCCCGCGGCCACCAGGTCCTGGGCAACGCGTTGGAATCGCCGGACACGGCCACGACGATCCGCGTCCGCAAGGGGCAGACTCTGATCACGGACGGGCCCTTCATCGAGACCAAGGAGTTCATCGCCGGCATCGACGTGGTCAACTGCGCTGATCGGCAGCAGGCGATCACGCTTGCGGCCGCGCATCCCCTCGCCCGCTACCACGCGATCGAGGTGCGCCCGTTCTATCAGGAATGACGACCCCCGAGGTCCGGCGCGCGGTCGATGAGGCCTTCCGCGAGGAGTGGGGGCGCCTCGTCGCCACCCTGATCCGGCTGACGGGGGACTGGGACCTGGCCGAGGAGTGTGCCCAGGACGCGTTCGTGCAGGCCCTCAGGTCCTGGACGCGCGGAGGCGTTCCCCAGCGCCCCGGGGCCTGGCTCACGACCGTGGCGCGCAACCGAGCCACCGACCGCTTCCGACGGGGAGCGGTCGAGGCCACCAAGCTGGAGGAGGCGGCGGTGGGGGCGAATCCCGATGGCCCCGCGATCGGCGACCCGAGCGGCATCGCCGACGACCGGCTGCGGCTGATCTTCACCTGCTGCCATCCGGCGCTGGCGCTGGACGCCCGGGTGGCGCTGACCCTGCGAACTCTCTCCGGGCTGACCACGGCCGAGATTGCCCGAGCGTTCCTGGTCGGCGAGCCCACCATGGCCAAACGACTGGTCAGGGCCAAACACAAGATCCGCGACGCCGGCATCCCCTACCGGGTCCCGCCGGCGCCCCTGCTCCCTGACCGCACCGCCGGCGTTCTGGCCGTGCTCTACCTGCTGTTCAACGAGGGGTACGCCGCCACCGCTGGAGCCGATCTCGTCCGCGCCGAGCTCTGCGCCGAGGCCATCCGGCTGGCCCGGGCGGTGGCCGCGCTGATGCCCGACCAGGCGGAGGCCACAGCGCTGCTGGCGCTGATGTTGTTGCACCACTCCCGGCGGTCGGCGCGGACGGATGAGATGGGGGAGCTGGTGACGCTGGAGGAGCAGGACCGCTCCCGATGGGACTGGGGCGAGATCGAGGAGGCACGGGCCCTGCTCGCCGCGGCTCAGCGGACGGGCGGGATCGGTCCCTACGCGCTGCAGGCGGAGATCGCCGGCTGCCACGCCGGCGCCGCCACCGCCAGCACCACGGACTGGGCGCGGATCGCCGGCCTCTACCAGCAGCTCGGGAGCCTCGCACCCTCACCCGTGGTGGAGCTGAATCGGATCGTCGCCGTGGCGATGGCCGACGGCCCGGTCGAGGGGCTCGCTCTTCTCGACGCTCTGGAAGCCGCGGGCTCCCTGGGTGGTTACCACCTGCTGCCGGCCACCCGGGCCGACCTGCTGCGCCGCCTCGGCCGCCGCGCCGATGCCGCCGCCGCCTACCGGGCTGCGCACGACCTGACGGCCAACGGGGCCGAGCGGCGCTATCTGGCGCGGCGGCTGGCCGAGGTTACCGGGCAGCCGTAGGCCGCCGCAGCGGAGCCGGGAGCCGGCGCGACGGGTCGGGCCAATCCTCGGCCCCCTTTCGAACGTCGAGGCGGGAGCTGCCACCAACCAGCGAGCGCGCAAGCCGAGGGTGCGTGCGGCCGCGGTGAGCAGTCGACGGCGAGTCGGGTCTGTCCGCAGACCGGACGGAGGGGGCGGCTCGGCGATCACGCGTCCCCCCGCCAGCGCCGACGTGGGCAGCCTGAAGGGGCGCGCGCTTCGGAGGTAGACTATGCGCGCAGACCGGGCCACGAGGGCGGGCCACGACCGCAGATCCGACGCTCGAGGCGATTTGGCGGCGGTACGGACAGGCGCTCCTCCATGCGATGGCGGACGTCCGGGCCGAGACGGCCGAGGCCATCCATCCGATCCTCATGGAGACCGCCGACTACTGGCTGTCCCTTGGCCTTGCCATCGGGACCGGGCACCCCGAGGCGGCCGCTCGGCTTCTCCGGCTCATCGAAGCCGAGGAGCCCGAGCGGGCGGAGCTGGCGACGGACGCCGAGCAATTCGTGACGGAAGCTCTCGGGTGAGGCGCCGCGGGCTGGTCTCCAGCTTCTATCGGGCTGCACGCCTCGCCAACGACGTATCAACGCTGGCGTCCGGCAATCCCCACCGGATCGCTCGGCGGGCCAAAAACAAGATTGTCGGCCGGGCAGCGGCTCGTGCGGGGCTGTGGCACGCCCTCTGGAGGTGACCCAGCGCCGATCACCCACCCCAGGAGAGCCGGCGGGCCCGGGGACATGGCCCGCCCTCGACGCGGACGGCTGGGGAGGCCGATCCCGGCCGACCCCACCCGGGACCCTCGAGCCAGCGGGCATCCGAGGACCCGACCGTATGATCGGAGCGTGCCCGCGCCTGCCCGCTCCCCAGCTGTCCTGATCTCGACCGATCTCTGGCTCCAGTCGAGGGTCGCCGCGGTGGCGCGCGGCGCGGGGGTGGCCCTGCTGACGGCGGGCGCGCCGCCCGTGCCAGCGGAGGCGGCGGCCGTCGTGCTCGACTGCAACGAGGGGGGAGGGGCACGCGTCGCCCTGATCGCCGGGCTGGTCGCCGAGAGCCCCGACCGGCCGGTGCTGGCGGTGCTCCCGCACCGCGACCAGGCGACCCGCCGCGCCGCCCTCGCGGCCGGTGCCCGGCGCTGCATCCCCAACTCGGCGCTCGAGACCGTCCTGCCGCGACTTCTGGGCCGGGCTGGAGCGGCGACCCCGGCCGCGGCCGGCCGGAGCGGGGACCTCTCGCATGGCCGGTAGACCGGTCGACGACTGGGTCGCGGCCGCCGTGGCCGGTGCCGAGGGCCGGATGGTCGCGACCCGTCGCCATCTCCACCGGGAGCCCGAGCTCTCCCATCAGGAGCGCGGCACGGCGCGGGCGATCGCCGACCGGCTCCAGGAGCTCGGGCTCGCCCCGAGGCTCCTCCTGGACGGGACCGCCGTCCTCTGCGACGTCATCGGCGACGCGGGCCCGGCTCCCGCCGGCGGCGTCGGCTGCGTCCTGGTGCGCGCGGACACCGACGCCCTGCCGATCGAGGAGCGCGGGGACGACCGGCCGTACCGGTCGGCGCGTCCCGGTGTGATGCACGCCTGCGGCCACGACGGCCACGTCGCCATCGCGCTCGGAGTGGCGGAGTCGCTGGCGGCGAACCGTGCCCGCTTCGGTGGCCGCGTCCGCTTCTGCTTCCAGCCGGCGGAGGAGGTCGCCGGCGGGGCTCGCCGCCTGATCAGCGCGGGCGCCCTCGACCTCAACGCCGACGGGGCGTCCGGATCCGGGGCGCCGGCCGCGGCCCCGCGGGTGGGGGCGGCGATCGGGCTGCACCTCTGGTCGGGGCTGGAGGTCGGGAGCGTCGGAGTGCGCCCCGGCGCGATCTTCGCCTCCTCGGACCAGTTCGTGCTGGAGGTGCGCGGCCGGGGCGGGCATGGAGCGCTGCCCCACCTCGCGCTGGACCCGGTGCCGGTGGCGGCGGCGGTGATCCAGGGCCTGCAGACGCTGGTCTCGCGGGAGACCTCCCCGTTCGTGCCCGCGGTCGTCACCATCGGGCGGGTCGAGGGGGGGCAGGCCCCCAACATCATCGCTGAGACGGTCAGCCTCCACGGCACCACCCGGGCCTTCGACGCGGATCTGCGCGAACGGCTGCTGCGCCGGGTGGCGGAGATGGCGCAGGGGATCGCCGCCGGCAGCGGCGCGTCCGCCGCCTTCACCAGGGGTCCCGGGTGCCCCCCGGTGGTGTCGCACGCGGACGTCGCCGCGCGGGTGTCGACCGCGGTCCGGGCCACCGCGGGCGCGCGGCTGGTGGAGCCTGAGCCGCTCACCGTCGGAGACGACATGGCCGAGTACTGTCGCGAGGTCCCGGGGTGCTACTTCCTGGTCGGAGCCGGCAACCGGGACCGCGGGATCACCGCTCCCCACCACCACCCCGAGTTCGATATCGACGAGGGCTGCCTTCGCATCGGGGCCGAGGTCTTGACCCGGTCCACGCTGGCCCTGCTCGACCACGGGCTCGGCGGCGGCTGAGCGTGCTGCACAATCCCCCGCCCGCCTCCTGCGACCAGTGCCGGCACGCCGGCGCCCCCTTCGTCACACTGGAGGGGGCCGGCGGCACCGTGACCCTGGCGGAGGGCCGCACCGTCACCCGCCTCGGCGCCTGCTACGTCTGCCGCTGGTGCGGGCACACGGTGCCGCTCTCCCGCGAGCTCGCCCGCTGACACCGGGACAGGAGGACCATCGCCATGGCCGACACCGCCGCCGTGAGCTCGGCACCGACCGTGAGCTCGGCACCGACCGTGAGTTCGGCGCCGACCGCGAGCTCGGCGGTCGGCGCCATCCGCGTCCGCGACGCCAGCGCCCCGGTCCGCCGGCAGCTGGTCCGTTTCGCCTTCTACCGCATCGACCTCGCCTGGCGCCGTCTCGCCCGCGACGCGCGCCGGGCCCAGCTCGCCGAGGCGCTGGGGGTGCTCGACCGCCACGCGGCGAGACTGCTGCTGCGGACCTACACCCTGGTGGGGACGCGGGGGGACGCCGACTGCATGCTGTGGGCCGCCAGCGAGGATGCCGATCGGCTGCACGCGATGTTCAGGGACCTCAATCGCACCGGCCTCGGCGGCTACCTGGTCCCCGCCTACAGCTACACCTCGATGACCAAGCGCTCGCTCTACTTCGACAAGACGCGGCCGGGCAATCGCGGCGGGTCCGAGCGCCTGGTGCTGGCCCCCGGCGCGGCGCGATTCCTGTTCGTGTATCCGTTCGTGAAGACGCGCGCCTGGTGGGCGCTGCCGTCGGATGAACGTCAGCGGATGATGGACGAGCACATCCGCGTGGGCCGCGACTTCGTCGGCGTCAAGATCAACACCACCTACTCCTTCGGGCTCGACGACCAGGAATTCGTGGTCGCGTTCGAGGCCGACAGTGCGGCGGAGTTCCTGGACTGTGTGCAGGCGCTCCGCGACACCGAGGCGTCGGCGTACACGCTCCGCGACGTTCCCAGCTTCACCTGCATGGCGGTCACGCCGCAGGACATGCTGGCGGCGCTCGGCTGAGAGTCACTCCGGGCTGACCCGATCGGGGAACGGGCGGGGAGTGAGCCGATCAGGCCGGAAGCACCGCCACGGGGTAGGCGGAGAACCGTCGGTCCCGCGTCACCACGGTGAGGCCCTCCACCATCGCCTGGGCGATCAGCATGCGGTCGAAGGGATCCCGGTGATGGGCCGGCAGGTCGCTCACGGCGAGGGCGTGGCGGAGCGCGATCGGGAGGTGGTCGAAGCCCGAGGCTGCGAGCTGGTCGAGAAGGTCCTCCGGCGCGCTCAGCCTGCCGAGCGCCCGCTTGATGGCGATCTCCCAGGCGCTGGCGGCGGACACCAGCACCTGATTGTGTCCCGCCGCGATCGCCGCGCGAGCGTCAGCGGTGAGGCCCTCGTCGGCGAGCCACCAGAGCAGGGCGTGGGTGTCCAGGAGCAGCCTCAAAGCGCCCGACCCTCGAACGCATGGAGGAGGGCGGCCGGCAGGTCGTCGAAGTCGGCCGCCAGCTCGACGCGCCCCCGCCAGCCCCCGGGCTGCCGCGCGGCGCGCTCCCCCTGCAGCGGCACCAGCCGCGCGACCGGGCGACCCGAGCGCGCGAGGACGATCTCCTCGCCCCGCTCGACCCGATCCAGGAGCTCGGAGAGGTGGGTCTTGGCCTGGTACACGTTGATCTGCATCGGCACGGGTAGAGCATAGCAGACCAGGCCAGACCAGGCCAACGAAAAGGCGCCTCGTCAGTCCCGAATCACGGGCAGCCCGCGACCCACGTCGTTGCGCAGCTCGCGGGCGGGGACGTCGGCCCGTCGACCTCGGTGGCAGGACGGCTACGGGGCCTCCACCTCGAGCCGTGGAACGGCGGCGAAGTCTCGTCGATTGCGGGTAAGGAGGCGCAGCCCGTGGCAGAGGGCGGTCGCGGCGATGATGGAATCGGGCAGGCGCAGCGAGATGGACCGGCGGAGCATCCCGGCCCGTTCGGCGATCGCGCGATCCACCGGCAGTTCGGGGAAGGGCGCGAGGAGGTCCTGGACCCGCACCCCGTCGGTGCCCCGGCCGCTGAGGAGCTCGCACCGCGTGATCACGGAGTAGTGGAGCGGGCGGTCCGCGGAGAGGCGCCGGCGGCCGCGCAGGTGGTCGACGAAGACGTCCGTATCGACCAGGAGCTCAACCACGGGCCCACTCGTCGCGGCTGGGCACCTCCAGGTCGGGGAGTGTCCCGAAGGTGGCCTCCAGGGCCGCGGACGGGGACGGGATCGCCACCGGAAGGTATCGGTCGAGCGCCTCCCGGACCAGCTCGGCCATGCTGAGGCGGCGGGCACGGGCCAGGGTGTCGAGCTGGCGGCGCTGCTCGGCGGTGAGGTAGACCTGGGTCCTGGTTGACGGCATATACTGCGCAGTATACATCATCAGCCCGGATCCCCCGAGTGATCCGAGGAGGGACTCGATGGCAGAGGCGGGCGAGCTCCCGACCCCGGTGGACGCGGCGCGTCCGGGCGGGGCCGCCGAGGCGTTCTCCGCCGAGGAGCACGCCGTCCTCTCCCGCCACTTCACCTCCACCGACGCTCCCGTCTTCGCGCTGACCGACCTGCCCGAAGCAACCCGCGCCGCCCTCTTCGCCCGCTACAGCCGATCGGCCAAGCCCCTGCGGCGCCTCTTCCTGGACGAGTTCCAGCGCCGGGGCGACTACGCCCTCCCCGGCGGCTCCGCGCCGACGGCGGGCGTCACCGGGTCGGTCGGGTCCGCCCGCGCGCGCGATCTCTTCTCGCGGGTGCTCACCGAATACGGGGACGACTCGGTGGCGCAGCTGGCGGGCGCGCACGTCGCCTGCGAGGGGGTCTCCAACCTCTGCACCAAGGCGCTGGAGTGGGGCCGCTACGGCGCCTACCTGGAGCAGTCCACTCGCTACGTCCCGTACACCGACCGCCCCGGCGGCCGGTTCCGCTACCACGTGCCCGAGGAGGTGGTGGCCTGCGGGCTGGGCAAACCGTACCGGCAGGCGATGGACCGGGCCTTCACCACCTACGGGGAGCTGCTCCCGCCGCTCCGCGCGGCGCTCGACGAGCGGGTGGCGGCCGGCCCGGACCCCTCCGCCCGGCGCCGCGCGATCCGTGCCGCGGCCCTTGACGCCGCCCGCGGCGTGCTGCCGGTGGCCGCCACCAGCAACGTCGGCATCTTCGCCTCGGCCCAGGCCTACGAGGCGCTCCTGCTGCGGCTCCGGGTCCACCCCCTGGCCGAGGCGCGACGACTCGGGACCGCCATTCAGGAGGCGCTCCAACACGTCATCCCCGACTTCCTGGTCCGGCTCGACCAGCCCGGGCGGGGGGGCGCCTGGAGCGCCTACCTCGCCGAGGTGGACCGGGGCCTCGGCGCGCTCGCGGCCGACCTCCCCGCCACCGGGTCGGCTCCAGGGGTTGTCCGCTCCGCCGCCCCGTCGGTCGAGCTGCGGAGCTGGGACCCGGCGGGGGAGCGGGCCGTCCTCGCCGGGGCGCTCTTCCCGCACGCCGGCTGCGAGCTGGCGCGCGTGCGGGCGTGGGTGGACGCGCTCGACTCGGCGTCCTTCGCCCGGGCCTTCGCCACCCTCACCGGTCCCCGGGCCAACCGGCGCCACCGTCCCGGGCGCGGCCTGGAGCACACCGGCTACGTCTTCGAGATCGTCTGCGACTACGGAGCCTTCCGCGACCTCCAGCGGCACCGTCCGGCCACCCTCGCCTGGCAGACGCTCGGCCCCGCCCTCGGGGCGTCGGTGCCCGAGCTGATCGACGGCGCCGGGGTGCGGGCGGCGTGGGACCGGTCGATCGACGGCCTTGAGGCGCTCCACCGGCTGGTCCAGGAGCGGGCGCCGCTGGCGTCGTCGTATGCGCTCGCGCTCGCCCACCGGGTCCGCTGGGTTCTCCGCTGCAGCGCCCGCGAGGCGATGCACATCATCGAGCTGCGCAGCCAACCCCAGGGCCACCCGGAGTACCGCCGAGTCGCCCAGGCGATGCTGGCCGCCATCCGCGACGTCGCCGGCCACCGACTGCTGGCCGAGGCGATGTCCTTCGCCGACCTCGAGCCCCCCGGTCCCGGCGATGTGGGACGGCTCGCCGCGGAGCTCCGCCAGGGCCAGCGCGGGGGGGGGGCCGCCGCCGAGCCGGCGTGATCCCCCGCCCCGCCCCGCCTGATCCGGGGGCTCGCTACGATGCCGGCGATGCCGCTCTTCACCCGTCGGGTCGACCCCCGCGTCGAGGCCGAGCCCGGCCGGCTGCCGCCGGGGCAGGTGCTGACCGAGAAGTGGCCGGTCCTCCACTACGGGTCGGTGCCCCAGTACGACCTCGACCGGTGGCGGCTTCGGGTGCTCGGGGAGGTGGACAAGGAGCGCGTGCTCACCCACCAGCAGGTGCGTGCCCTGCCGTCCGCGGACGTCGTCTGTGACATCCACTGCGTCACCACCTGGAGCCGATTCGACAACCGCTTCACCGGGGTGGGCTTCGGCGAGTTCGCCCGCCTCATGGGGATGCGGGACAGCACCCGATTCGTCGAGTTCCACTGCTACGGCGGGTTCACCACGACGGTGCCGGTGGCGACCGCCCTCGACCCCGCCGCGCTCCTGGCCTGGTCCCACGACGGCGAGGAGCTCAGCCCCGAGCACGGGCATCCCCTGCGGGCCGTGATGCCGCGGCGGTACTTCTGGAAGAGCGCCAAGTGGCTGGAGGCAGTCGAGTTCCGGGCCGACGACCGGCTCGGCTTCTGGGAGCGCAACGGCTACAACAACAGCGCCGACCCCTGGCTGGAGGAGCGCTACTGGTAGGCGGGCGGGGCGGGGGCGCAGGGGAGCAGAGGGGCAGGGTCCCGTCTCGACCCGCCAGCGGATTCCGCGACCCGTTCGGGCACGTCTGGCTCGTCGGGGACTACGCTGAAATGGGTGCGGCGTAGCCTGATTGACGCGGTTGGGTGGCCGGATCGCTGGGAATCGAGTTGGCCCGGTACCGCGCCGGGCAGAGCCGACGCCTCGCGCGGATCAGGGGTCGTCGGGTCCAAACCAGTCTCGAGATCTGACGCTTCTGACGACCAGTTGACATCCAGCCGTTGGGGAGTACCTTGGGTGTCATGGGACGATCATCGGTATCAGAAAGAGATACTTCTACCGCCAGGCTGACACGCACGATTCCTCCCTCGCTGAGCCCGATCCTCACCGAGCTGGAGCTCGAAGCCACCCAGGTCGTCAGCCTCGCCGAGATCGCCGAACTGGTGAAACGAGCCGGGATCGGCACCGAGCCTAGAGTGGTGGCCGACCGGCTGCGCAAGCTAGGCTGGCTGCTGCCCACTGAGACGGCCGGGGTGTGGGAGTTCGCCCCGGCTGCCCACGCCGGGCCGATCGGCCATGGCGACCCGTTCCTCGAGCTGCGAGCCGCCCTCGCCGCCCGCCCATCGCTCGACGCCGCGGTCTGCCTCTCGTCGGCGCTCGCGGCCAACCGGCTCGCCGACCGCGCCCCGGACCGTCTCGAGGTCGCCGTCCCGACGGGGAGGCCGATCCCCCAGGGGCTGCGACGCGCCGCGCGGGTCGTCGTTTTCGACGCCAATCTCGCACCCGAGCAATCCCTGGGCGTGCCGGTCCACCGGCCCGCCACCGTCCTCGTGCACCTCGCAGCCCGGCCGGCCGACGTGACCGGCTGGGGGGCTATCGCAGACGTCCTGGTCGAGCTGGTTGACGTTGTCACCCCCGCTGATATCGACGCCGAGCTCGCCGGACGGCCCCGCTCGGTCCAGGTGCGTCTCGCCTACCTCACCCAGGGTGTCGCCCCTGACCTCGCCGAGCGCCTCGTTCCGCCCAGCGAGGGCGGCCGCTCGGCGCCCAAGGTCTGGTTCGGTCCTCGCGCCGGCCTCAAGCGGCACAGCTCCCGGTTCTCGGTCGCTGACACGCTGCTGCCCTTCGACCCGGCCCGCCTCCACCCCGCGTCGTGAGAGTGGTCGCCACGAGGTCCGCGTGACGCTGGGCCACGTCCTGCGCCACGCCCCAGCCCAGTCTCCCCAGGGCCGTGCCGCCGCGGTCATCGACATCGCCCAGGACCTCCTGCTCCGGCACCTGTCCGAGCGCGGCGTCCTCACCCTCGCAGCGTTTAAGGGTGGCACCGCGCTGCGCAAGGTCTATGCGGGCGCGGCCGGACGGTTCTCGACCGACCCCGACTTCGCCGTCGCCGCCCTCGACGACGACCCCGACGCCGTCATCGGTTTGCTCGTCGACGAGATCGACGTCACCCGCCTCGGGCCGTTCACCTACGGCGTCGAGCACCGCCGCAACCGGCGCACCATCGTCTATGCCAGCGACCTCGGGCCCGACCCGGCCGGCCCGCTCCGCTCGAAGATCGACGTCGGGCCCCCACCCTGGCTCGCACCCACCGAGAGGCCGTGGGTGGACGTTGCGATTCACCGCCGCTACGGCGGGCCGCTCCCCCGCCTGCCCGTGGTCGACCTGGCCGAGAACGTCGCCGAGAAGATCGCCCGGCTCAACCGGCGCAGCCCCGCCCGCGACGCCTACGATCTGGTGTGGGTGGCCCGTACACCCGGCCTCGACCTCGACCGCGCCCTGGTCCGCCGCCTCGCCGTGCTCAAGGCGTGGGTCGACCTCCACGGACTGGCCACCGGCCATGCCGCCTGGTCCGCCCCCCTTCCCGGTGCCCGACCATTCGCCCCCGACCGGTGGCTGACGCCCCGGAAGGCGCGCGACTTCGACGACGAGGCGATCGGCCTGCTCACCGTGCCGCCTCCCGACCTCGACGACCTCGGAGTCGACCTCTCCCGGCACTACCGGTGGCTCGCCGACCTCGGCTACGACGAACGCGTCGTCGCCCAAGGACGCCCCCAGGACCGCGACCTCGTCCTTCACCTGCTCGGCGACCTCCCAGGCGGACGCGTGACCGGAGCCAGGTAGACCACCAGCCACCATCCCGGCTCGACCGAGCCGGGATGGTGGTCAACACCTGGCTCATGTCCCGGACGAGGTCATCCGCCCCCTCAATCGGCTCCCCCACGACGAGACGGCGCTCGGCCCCGAGTTGCGCCGCCTCGATCGACTCCGAGTCCTGGCGGGCGAGCCGGTCGCGGTGGTCGACCACGATCGTCGTGACCGTTCCGGCGGCGAGGAGCCGGCGCAGGAGCGGATGGGCGCCGGTCATCTCCGCGCCGACCTCGGCGAGCGTGTGGGTCACCGGGAGATGGGTCGCCGCCCTTGGGGTGAATGGTTTGGCCCGAGCCCAGGTGGAGAGTTTCATGGAGCCAGGACACCGTCACACGCACCCGTCCGTTCCCGGTCATCCCCAAATCTCGGGCAGTTCCCAATCCCTCGCCGCACCGGCACCTCCGTGGCGATCGCGGTGGGTGGGTGCCTGCCTGAGGGGCGGCGCCGAGGACGCCGGGCCGGAGGGGTGGCTGGCCCGCGGCGCGTGAGGTAAACTGGGATGGCCACCGGCGCCTGAGCCCCGGTCCAGAGGAACGTCCCGCCATGATCACCGTCTCCGAGCCCGCCGTCGCCCAGCTGAAGACGCTCCTGGAGCAGCAGGAGAGCACCGAGCTCGGGCTCCGCGTGTACGTATCCGAGGGCGGCTGCTCCGGCTTCTCGTACGGGATGGGCTTCGACGACCAGCGCCGGGACGACGACCAGGTCATCGAGCAGGACGGGATCCGGGTCCTGGTGGACAGCTACAGCCAG
>DAHUZL010000173.1 GCA_027306655.1 Candidatus Dormiibacterota bacterium
CGGTCCCCGAGGCGATGGCAATGGTGATCGGGGCTCGGCTGACATGGCGGTCATCGGACCGGGCCAATCCCTTCACCCAAGCGGCCTACGAGAAGCTCGCCAGCGTCATGGTCGGCCCGATGCGCGATCCGGTGCTGGCAGTCGCGGACGGTCTGGCCCAGAAGCCGGAGGACAGCACCTGGGTCGCCGTCTTGGTCGCTCCGACGCTGGCCTGGGCTGAGAGCCGCAAGGTTCGGATCACCCACACGACCGACCGCACCGTCCAGCGGGTCGTCTGGCCGCTGTCCATCGAGCCCACCCTCTCCGCACACTCGTGCTACCTGGTGGCATACGACGAGCAGGCAAGGGGCCCCCGCACGTATCGACTGGAGCGGATTGCCGAGGTCGAGGGTCTCCCGGAGACCTTCACGCCGCCGAGCGACGTCTCCCTGGGCGGGACGCTCAAGGATGGGTGGGCATCTGGACGTCGGAGCATCCCGTCGATCTCGTTCTCCGGTTCACCCCCTCAGTCGCCCGACGCGTCGGGGAGACGATCTGGCACCGGTCCCAGCAGTTGGCCGACCTCCCCGACGGCGGGGTGGAGATGCGACTCACGGTGGCCGCGCCGATCGAGGTACGGCCTTGGATCCTCGGCTGGGGCAGCGTCTGCGAGGTCCTGGCCCCCGAGTCGTTCGGAGCCGAGCTGGCTTTCGAGGCGGAGGTTATGGCAGCGCGCTCCCGCTCGGAGCCTCCCGGTGCCCTGCCACAGCCCGTCGAATCCCGGCCTTCTCGCTTGGGGACCGGTCAGATGGGCCTGTCCCCGCCCCGTGGCGCGGCCTGACGTGAGAAACGCGACCGAAGGCTGTCGCGCCGCGGGCGCACGGTCGCCCCGAGGAGAGTCCCACCCGGCGACGCGGCCTCCACGCCCGAGGAGGTCGAATGCGAGAATCGGCGATTCCCCGGCCCGAAGCCACTCCCGGGTTCGAGGAGCTCCGCGCGCGCCGGCTGCTTCCCCCGTGCATGGGGCCCGGCCCGGTGGACCGGGTCGGGCTCACCCTGCGGCCGGGTGTCGACTATCGCGCGAAGTACCGGAGCGCCCTGGGAGGGCCGGGGGTCGGCCGCGTCCGGACATGGCTTCGCCGACCTCGGCCGGTACCGCCCGAGGCGCGAGCGGACGTCGGGCCCGATCGGCACGGTGACCGACGACACGCAGCTCACCATCTGCGTGGCCACGAGTCTCCTCGCCACCGGCCGCCTTCGCGTCAAACCCGATGTTCAGGTGGTACGGTTTGTGAAGGATGCGCTGCGACGCGGTGTCACCGAACCCGACGCAGCCGCTCTCGTTGCCGAGGCCGACCGATGGATGGATCTCAGACCGCGGGACCTCGACTGGCGCATCTGGGAGTACCAGATCGCTGCGGCCGAGGGGAAGGGCGATGCGCGGATCGTATGTGCGGTGGCGACCGCTCCATCGCGCGACGCTACGCGGTGTGGTCTGCCTGGGGTTGCAGACAAGTGCCGCTTCGACGGCTCGACTGATCTAGCGACATCAAGGGCTGCGCTGCCGCGATCATCACGGAGAACGCTGCCACCACCCATGGATTGGCCGCAAACCGCCAGCCTGTCCTGAGCACACTTGGTGGCATCGGCGAATTGCGACGCTCTTTCGACTGTCATGGAGCCCTACTCTCGGTGCTCATCATCTGGGTGCTGCACGGCAGCTGGATCAGTGAGCCCCTTCCAGTGTCCGCCCCGCCAAGTAGCCCACCCTCCCCGACCCGGTCGCCCAGCTTCACCACGAAGCCCGGCGGACCTCCGCCCCCGGGTGACCTGCCGAAGCCCAGGCGTGCCCGGGAGCTGGCTCCGCTCGTAGGAGTGTGGGCGTGACGTGGGCCGCCCCCTTCCGCATGCAGTGGGAGGATCTGACAGCCATTCTGACAGCCAAGCGTCGGGATAGTCGCGGACCTCAGCGGCCAAAGGCGGTCTTGCCGATGCCGGCCTCGCCGTCGACGACGAGGAGCCGGGAGTCGCCCGCCGCGGCGCGCCCGAGCGCCTCGTCCAGAGCGGCCAGCTCGGGGGCGCGACCGACGACGATCGTGGCGTTCACCCGCCCCTTTGCCACCTCAGCCGTGCCGTGGCGAGCGGGAGTCATTGCCCTCCGGTGCGCCGCAGCCCACGCCGCGGCCTGGACGGGCCGGGCTGGGGCGGGTCGGCGGCCGCCCCTCCGGCGCCGGCGCGAGCGGAGAGGCCCGGGGCCGGCAGCTCGGGCGGGTGCAGGAACGCGGGCGGATGGTCAAGGTCCAGCATGTCGAGGGGCGCCCGCGCCGCCGCATCCCGGCGAGTTAGGGAGGGGAGGTTCCACTTGACCTGGAGAAGCTTCAGGATGGATGTGTGGTCGAATAGCTCGTGCGAGGTGTACCCGGCTCGGGCGTACGGGGACACCACGACGGCGGGGACGCGAAAGCCGTACCGATCGTAGTGGCGATCCCCGCCGTCGAGCTCGGCGAGGGAGACCATCTGCCGGGGGAAGAGCCGGCGGAGCAGCCAGACCACCGCCGCCGGCAGGTCCATCGGCGAGCGGGCGAGCACGTCGTCCGGCGGCACGGCGGAGGGCGGCGCGACATGGTCGAAGTAGCCACCGTGCTCGTCGTAGACCCAGAACAGCATCGTCTCGGGCCAGCCCCGACCGTGCATCACCGCCCGGATCACCCCCGCCGCGAACGCCTCGCCCAGCTGGATGTCCTGGGGATCCTCCTCGGAGTTGGTCCCGAACGACGGGTCCACGATCGAGAACGCGGGCAACGTCCCGGCGGCGGCGTCGGCGAAGAACTGATCCATGCTTCTCAGGTGTGACAGCACGGTGGCGAGCGCCAACGGGTACAGGGCAGCCGTGAACTCCAGATTTCCCTGGAGGCCGCTGAGCAGCTCGGGTACCCACCTGAGCCCGGCCAGTCTGGCTCGACGCGCCACATTGAGGGCGCCGCCGCCGAACGCGCGCTGCATCGCCGCCCTGCGCGCCGAGGCGCTGTGATAGTTGATCCAGGAGATGCCGTGGCGCGTCAGCAGGTCGAACACCGTGCCCCCCGGGGGGTAGTCGACCAGGTGGAAGGGCAAATCGTCCATCAGGCCGTGCGCGGTTCCGGCGATGAGGAAGCGCCGATTGGGGAAGGTGGGGCCGAGGCAGGAGCAGAACCATCGGTCGGCGACCGGGAAGGTCCGCGCGAGCCCGTAGTAGAAGGGGAGGTCGCTCTCGTCCCAGTACCCCATTCCGGCCCGGTAGTGCGGAGTCGTCGGGTCGGTGCGCTGGACGCTGGTGACAAACCCGTCGAGGGACCCGCCGCCGCGCTGGAGGTGGGTCGCCCGCCAGCTCTGGGTCGGGACCCCACGGACCTGCCAGGTATGGGGCTGGTGGAACGCGCGCACGGGCGCCCCGGCGAGGTCCGGGCAGGTCGCGAGCGGCTCGTGGTCGGGACCGAGCGCGAAGCCGTCCACCCCCCGGTCCCGGAGCATGCCGAGATAGTTGTCGAACGAGTGGTTCTCCATCATCAGCACCACCACGTGGCGGATCTGCGGGAGGGCCTCGGTCCCCACCGGTCGGGTGGGGTCGGGAGGTCCGGCGACCACTCGCGGGTCACCGACCCCAAGCCGGCGTCCAGCCTGGCGCCGGTCTGACTCCGCGATCAGACGAGCCAGGGGTCCCGCTCGCACCCGGCCATCGTACCGGCCGCCTGCGGCGCCGGCGGGCACCGCGGCGGCTCACTCACCGATCAGGCAGGCGCGCCGCTGCTGCCCGGGGGCACCGCTGCTGCGGCCCGGAGAGTTGCGGGAGGGACGGCCCCACCCCCTACCATGTCCCTCGGCCCATGAGCGCATCCTCCACCACCCCCGCGGACTCCATCCCGGCCCGACCGATCGGATGACCGGCCGCGCGCTGGAGGCCGCCCCGGGGAGCGCGATCGCACCGATCGCCGAGATCGCCCGGACGATGGGGCTGCCCGCCGACCTGCTGGAGCCGTACGGGGCGCACGTGGCCAAGGTCCCGCTCGAGGTGCTGGACCAGCTGGCCGATCGGCCGACGGCGCGCTACGTCGTGGTCACCGCAATCACGCCGACCCCGCTCGGCGAGGGCAAGACCACCACCACCATCGGCCTCGGCCAGGGCCTGCGCCACATCGGGCAGCGCTCCGTCATCGCCATCCGCCAGGCCTCGATGGGACCGACCTTCGGGATCAAGGGCGGCGCCGGCGGGGGGGGGCGGAGCCAGGTGGTTCCCTTCGAGTCGCTGAACCTGCACTTGACCGGTGACGGCCACGCGGTGACCGCCGCGCACAACCTGCTCTCGGCGATGCTCGACAACCACCTCCACCACGGCAATGCCCTGGACATCGACCCGCGCGCGATCACCTGGCCGCGCGTGCTTGACGTCAACGACCGCGCCCTCCGCCACATCGTGGTCGGGCTGGGGACCAGCGCCGACGGCGTCCCTCGCCAGTCCGGCTTCGAGATCACCGCGGCCAGCGAGGTGATGGCGATCCTCGGGCTCACCACCTCGCTCGCGGACCTCCGCCAGCGCTTGGGACGGATCGTCGTCGCCACCACAAGGACGGGCCGGCCGGTCACCGCCGAGGACCTCCACGCCGCCGGTGCCATGACGGTCCTGATGCGGGAGGCGATCAAGCCCAACCTGCTGCAGACGATCGAGCACACGCCGGCTCTCGTCCACGCCGGTCCCTTCGGCAACATCGCCACCGGAACCTCGTCGGTGCTGGCCGACCTGATCGGCATCCGCTGCGGCGACGTCCTCGTCACCGAGGCCGGTTTCGGAGCCGACATGGGGGCGGAGCGGTTCTTCAACATCAAGTGCCGCGGCTCCCAGCTGGTCCCCGACGCTGCCGTCGTGGTGGCCACGGTGCGTGCGCTCAAGGCGCACTCCGGGCATCACCGGGTGGTGGCCGGGCGCGGGCTTCCCCCCGCCCTGCTGGCCGAGAATCCCGAGGAGGTGGCCCTGGGGGCGAGCAACCTGCGCAAGCAGCTGGAGAACATCCGCCTCCACGGGGTGCGGCCGGTGGTCGCGATCAACGCCTTCCCGTCCGACTTCCCCTCCGAGCACCGCGCCATCGTCGAGGTCGCCGAGTCGCTGCAGGTGCCGGCGGTGGTGACCACCCACTTCCGCGACGGCGGCGCCGGCGCTGCCCTGCTGGCGGAGACCGTGGACGAGGTGAGCCGACGGCCCGAGGGCTTCCGGCTCCTGTACCCGGACCAGCTCCCCCTGCGGGAGAAGGTCGCGACCGTGGCGACCCGGGTCTACGGGGCCGACGGGGTGGACTGGAGCCCCGCCGCCGCCCGCCGCGTGGATGCCTTCCAGCGCGAGGGGCTGGGCGCGCTCCCGGTCTGCATCGCCAAGACCCACCTCTCGCTGTCGGCCGACCCCGCCCGGGTGGGAGCGCCCCGAGGATGGCGCCTGCCAGTCCGGGAGGTCCGCGCCTCGGTCGGAGCGGGGTTCGTGTACGTGCTCTGCGGAGAGATCTCGACCATGCCCGGGCTCGGCTCCCACCCCGCCGCCGAGCGCATCGACATCGATGCCGACGGAGAGGTGGTCGGCCTCACCTGAGCCGGCCGGTCGCCGCGGGCCCGGGACCGCTATGCTGAACCGCCGGTCAAGCGGCGTGCCGGCCCACCCGCCGAGGTGCTCCGATGGATCTGAGGCTCGACCCCGAGGACGCGGCGCTGCAGGAGAGGGCGCGGGCCTTCACCAACGCCCACCTGCTGCCCCACGAGGACGAGCTGGAGGAGCTGGGCCGCCTCCCCGAGGCCAGCCGCGAGGCGATCAAGGCCGCGACCCGGGCGGCCGGGCTGGGGGCGATCAACCACGATCGGGAGGACGGCGGCCAGGGGTTCACCCTCTTCCAGCAGATCCTGGTCCAGGAGGCCTGGGGCGGTGCCACCGGCAATCTCTGGGGGGTGCCCTGGACCCCATCCCGACCGCTGCGGGCGGGGACCGCCGCGCAGCGCGCGCGCTACCTGCGCCCCGCCTGTCGGGGTGAGCTCTCCGACGCCTACGCGATCACTGAGGAGCTGGCCGGGTCGGACGCCCGGATGGTGCGCACCACCGCCACCTGGGACGGCCACGCCTTCGTCCTCCGGGGCGAGAAGTGGCACGTCACCGGGGGCGATCTCGCCCAGGTCCTGCTGGTCCACGCCCACGTCGATGGCGACCCCGAGAAGGCGACCGTGTTCCTTATCGACCGCGATCGTCCCGGGCTTCGGGTCGTGCGCGTCCCTCGCTACACCAACGTGTCCGCCTTCGAGCACCCGATCTTCGCCCTCGACGACGTGCGGGTGGGACCGGAGCAGGTCTTGGGGGCCGTCGGCGAGGGCGACGAGCTGACCAAGGAGTGGTTCGTCGAGGAGCGCTTCATGATCGGCGCCCGCACCGTCGGGGCGGCGGCGCGGGCGCTGGAGCTGGCCACCCGGTTCGCCACCGAGCGGGTCCAGTTCGGGCAGTCGATCGCGAGCTTCCAGGGGATCGAGTTCCAGCTCGCCGACATGGCGGCGGAGATCATGGCGGCCAAGTCGCTCCTGTACCGGGTGGGCTGGGAGGCGAGCCACGGCACGCTCGACCGCAAGGCGGTCCATGCGATGGCGTCGGCGGTGAAGCTGGTCTGCTCCGAGATGGCGGGTCGGGTGGCGGACCGGGCGGTCCAGATCCACGGCGGCCGCGGCTACATGCGGGAGCAGCCGGTCGAGCGGCTGGCCCGCGACCTGCGCGTCGACCGGATCTGGGAGGGGACCTCGGAGATCCAGCGGGTCATCCTCGGCAACGAGCTCCGCAAGCGGGGGCCGGCTCTCTTCCTCGGATGGCCCGGTGCCTCCGCCCCCATCGCCCAGCCGAGCTGAGCCGGCCCCGAGCCGCCGCGCCGCACCGGATCGATGAGCCCGCGGCGCCGCCTCGGCGACGTCCGCCGACCGCAGATCCTCGCCGCCGCCGGCGCGGTCATCACCGAGCGGGGGCTGCCCGACACCCGCATCGCCGACATCGCGCGCCGTGCCGGCACCAGCCCGGCCCTGGTCCTCTACTACTTCCGGTCCAAGGGCCAGCTCCTGGCCGAGGCGCTGGTCTTCGCCGAGGAGCGGTTCTACGAGGCCACCCATCGCGAGCTGCGCGGGATCGCCAGCGCCCACGCCCGCCTGGTGCGCCTGGTGGAGCTGAGCTTCGCCACCGACGACCCCGGACCCGACGCCTGGCGGGAGGGCTGGGTGCTCTGGCTCGACCTCTGGGCCCGCGCGCTCCGCGACCCGGTGGTGGCGCGGGGGCGGGCGGCGCTCGACCGGAGGTGGCGCGACACCATCGCCGCCATCGTCCGCGACGGCGGGGCGCAGGGGGAGTTCCGCGCCGTCGACGCCGACGCCTTCGCCCTCCGCCTCGCCGCCCTCATGGACGGGTTGGCGATCCAGCTCGTGCTCGGCGATCCCGCGGTCACCGGCCGGACCGCAGCCCGGCTCTGCCTCGGAAGCGCCGCGGCCGAGCTGGG
>DAHUZL010000174.1 GCA_027306655.1 Candidatus Dormiibacterota bacterium
AGCCGTTGAAGATGAACGGCCGCCCGCAGAACCCCGCCGCCACCAGCTGGAGCATGTGGCGCATCGCCGGGGCATAGCGGAAGGTGAGGCCGACCTTGGTGCGCAGCCCGCGCCGGCGGGCGATCCGGTCCGCCCGCCACACCGCGGCCGCGTCATGGGCGACCGGCTTCTCCACCAGGCAGTGCTTGCCCGCCTCCAGCGCGGCGAAGACCAGGGGATCATGCTCGTCGCGGGTGCACACGTCGACGATGTCGATGTCGTCGCGGCCGAGGACGGCGGCGGCGTCGGGGGCGGTGTCGGCGATCCCGAACTCCTCCGCGCGCCGGCGCAGGAGTGCCTCGTCGCGGTCGCAGAGCACGGCGACCTCGACCCCGGGACAGCGGATGAAGGCGGGGAGATGGGCGCTCGCCGCCCAGCGGCCGGCGCCGATCACCGCCGCCCGCAGGGGCCGGCCCTGCCCCCGATCGGGGGCGGCGTCGGGGCGGGTCTCAGTCCCCACGCGCGGCGGCGCTCCGGACCATCTCCATCGCCCGTGCCGTCCCCAGCGCATCCTGGGCGGCGCCGTGGGCGGGCGCTGCCTCACCGGCCAGGACCGCGTGCACGTGCCGGATCGCGGGCGTGAACGACGGCTGGTCGCCGCCCACCCGCTCGCGGGTGAGGACACTGCCGCGCTGGAGCTCGACCACGTCGGCGGCATCGGGGTGATAGGGGTTGCTGAGCCGGACCGCGCCCTCGGTGCCGAGCACCCGCGCCTCGGCGTCGTAGGCGCGCTCCAGCCCGCAGGTGAAGAGCAGGCGGCGTCCGCCCGGGAACCGCACCATCCCCTGGAGCTCGGCCTCGACCTCGTGGCCGTCATGGCGCCGGACCGCCCACGCCGTCTCCGGCTCGGCGTCGAACAGGAGGCGGGCGAGGTGGATCGGGTAGCACCCGACGTCATTGAGAGCGCCGCCCCGGCAGGCGGCCGACCAGCGGATGTTCTCGGGGCTGCGCACCCGGAAGTGGAAGCCGGCCAGGATCTCCCGCGGGTCGCCGATCGCCCCCTCGGCCACCAGCGCTCGGAGCCGGTCGGTCTGGGGATGGAAGGAGAAGACGAACGCCTCCCAGAGGAGTCCTTTGGTCCGCCCGGCAGCGGCGATGATCGCCTCCACCTCGTCCACGGTGGTGCCCAGCGGCTTCTCGCAGAGGACCGCCCTGCCCGCCTCCAGCGCCCGGATCGCCCACTCCCGGTGGAGGTGGTTGGGAAGCGGCACGTAGACGGCGCGGACCGCCTCGTCCGCCAGCGCCTCCGCGTAGGTGCCGACCCGGGCCCCCGGCGCCTCGCGGGCGGCGAACTGGCGACCCCGCTCCGGGTCGCGAGTCCCGATCGCGACGACCGAGCCACCCCCGGCCCGCCGGAGGGCGGGGACGAAGGCGGCGCGGGCGATGTTGGCGGTCCCCAGGATCGCCCAGCCGACGGCGGGGGGCTCGGCCGCGGCCCCTGTCGTCATCGGACCGACCACTGGCGGCACCACTCCATCGCCCCATGGTGTCGAGCGCCGTTGCGTCCCGTCAACCCGCGATGGCCGGCGGCTCAGGAGGTCCCGGACTCCCAGCCGGCGAGGTACGCCTCCTGCTCGGCGGTGAGCCGGTCGATGGTGATGCCCATCGCGGCCAGCTTGAGCTCGGCGATGGAGGTGTCGATGGCGGCCGGCACATCGTGCACGGCCACCGCCAGCTGGTCGTGGTGGAGGACCAGGTGCTCGACGCAGAGCGCCTGGTTGGCGAACGACATGTCCATCACCGCCGCCGGGTGGCCCTCCGCGGCGGCCAGGTTGAGCAGCCGCCCCTCGGCGAGGAGGTGGAGCCGGCGCCCGTCGCGGAGGCGGTACTCGGCCACCTGGGGACGCACCTGGCGAACCGAGGCGGCCAGGTCGTCGAGGGCCGCGATGTTGATCTCATCGTTGAAATGGCCGCTGTTGGCGATCACGGCGCCGTCCTTGAGCCGCTCCAGGTGGGCGCGGTCGACCACGTTGCAGTCGCCGGTCACGGTGATGACGACGTCGGCGATCGGGGCCGCCGCCGCCAGCGTCATCACCTGGAACCCCTCCATCACCGCCTCCAGCGCCCGCACCGGCTGGACCTCGGTCACCACCACCAGCGCCCCCATCCCGCGCGCCCGGGCGGCCAGCCCGCGGCCGCACCAGCCGTAGCCGCACACCACCACGGTCCGCCCCGCGACCAACATGTTGGTGGCGCGGATGAGGCCGTCCAGGGTGGACTGGCCGGTGCCGTAGCGGTTGTCGAAGAGGTGCTTGGTGAGGGCCTCGTTGACGGCGATGATGGGATAGCGGAGAACCCCGGCCCGGGCCATCGCCCGCAGCCGCACCACCCCGGTGGTGGTCTCCTCGGTGCCGCCCCAGATCCCGCCCAGCAGCTCGGGGCGCTCGGTGTGGAGGATCCCCACCAGGTCGGCGCCGTCATCCATCGTGAGCGCCGGTGGATGCGCCAGGGCCTGGGCGATGTGCCCGTAGTAGGTGTCCCGGTCCTCGCCCCGGCGGGCGAACGTGGGCACCCCCGAGGCGGCCAGGGCCGCCGCCACCGGGTCCTGGGTCGAGAGCGGATTGCTGGCGCAGAGGCGGAGCAGGGCACCCCCGTCCTGGAGGGTGCGGGCGAGGTTGGCAGTCTCGGCGGTGACGTGGAGGCAGGCCGACACCCGGACGCCGTCGAGCGGGCGCTGCGCGCGGAAGCGCTCGCGGATCGTGGCCAGGACCGGCATCTCGCGCAGCGCCCAGTCGATCAGCTGGTCGCCCGCCTCCGCCTGGCCCGGGTCGGCGACATCGTGGGGGGACGGGCTCGGGAGGGGGAGCATCGGGGACGCCTGCCTCAGAACTGGACGAGGACGGTGACGGGCAGGGGATCGAGACGCGCCCGACCGCGGAGGGGGCGCAGCTCAACGAGGAAGGCGCCCGCCACCGGCACCCCGCCCAGCTCCCGGACGAGTCGGACGGCGGCCGCCGCCGATCCGCCGGTGGCGAGGACGTCGTCGACCACGAGCACCCGCTGGCCCGGGACGATCGCATCGCGGTGCACCTCCAGGACCGCTTCGCCGTACTCCAGGCTGTAGGCGGCGGAGGCGGTGGGGGCGGGCAGCCGGCCCGCCTTGCGGATCGGCACCAGCCCCACCCCGAGCTGGTGGGCGAGCACGCCGCCGACGGGGAATCCCCTGCTCTCGATCGCGGCCACCAGGTCGAGGGGGGTGTCGCGGTAGGCCGCCACCAGCGCGTCGCAGGCGTCGCGGAACGCCCCCGCGTCCTTGAAGAGGGTGGTGAGGTCCTTGAAGAGGATCCCGGGCTTGGGGAAGTCCGCGACATCGCGGATTCGGGCGGCCAGGGCGCGGGACAGGACGGTCGGCGGCTGGGCCACGGCACCTCCGGGGGCCGCGCCCGGTCCCGAGACAGGCTCGGGTCACGGCCCGGTGGCGGCCCGGAGCATGGTAGAGGAGCGCGACCCCGGGGCCGGCTCGACCGCGGGCCGCGCCCCGGCCTATCCTGGACGCGGCCCGGGTGCGCGGGCGCGCCACCTCCCGAGATGGCCCGGTCGCTCCGAGGACTGCCGTGATCCCCTCCCCCCCCACCGTCCCCGAGCACGACGATGCGGCGGACCCGATCGTGCTGGTCGCCTGCACCGCGACCCGCCGGCCCGGCCCGGTGGGCGAGATCGCCCAGGCGGGCGTCAACCGCGCCTACCTCGACGCGCTCACCGCCACCGGGCTCACGCCGGTCCTGGTCCCGGCGGGGGGGCCGCCGCCAGCCCGTCTGCTGGCGCTCGCCGACGGGCTCCTGCTCCCGGGCGGGGTGGACGTGGTCCCGGAACGCTACGGCGAGGACCCCCATCCGACCACGGAGGTCGACCCCAGCCTGGACCGGCTCGAGCAGGACCTCCTGGTCCCGCTCCTCGCCGCCGACCGCCCGGTCCTCGCGATCTGCCGGGGGATGCAGGCGCTCAACGTCGCCCTCGGCGGCAGCCTGGTGCAGGATCTCCCGAGCCAGCGACCGGGCCCGGTCGACCATCGGCCCGACCTGGGCCGCGCCCATCTCGCCCACCGCCTCCGGATCGCGGCCGGGTCTCGCCTGGCCGAGGTGCTCGGCACCCCCGACCTGGTGGTCAACAGCCTCCACCACCAGGGGGTCGGCCGGGTGGCGCCCGGGCTTCGCGCCACCGCCCACGCCGAGGACGGCCTGGTCGAGGGAGTGGAGCTCGCCGATCGGAGCTTCGTGGTGGGGGTCCAGTTCCATCCCGAGGAGCTCTGGCGCGAATCCCCCCCGATCGCCCGTCTCTTCGCCGGCTTCGCGGCCGCGGTCCGCGCGGCGGCCGGGCGCGATCGGCCGCTAGCGGCGGCGGCCGTCCCCCGGTGACCGCCGCGACGGGGCGCTCGGGCGGCGCGGCTCCGCCAGCGGTGCTGGTCACCCGGCGGCTCCCCGCGCCGGCGATGGGGCGGCTCCGCCGGCGCTGCGCGGTCACCACCCATGCGGGCCGCCGTCCCCTGCCGCGGGCGGAGCTGCTGGGCGCGGTGGCGGGGCGCGCCGGCGCGATCACCATGCTCACCGACCAGGTCGACGAGGCGTTCCTGGAGGCGGCCGGCCCCCAGCTCCGGGTGGTCGCCAACTACGCCGTCGGCTACGACAACGTCGACGTCGCCGCCTGCAGCGCGCGGGGGGTCGTGGTCAGCAACACCCCCGACGTGCTCAGCGAGGCCACCGCCGACCTCGCCTTCGCCCTGCTGCTGGCCGCCGCCCGCCGCGTCGCCGAGGGGGACCGGCTGATCCGCCGCCGCCGCTCCTGGGTGTGGGCCCCGGAGTTCATGCTCGGCGGCGAGGTGCACGGCAAGACCCTGGGCCTCATCGGCTTCGGCCGGATCGGCCAGGCGGTGGCCCGCCGCGGCCGGGGGTTCGGGATGCCGGTGCTGTACTCGGATGTCCGCCGGGCGCCGGCGCCGGTGGAGGCGGAGCTCGGCGCCGCCCGCGTGGAGCTGCGGGAGCTGCTCGCGCGCAGCGACTTCGTCAGCATCCACACCACCCTTTCCGACGCCACCCGCCACCTCCTCGACGCCGAGCGGCTCCGGTGGATGAAGTCCACCGCGGTGCTGGTCAACACCGCCCGGGGCCCGATCGTCGACGAGGGGGCGGTGGCGGAGGCGCTGGCGGCGGGACGCCTCCGCGCCTGCGGCCTGGACGTCTACGAGCACGAGCCCCTGGTCCACCCCGCGCTCCTCCGGTGCCCGCAGGCGGTCCTCCTGCCCCACCTCGGCAGCGCCACCGACGAGACCCGGCTGGCGATGGCCACCCTGGCGGTGGACAACCTCCTCGCCGCACTTGCCGGCGAGCGGCCCCCGACCGCGGTCAACCCCGAGGTGCTGGATCGGGCGGGCGGCGCCGGCCCCGGCTGAGCTGTGGCCGGCGCCGCCGGGCCCCGGGTCAGCCCGACAGGGTCCAGTTCTCCGGCAGGATCGTGGTCAGCGGGTTCTGGGGCACCGCTCCATGGAGGTGGTCGCTGATCACCGAGATGGTGTTGTCGGGCACCGGGACGAACAGGGTGGGGAGGTTCAGGGTGAGGAAGTTCTCGTAGCTGTAGAGCGCCTGCAGGCTGTTGCTGGCGTGGGAGCGCGCGATGTTGGACTGGTTGGTGGGGTTGCAGTAGCCACCCGGGTTGGAGCCCGAGCCGCACCCGTAGATCTCCCCCCCGGTGGGGTAGTAGTCGGGGGCGAAGTACCAGTAGCCGGGATCGGTGAAGACCCAGCTGCACCCGGTCCCGGTCTTCTTGTCGCAGGGGACCTCCTCGGTGGTCAGCTCGTTGCCGGGGACCCCCTTCAGCATGAGGTCGATCCCGGCATAGGAGAACGACGACTTCATGGCCTCCATCACCTGCGCCTCCGCCACCACCCCGGCGTAGTAGTAGAGCGGGAATTGGAGCCCGGCCCCGGACGCGATGCCGGCCCCGCAGCGGCCCGCCCCGGCGCCGGGGCGGGCGCAGCTGGTGACCCCGTTGGGGTGCACGGTCCATCCGTGGGCGCGCAGCAGGGCGCGGGCGTGGGCAGGATTGTAGGGATAGGCGCCATCGCGCTCCAGGGGGGTGACGTAGGGGCTCTGCGGCTTGATCGGCACCGGCCCGTAGTTGGCATAGCCGTAGCCCTTGTAGATGTCGCGGACATAGGCGGGCTGGTCGATGAGGCTCTCCATCGCCTGGCGGATGTAGAGCTGCTTCAGGATCGGCGCGGCGGTCGGGTTGGTGTAGTTGGTGAGGAAGTAGCTGATCTCCCAGGCGATCCAGGGCACCACCTGATACCCCCGCCGGCGCAGGTAGGGGATCTGGCTGATGTCCTGGGTGGGGAGGTATCCGTAGGTGAGCTCGCCCGCGCGCACCGCATTGAATTCGGCGGTGTCGTTGGTGAAGGGGACCTCGACGATGTGCGCCAGGCGGGGCCTGACCGGGCCGCTGTAGTCGGGGTTGGGGGCGAACTCGACGTTGCCGAGGGTGTTGAACTGGGTCAGATGCCAGGGGCCGTCCACCACCTGCCAGAGCGGGTTGGTGGCATAGGTGGCGAGCTGCGAGGCCTGCTTGGCGAGATAGGTGTAGACGGCGACCGCGCCCTTGGCGGTCATGTCGTAGTTTCCGATCGGAGCGGTGGTCGACGTCTTGTCCCAGGCGCGCTGGGGGATCGGTGTCAGCTGGCTCAGCTCATTGTAGGTGAACCAGAACGACCCGAAGGGCCGGGTCAGGGTCATGCTGAATCGGGTCGGCGAGAGGACCCGGAATGCGCGCACGTTGTCCGGGTAGTCGCCCGGGACGTAGCCGGCCCAGTCGGCCTTGTTGGCCGTGACCAGGTTCATCCAGAACTCGACGTCACGGGAGGTGACCGGGTCGCCGTTGGACCAGCGGTAGGGTTTCAGCGTGATCGTCACCACCCGGCCGCCGTCGGAGTAGATGGGCAGGTCAGCCAGGCTGAGGGATTGGTTGAGGACGGGCTTGGCGCCGACCCCGAACCAGTAGAGGGGACGGAACATCAGGTACTGGAACTGGTCGAAGTTGTTGATGTTGAAGTACTGGATCGGCGACAGCGGGAAGATGTAGTTGGGGGGAGCTCCGGGGATCTCCGCGAAGGTCGCGGTCCCGGATGGGGCGGCCAGCGGCCGCGAGGTCCGCGCGGCCGCGACGCCCCAGCCCGATGCCAGCATCACCGCCGCGGCGGCCACCGCCACCGCCAGCGGGCGACCCCGCCGTTCGCGCTGCGCTCGGAGCATCGACGTCCCTCCCGGCGGGAGGGGGGCGCCCCTCGCCGCCCAACGATCACCGGCCCGCGTTCCGCCTGCAGCCTATCCGGACCGCCAAGGGCTGTCAATCGCGCCCCAGCCTCCCCCAGGCCCCCCCGCTCCAGCGCTCCACCAGCCCGGCCTCGACGGGGCCGCGCTGGTAGAGGCCCACGGCCACGCAGACCGCCGGGGTCGGGCAGGCGATCGCGCGCAGGGCGTCGTCGGGCCCCGCCGGGCCGGGCAGTCGCATGGCGGTCCAGCGACCGCCGCTCCAGCGCGCCGCCGAGGGCGTCTCGTTGCCGGCGCTGCCCACCGGCCGCGCCCCCGCGGCGACGCAGACCCGGGGGGTGGGGCACGCCAGCGTCCCCGGGCCGAGCATGACCGGTGCCGAGCCGGGGGCTCCGCGGACGACGCTCCAGCCCCCGCCCGAGGACCGCACCATCACCGGACGCGGGGCACCGGAGCCGCCCGGGCTCTGCCCCAGTGCCAGGCACAGGCTCGCGCTCGGACAGGCGACGCCGGACAGAGCCGGGCCGACCGGGGTGATCCGCCACCGCCCGCCCCGCCACCATGCCGCCGCGGCGGTCGGGGCGAGCCCGGCGCCGGCGGGGGGCCCGCTGCCGGTCGCCGCGCAGCGCGAGGGAGCGGGGCAGGCGACGCCATCGAGCTGGCTCAGGACCGCGGCCGGTCCGCCGAGCGGCGGGGCCAAGGACCAGCTCCGACCGTCCCAGCGCTCGGCCAGGGGCTCCTCGGTCCCCTGGGCGCCCTGCCGGCTGCCGACGGCCAGGCAGCTGGCCGCGGTGGCGCACGAGACCGCCACCAGTTGCGCCGCGGACCCCGCCGCGGCGCCGCGCAGGCGCGCCCAGCGCCGCCGCCCGCCGGCGACCAGCAGCGCATGGGTGCCGATCCGGCTCTGCGCGTAGCCGACCGCGACGCAGCGGGCGGCCCCCACGCAGGCGATCCCCCGCAGCACGACGAAGGGGTAGCCGGGGACCCGCACGGTCGCGGCGATGCTCCAGCGAGCCCCGTTCCCCTCCTCGACCAGGCCCACGCTCGAAGAGGGCCCGGCGGCCTCGCCCACCGCGACGCAGTGGGTGGTGTCGGGACAGGAGATGCCCAGAAGCTCGGTCGAGACGGCGCTGGCCGCGGGCGCGGGGACGTCCGCGGCCGCGCTCGAGAGGAGCGACCAAGCGGCCAGCGCGGCCAGCGTTCCCCCCCCGGCCGACGCCGCCCATGCCATCCGCCGCGAGGTGCTCACCCGCCGCCCCGGTCGTCTCAGTCGGCCGGATAGCCGATGGCGGCGAGCCGGGCGCGCACCGCCGCTGGGTCGACCTGGTCCTCGTCATAGGCGACGGTCACCTGGCGCTCGGCGACGGCCACCGCCACCCGGTCCACCCCGGGGACGGCCCCCAGCTCGCCCTCGATGGTGCGCCGGCAGTGGTCGCACGAGATGTCGGGAGACGTCAGCGTCAACGTGGTCATGATCCGACGCCCTCCAGGTGCGGGTCGAGAGGAGGCCGCGGTCCGGGCGCGGCGGAGCCCTCCCCGCGCCGGAACCGGCGGAGCCGGAGCGCGTTGCCCACCACCGTCACCGAGCTCAGCGCCATCGCCAGGGCGGCCAGCACCGGGGGCACGATCGCGAGCATCGCCAGGGGCACCAGGACCAGGTTGTAGCCGAAGGCCCAGGCCAGGTTCTGACGGATCGTGCGCCGGGTGGCCCGGGACAGCGCGATCGCGTCGGCGACCGCGCCGACGTCGGGTCGGACCAGGATGATCGCGCTGGCGGCGATGGCCACATCGGTGCCGGTCCCGATCGCGATCCCGACGTCGGCGCGCGCCAGCGCAGGCGCGTCGTTGATGCCGTCACCCACCATCGCCACCGCTCCGTCCGACCGCTGCAGCTCGGCCACCAGCTCCGCCTTGGCCGCCGGTGTGAGCCCGGAATGGACCGCGTCGGCCCCGACCGCGGCGGCCACCTGGGCCGCCACCTCGGGGCGGTCACCGGTGGCGATCACGACCCGCAGGCCCATCCGCCGCAGCCGGGCCACGCCCGCCCGGCTCTCGGGGCGCACCGGGTCGGCGAGCCCGAGCACAAGTCGGGCGCGGCCCTCCACCGCCACCACCACCGGCGTGCGGCCACGCCGGGCCAGCTCGGCGACGACCGCGGCCGACTCGCCCAGCTCCACCCGCTCGCCGGCCAGCCAGTCGAGCGAGCCCACCAGGACCTCCTCGCCGTGGACGGTGCCGCTCAGCCCGCCCCCCGGCACCGGGCGTACCGCGGCGGCGCCTGGGACCGTGGCGGCGCGGTCCCGGGCGGCGGCGGCGATCGCCCGCGCGAGCGGGTGCTCCGACCCCCGCTCGACCGCCGCCGCCTGCCCCAGAACCGCCCGGCCGTCGCTGCCGTCGAGCGGTCGGCTCTCGACGACCGTGGGCCGGCCGACGGTGAGGGTGCCGGTCTTGTCGAGGACCACGGCGCGCAGGTCGTGGGTCCGCTCCAGGCCCTCGCCACCCTGGATCAGCAGGCCAAGCTCGGCCCCGCGCCCGCTGCCGACCATGATGGCGCAGGGGGTGGCCAGCCCCAGCGCGCAGGGACAGGCCACCACCAGCACCGCCACCGCCGGGATCATCGCCGCGATCGGGGTATGCCCCGTCAGCCACCAGCCGCAGAAGGTGAGCGCTGCCGCCGCCAGGATGGCGGGCACGAACACCGCCGAGATGCGATCGGCCAGCCGCTGCGCCGGCGCCTTCTCGACCTGGGCGCGCTCGACCAGACGGATGATCCGGCTCAGCACCGTGGCCTCGCCGGTGCCGGTGACCCGCACCAGCAGCGGCGCCAGCCCGTTGACGGTCGCCCCGGTCACGGGATCGCCGGCGCGGCGGAGGACAGGCACGCTCTCGCCGGTCAGCATCGACTCGTCCACGGCCGCCGACCCGTCGACCACCACCCCATCCGCGGGCACGCTCTCGCCGGGGCGGACCAGCACCCGATCTCCGACGGCGAGGCGCCCGGGCGCGACGTCCACCACGTCCGTCACCGCGTCGAGCCGGTCCGCACCGGGAGCGGGAAGGCGGTGCGCGGCCTGGGGCTGGCGCTGGGCGAGCGCCTCGATGGCCGATCCCGCGCGGCCCCGGGCGAGCAGCTCCAGGTACCGGCCGACCGCGATCAGGGTCACGATCAGCGCCGCCACGTCGAAGTAGGTGGGGCGTCCGGGCAGGGCCACCAGCGCCGCCACCGAGTACAGGATCGCGACGCTGGACCCGAGCGAGACCAGGGTATCCATGGTGGCGGTCCCGTGCCGGGCGGCGCGGAGAGCGCTGCGGTGGAAGAGCCAGCCGACCCACGCCCAGACCGGGACCGCCAGCACCATCTGCGCCACGGCCGACCAGGGCCGGCCGGCGAACCCGTAGGCGAGGACGATCACCGCCGCGGTCAGCCCGCCCCCGACGCCGAGCTGGACCCGGCGGCGGCTCAGCTCGCGATCCCGACTCGCCTGCCGTGCGACCAGCTCGGCGCCGGGGGCGAGAGCGGGCTCCGCCACCCGGGCGTCGTACCCGGCGGCACGCACCGCCCCGATCAGCTGGGCAGCGGTGACGGCGCGGTCGGCGTCCACGTCGGCGCGGTCGGTGGCGAGGTTCACCGCCGCCGCCGTCACCCCCGGCACGCCGGCGAGGGCGCGCTCCACCCGGCGCACACAGGAGGCGCAGGTCATGCCCTCGATGGCCAGCTCGCGGGGGGCGGCCCCCGCCTCCGGAGCGGCCCCCCGCGAGGGCGCCTGCGCCGACCGCGCGCTCACGCCGTCCGCTCCGCCGCGATCGCCGGCCGGCCCGCCCCCCCGTCGTCGACCGGGAGCGGGAGCGCCGGGGCCCGGTCCCGCAGGTCGGTGAGCGCGCCGGTGAACCGAAGCGTGTCGATCAGCTCCTGGATCTTGGCGGGGCCGCCGCCCTGGGCGATGGCGTCGGTGACGCATGTTTCCAGGTGGTTCTGGAGCAGGACGCGGTTGACCCGCTCCAGCGAGGCCTGCAGGGCCGCCACCTGCTTCATGAGGTCGGGGCAGTAGGCCTCGGCCTCCACCATCCCGATCACCCCGCCGAGATGGCCGCGGACAGTCTTGAGACGCAGCAGGGCGTCGCGCTTGTGGCTCTCGATCACGTCGGCGTCTCCCTCCTGTGGACCGGACCGGCGCCCGGGCCCGCGCCGTGCCCGGCGGACCGCCCCGGTCCCAGCATACGACAGACCCCACCCGGGGTGGGGTGCCGTATTCCCCCCGCGGGGTCGGGGTCAGCCACGAGTCGGGGCGCCCACCGCGCCCCGGCCGGAGCGGGCTGTCCCCAGCCGGGCCACGCCCACGGCGAGGAGCGCGATCAGGATCCCGAGGACGACCGCCGTCCGGGCCACCCCCGCGTAGCCGGGGGCACCGGCCGGGTCCACGAACCCGTACGGATACCAGCCGACGACCGCACCGCGCCCCAGTGCGTAGACGATGTACGCCAGCGGGTAGGCGAGCCAGACGAGAGCCCGGCCGGCCCCGATCCGGCTCGCGGGCGGCACCAGCACCCAGTCGCCGGCGACGACGACCGGCATCACGCGGTGGAGCCACGTGTTCACCCAGGGCAGGAGGTCGGACCGCCCGCCCGCCAGCAGCACGGCGTAGACGACTCCGGTCACGACCATGTAGACGACCGCCGCTCCCCGGAGCCGGTCGAGGGCGGCCGGGCCGCGGCGTCCTCGGCGCACCGCCCCGGCGAGAAGCAGGACCGCCGCGAAAGCGTTGCTCTGGACCGTGAAATAGCTGAAGAAGTCGGCGGCGTCGAAGGGCGGGTGGGTCGCCCCGTGCACCACCTGGACCGTGATCGCCCCCAGGGTCACGAGCCCGCAGGCGGCGCGCGCGACGGTGACGGCGACGGACCCGGGAGTCATCGTCGAGCCGAGCGGCGTCCCACCCAGCGCCGCCACGGGGTGGGCTCCAGCCACCGGTCGAGCTCGGCGGCGGCCACCACCCGGCGGTCCCGGATGGCGCGTCGCGCCCGGAGCGCCGCCGGGAGGTGGCGGAGGACCAGCCCGACCGCGCCGAGCTGGGCCGGCCGCCGCCCCACCGCCCGGCCCCAGCGCATCCAGGTGAAGGCGGCGATGGCGGGCCAGTCCCGGCGCCGGACGGTGGCACCGTCGGCATTGCGGACCACCAGCAGGATCCGATTGGCGAGGACGTGGCGCTCGATCGCGGCCGAGCGCCAGCCCTCACTGCCCCCGCGGTGGTGCACGGCGGTGGCCAGGGGTTCGTACCACGCCTCCCACCCGCGCCAGCGGGCCCGCCAGTCGAGGTCGACGTCCTCCTGGTAGGCGAAGAACGAGGACGCCAGCACCCCGTCGTCCTCGGCCACGTCCTGGAGCATCGACCGGCGGTAGACCGCGGCGGCGGCGGAGACCCCGAAGACCTCGACGGCCGCATCCCAGCGCGCGTCGTCCGGCTCCCCGGACCCCCGGTTGTACGCCCACCCGCAGCGGGTCAGGCCGTGGCCCGCGGCGTCGAGGACGGCGGGGGACCCGGGGGCGCTCGGGCGGCGGAGCCGTCCCGCCACGCTGCCGGCCAGCGGCCGGGCCCGCAGCCGGGCCACGGCCCGGGTCAGGAAATCGGGGTCCAGCTCGGCGTCGACGTTGCAGAGGCAGACGAACTCTCCCCGGCTGGCCGCGATCCCCTGGTTGGTCGCCCAGGCGAAGCCGCGGTTCACCCGGGCGCGCAGGCACCGCACCCCCGGCTGCGCCGCCCACCACGCCCCCGAGCCGTCCTCGGAGCCGTTGTCGACCACCAGCAGCTCGATCGGCCGGTGGGTCTGGGCGGTCAGGGCGGCGAGGCACGCGCCCGCGTGGGCGGCGCCGTTCCAGTTGGCGAGCACCACCGACACCAGGCCGGGGACGCCGGCGCCGGCCGGGGGCGCGACCCGCCTCACGGGCTCACCCGGGGATCGCGCCGGCAGACGTTCCACACCGTGAGGACGGCCAGCCGGCCGAGGATCCCCAGCCCCACCGCGGGGGCCAGGCCGAGGCCCCATCCGTGGGCGTAGTGCTGGCGGTAGAAGCGCCACATCGAGCCGTGGAAGCGCCACAGCATCGGCACCGCCCGCTGCCGGCTGCTCCGCCCCTTCTGGTGCCGCACCCGCGCCCGCGGCTCGTACCACACCTGGTAGCCGGCAGCGCGCAGCCGCCAGCAGAGGTCGAGGTCCTCGCCGTACATGAAGTACGCCGGGTCGAAGCCGCGAACCCGGTCCCACGCCGCCCGCCGGACGAGCAGGCACGCGCCGCTCCCGCTGTCGATCGCCAGGGCCTCATCCTCGGGACGGTCGGTCCGGTTGTAGGCGGCGAGGCGGGGGTGGTGCGGGAAGCGGCGGCTGAGGCCGCTCAGCCGGAAGGCCGCGATCGCAGGGCTGGGGAACGAGCGCCGGCAGGCGAGATCGAGGCGGCCGTCGGGCCGCTCGATCCGGGGGGAGACGGCGCCGCGGCGGGGATCGGCGTCGAGCGCCGCGCAGAGGGCGGCGAGTGCCCCCGGGAGCAGCTCGGCATCGGGATTGAGCAGGAGCAGCGCCGCCCCGCCGAGGTCGGCGGCGCCGCGGTTGACCGCTCGCGCGAAGCCGAGGTTGCGGGGCAGCCGGAGCAGCCGCGCCGCCGGCGCGGTGCGCCGGACCACGTCGCAGGTTGCGTCGGGAGAGGCGTTGTCGACCACCTGGACCTGTCCCGGCTCCAGCCCGGCGGCCAGGCACGAGCGCAGCGCCGCCGCCACCTCCCCGGCCGAGCGGTGGGTGACGACGACGACGCGCACGTCGGCCGGGGTCACGGCGCGGCGGCGGCCCCCGCGGCCAGCGCCGCCGCGACCGCGCCCGTCCCCTCCTCGGCCAGGTAGCCGCTCAGCCCCACCTCCCACGCCGGCAGGGGCGCCTCCCCCAGGCCGCGCCAGGCCCCGTCGGCGAGGACCGAGCGCTGCGGTCGCGGTGCGGGGGACCCGAACTCGGCGGTCGAGATCGGGTCGACCGGGACCGCCAGCCCCACCCCGGCCACGATCGCCCGCGCGAACCCCCACCAGCTGGTCTCGCCCCCAGCGGTTAGGTGGTAGACGCCGAAGGCCCGGGTCTCCACCAGGCGGGCCAGCGCAGGGGCCAGGTGCCCGGTCCAGGTGGGCGTGCCCTGCTGGTCGCGGACCACCCGCAGCCGGCCGTCGCGGCGGGCGAGCCGGCACATCGTGAGCACGAAGTTGGGCCCGGCGGCGCCATACAGCCAGGCGGTGCGGACCAGGTACGCGGAGGCCCGGCCGTGGAGCACCTCCAGCTCGCCATCGCGCTTGCTCTGGGCGTAGACGCCGTGCGGCTCGGGCTCGTCCCACTCCTGCCAGCGATGGGCGGGATCGGGCGGCGGTCCCCCGAACACGAAGTCGGTGCTGAGGTGGCAGAGCGCGGCCCCCGCATCGGCGCAGGCGTTGACCAGGTGCCGCACCGCCAGCTGGTTGGCGCGGTAGGCGGCCTCCGGCTCGGTCTCGGCGCGGTCGACCGCGGTGTAGCCGGCGGCGTTGACGACGACGTCGGGACGGACCCGGTCGAGCGCGGCCCGGGCGGCGCCCGCGATGCCGAGGTCCAGCTCCTCGCGGGTGAGCGCGACCGGCTCGTGGCCGCGCGCGGTCAGGGCCGGCACCAGCGCCCGGCCCAGCTGTCCCCCGGCTCCGGCGACGAGAACGCGCACCCGGATCAGGGCGGGGCGCCGGCGCCCGCCAGGGGACGGTAGTTGCGCCGGTAGAAGTCCCAGAACGCCCCCGACTTGATCGGCTCCCACCAGTCGCGCCGCTGCTCGTACCAGCGGACCGTCTCCGCCACCCCGGCGCCGAAGTCGCGGCTCGGGTGCCACCCCAGCGCCCTCATCCGGGTGATGTCGAGCGCATAGCGACGGTCGTGGCCGGGGCGGTCCTGGACGTGGTGGATGAGGTCGTCCCCGCCGCCGGTGAGCCGGAGGACGGTGCGGGCGATGCTGAGCCCGTCGATCGGCTCGTCGCCCTGGCCGATGTTGTAGGCGGAGCCGACCCGGCCCCGCGCCAGCACCATCGCGATGCCGCGGGCGTGGTCGTCGACGTACAGGTAATCGCGAACCGCGGTGCCGCTCCCGTAGAGCGGCAGGGGACGCCGGTCGAGCGCGTTGGTGACGAAGAGGGGGATGATCTTCTCGGGGAACTGGTAGGGCCCGTAGGTGTTGGAGCCGCGGGTCACCAGCACCGGCACGCCGAAGGTCTCGTGGTAGGCCCAGCACTGCATCTCCCCGCCGGCCTTGCTGGCCGCGTACGGGGAGCGGGGCCGGGGCGGGTCACCCTCCTGGGACCGGTGCGGGGCGGGGACGTCCCCGTAGACCTCGTCGGTCGACACCTGCAGGAAGCGCGGGTGCTGATGCCGCCGAGCCGCCTCCAGGAGCACGAAGGTGCCGTAGACATCGGTCTGGATGAAGGCGCCGGGGTCGAGGATGGAGCGGTCGACGTGGCTCTCAGCAGCGAAGTTGACGATGCAATCGGCCTCGGCCGCCAGCGGCTCGACGGTGGCCTCATCGCAGATGTTGCCGTGCACGAATCGGTAGTCGGGCCGGTCCGCCACCGGCTCCAGATTGGCCCGGTTGCCGGCGTAGGTGAGGGCGTCGAGGACGGTCACCCGGGGGGGGGCGGGCAGCTCGAGCAGCAGCCGCACGAACGCCGACCCGATGAAGCCGGCCCCCCCGGTGACCAGCAGCCGGCGCGGCAGCAGGGAGGCCCAGTCGTCCGCCGCCATCAGATGTTCTCCACCGTCCAATCGAAGGCGATCCGGGGATCCGCCCAGCCGATCCGGCCCTCGTCGGGATCGCTCGGATCATAGGGCTCGGTGACGTAGTAGGTGAGGACAGCGTCGGTGAGCCCGAGGACCTGGTAGCCGTGCGCGACCAGGGGGGGGATGGCGATCACCTTGGGGGCGTGCTCGCCCGCGACCTCCACCTGGACCCGACCCTCACTGGCCGAGCCCTCGCGCAGGTCGACAAGGACGACCCGGACGTTGCCCTGGACGAAGTCCCAGTAGTCCCACTGCCGGCGGTGCCAGTGGAAGGCCTTGATCAGCTCAGGGGGATTGCCCCCGCGCGCATAGGCCAGCGACCGCGACATCTGCGCGAAGGGTGCGGCCGGGATGAAGGGACGTCCGGCATCGTCGACATCTCCGCGCTTGAGCTGCTCCACGAAGAAGCCACGCGGATCGGCCCGGACGCGGAGGGTCTTGATCATCACGCCGTCGATGGGGCCGATGCGATCGGCGAGCGGGCGCGCCGCCATCCGCTCCAGCACCCGCTCCATCGCCTCGGTGGTCGGTTGCCAGCTCATCGGCGCCGTCTCTCGGTCACGGCAGCTCGACCCGGGAGTGGTCGCCCAGCATCAGCCGATGCGCCTGCGGCAGCGTCGTCCCGCGCTCGATCACGACGTGCCGCCCGATCAGGGAGTCCTCGATCTTGCGCACCCCCCGGATCACGGTGTGCTCCAGCACGATCGCGTGCTCGATCTCGCTCCCCTCCACCACCACGTCGTGGTAGAGGGAGGTGAAGGGACCGACATACGCGTCGATGACGCGGGAGCGCTCGCCGATGATGCAGGGGCCGCGGAGGGTGCTCCCCCGCACCTCCGCCCCCGCCTCCAGGATCACCTTGCCGAAGAGCCGCGACCCGGGGTCGACGGTGCCCAGGCGCTGCTCGTCGAGGCGGTCGAGCACCACCCGGTTGCACTCCAGGAGGTCGTCCATCTTACCGGTGTCGATCCAGGGTCCCTCAATCACGTGGGGGACGACGGTGCGGCCGTGGTCGACCTGCCACTGGATCGCGTCGGTGATCTCCAGCTCGCCGCGGGCCGAGGGCCGGATCGCGTCGACCGCCTCCATGATCGTCGGCTGGAAGAGGTACACCCCCACCAGGACCAAATCGGAGGGCGGCTGCCGCGGCTTCTCCAGCAGGCGCCGCACCCGGCCCCCCTCCAGCACCGCGACGCCGAACCGCTCGGGCTGGGGCATCCGCTTCAGCAGGATCAGCGCATCCGGACGGTCGCGGCGGAACTCGTCGACCACGTCGCTGATCCCGCCGGGGATGAAGTTGTCGCCGAGGTACATGACGAAGGGGTCGCCGGCGAGGAAGTCCCTCGCGATCCGGACCGCGTGGGCGAGGCCGAGCGGGTCCGGCTGGGGCACATAGGTGACGCGGGCGCCGAAGCGGCTTCCGTCGCCGACCGCGGCCCGGATCTCGGACTCGGTGTCGCCGACCACAATCCCGATCTCGGTGATCCCGGCCGCCACCAGCGCCTCCAGACCATAGAACAGCACCGGCTTGTTGGCCACCGGCACCAGCTGCTTGGCGCCGGTGTGGGTGATCGGCCGCAGTCGGGTTCCCCGGCCGCCGCTCAGGACCAGACCGCGCAGGGTCATCGACCGAGCCGGGGTCGCGCGGCGAGAGCGGGGACGCCCACGCGATCAGTAGGCGTGATGGTGGACGAGCACCCGCCACGGGGTGATCAGCAGGATCGTGAGGTCGAACCCCAACGACCAGTTCTCGACGTAGTAGAGATCGTAGAGGACCCGCTCCTCGATGCTGGAGGCTTGGCGGAGGTCGTTGACCTGCGCCCAGCCGGTGCAGCCGGGGAGCACCTCCAACCGCTCCGCGTACCGGGGCACCCGCTCCTCGAACTGGGTGGCGAACACCGGGCGCTCGGGACGGGGGCCGACCAGGCTCATCTCGCCCAGGACCACGTTCCAGAGCTGGGGAAGCTCGTCCAGGCTGAACCGGCGCAGGAAGCGGCCGACCGGGGTGCGCCGGTCGTCGTCGCGGGTGGTCATCACCGGCCCGGTGCCGGCCTCGGCCCGGTGCACCATCGAGCGGAGCTTCCACACCGTGAAGGCCCGGCCGTCCCGGCCCAGGCGCTCCTGGCGGTAGAAGGCGGGGCCTGGCGAGGTGAGCCGCACCGCCACGGCCAGCGCCAAAACCAGGGGGGCGGCCACCAGCCCGATCAGGGCGGTGAGGACCAGGTCGAACCCGCGCTTCAGGATGAGGTTGCGGCCCACCAGCCGGCTGGGGCGCAGTGCCACCAGCGGGATCCCCCCCACCTCCTCCGCAACCGCCGCGCTGGTCATGATCTCGAGCACGTCGGGGACGACCTTGACGGTGGCTCCGGCCACGGCGCAGGTGCGGGCGAGCTCGACAGTGGCGGCGTGGTCGCGGCCGCCGAGGGCGAGGAAGACGGTGTCCACGCGCTCCCGTTCGAGCAGCGGGGCGAGGCCGCGGCCGAGGTCGTGGACCGGGATCCCGGCGAGGAGGCGGGCCGGGTCGGCGAGCGGGCCCGACGGCGGCGGTAGGTCGTCGTCGTCCCCGAGCACCACCGCGACCACCCGATAGCCGTACTCGGGGAACATCCGCAGCCGCTGCACCACCAGGCGGGCGATCGAGCCGCGCCCCACCACCAGCGCCCGCTCCACCCCGTGGCCGTGGCGCAGCAGCGTCGCCTGCAGGCCGCGGAGGCCGCCGCGCTCGACGGCGAAGCCGACCACCGCCAGGATGAACGTCTCCGCCAGGACGAGGCGGGAGTAGGGGAACGCCCGCACCGCGGATTCCAGAGCCAGCGCCACCACCAGCACCAGCGCTACCGCTCCCAGCGACCCGATCACCTCGTCGAGCGCGGCCTGGCCCCGCCGCGGCTGGTAGCGGCCGGTGACGGCGAAGACCCCCACCCACACCGCCGCCAGCACCGGCAGGGCGGCCGCGTACGGTCCGAAGGCCGGGACCCGGCCGCCCGGGATCGGCACCCCCGAGATGTGGAAGCGGTACTCGTACGCGCCCAGCCCGGCCAGCACCACGGCGAGCGCGTCCCCGGCGACCCGGGCCGCGACCAGGCTGCGCAGCAAAGCCCCCGAGCGGCGCGCGGGGGCGACCTCGACCGGCCGCAGCAGCGGGCGCCCCGCCCTCGGGTCGGGGGCGACGCCGACGCCGGTCGGCCCGGGCGTCGGGGAGCCCGGTACGGGGGTCGGAGCACTCGCGGCCAGCGAGATCCCTCCACGAGTCGGCGTGACGGCGTCCTCGCCACGATAGCGTTCGGACAGGGCC
>DAHUZL010000175.1 GCA_027306655.1 Candidatus Dormiibacterota bacterium
GGCCGCGGTCGCGGCCGTGGACCGGGCCGCCGCGGCGGTCGGGCCCGGCAACGACTTCACCGAGCGGCTGGGGCGCGAGCAGCTGGCCTTGCTCCGGGCAATCGCCAAGGACGCGGGCGTCGACCTTCCCGAACCCGGCCCCCTCGACCCGCTCGGCCCTCAGCTGTAGGGATGCGCGGCCGGAGGGCTGACCAAGCGCTCCCCGAAGCACCGTTCGCACTGGATCAGCGGGGTGAAGCTGGTCAGGCTGCCGGCGAGCCCCGCCGGTAGCGGCGCCCACACGTCGCACCCGCAGCCGTCGCACTCGCCGACGAGCACGGCCTGGGCAGCCGGCGGGGTCCGTTCCAGGGGCACTCCGATGACCACGACCGTCAGGATGGTCACGGCTCCCCCTCGGTGTTCGCCTTCGACTCCGCTCTCCCCCTCGCCGCTCGCTTTTGCTGCCGCCGGTCCTGCCAGCGGTAGAGCTTCTCGCTGCGGCGATTGAGGTATCGGACGTGCTCACGGTGGCCGTGCAGGGCCCGGACAGCCCGCCAGGCCACCGCAGCGGCCACAGGCGCGAGCACCCAGGCCATGATGTCGATAGGGACTGTTATCCGCACCTTCGCGCTCACGGCGTCGGCGCCCCGAGATCGAGTGGGTCCTCGCGGTCGTCGCGCGCGCCGCGGCGGTCCCCCGAAGGGTCGCGCTCCCTGAGGAGGGCATCGCGCAGGACGCAAAGCAGGGTCCGGGGCGTCATGTGGTCGGCCGGCGGGAAGGCGCGGTCGATCACCGCCCACTCCCCCACTGTCATCGGCGTGCCATTCTCCCGTCGCCACCACCAATCGGCCGTCTCCCCGACCTGGTCGGCGGCCCGGCTCAGGGAGAGCCGGTAGCGGGCGCGCACCGCCCGCAGATATTCCCGCGTCCGGGCCGCGACCTCGAGACTGATCCGTGCGCGCGCCGCCGTGGAGAGTCTCACGGCGCCGGCGGCTTCCGCCGTGCCGCGCTTCCCTTGCGGGCCGCCTCGAGGAGAGCGGCCAGCCGGGCGCCCTCGAGCGGCTTCCGGGCACCGGGTCGCGGCTTGTAGGGGGAGGTGAGGCCAGCCCTGCGGCGCCGCCAGGCAGTCTGGGCGCACCGGGGAGAGCAGTACGTTCGCCGCCGGCCGCGGTCGGCCCCGCAGAGAGCGCACGGGCGGCCCACGCGGTCCTCGGCGGCGCCGGTCGCGGCCCCGAGACTATCCGCGTGGCCCTCGGCGGCGTCGGTCGCGGCCCCGAGACTATCCGCCACGGCGCGCAGCAACTCGGCCCAGGCGCTCCGAACCGCCGGCGAGTCCCAGACGCTCATGCGCCGGACCGGACGTAGCCGCGGTCCAGGTTGATCGTGGCCGACACGTCGCCGTGGGACGTGTGAACCGTGAGGCTGAGCTCGGCCCCCTCGGCGCCGGGCCGGGGCCCGGGCACGACGATGTCGCAAGGCAGGAGCGCGAGCTCCTCGGTGGTCCATCCCGACCCCTCACGCAGGCGGAGCTCGACCCCGATGATGCGGCGCAGGCCCCGATCCATGACAGGCTCGGTGGGCACTACCCGGCTCCCTCGACCGCGGTGATCACGTGTCGACTGCAGACGTAGCCCCAGGTCGCCGGATCGCGGCAG
>DAHUZL010000176.1 GCA_027306655.1 Candidatus Dormiibacterota bacterium
CGACGCGTATCACGAACTGGGCAGTTACCGCGGGCGGGACGGCTCTGCGGCATCAGCGACGTCACGGAGAAGCGGGTGCTGGCGCGGCAGCAGGCTGGCGGACCGTGGCAGCGACCGCCCCGGGCGGTGGCCAAGAACACCGACCCCGTGCTGGCGGTGATCGAGGCGGCCCTGGATCGGGGCCAGAGTGCCAGCGCCCTCCGGGTCAGGGTGCCACCCCCTCCGTCGCGGGCGTCCCGCCGTCCCGGGGGATCAGAGCGAACGGGTGCGGTCGAACCCGTCCGGGCCGCCCCGCCGCGGAGGCCCGGCGGGTGGGACGCGGCCCCGACGCCCGCCCCAGCCGACCCGGCGCAGCCAGACGAAGCCGATGATCGGCCAGAAGCCGATGAACTGGGCGTGGTGGACGAGCGCGGCCACTGCGACGATCCCCCCTCCGATGGCGATCGGAGCGGCGAACCGGGCCGCCAGGTTCCAGCGGCTCGGGGGCGGCGGAGGCGGCGGCACCGGCGCCGGCAGGTCGCCGAGCAGCGGGGCCAGCTCGCCCACCGTTCGCGCCTGGTAGGCGGCCCCAGCCCGCGCGTCCAGCTCCTCGAGGCTGAGCCGGCCCTCGGCGTGGTGGCGACGCAGCTCACCGACGGTCTCCTCCCGGTCGGCGTCGGAGGCGCGAAGAGCGGACGGCGCCGCGGGCTGGCCGGGGTCGGCGGAGGAAGTGGAGATGGTCATCGGCGATCCGGGGACACCCGGTCAGATCAGGGCGCCCCTCGATCGGTCATGGTACAGGTCACCGGGCGGCGCGACGCCCACGTCCCCCGGGCATATCGCCCGCCTGAGTCCGTCCGCACCGACCCAGGTTGTGCATGGAATGTGCTATCGTGTGCAGGTGCTGGCGGTGGTGGACAGCTCGACGTGGATCTCTCTGGCCCGAGCGGGCCTCCTCGATCTGGTGGGCCGACTTCCGGTCGAACCTGTGATCCTCGATGTGGTGTTTGACGAGGCGGTGGACCGGGGGCTCCAGTCCGGACGCCCAGACGCCACCGCCATCGCGGCGTCGCTGCACGGGCGGCCCATCACTCCATCGCCGACGGGTGCCGCGTCGGTCGATGCGGCGGTCCTTCTGGCCGCCCGAGAGGTGGGCGCGCTCGTGGCAAACGACCTGGCCCTGGGACGACGGGCGCGGAACCTCGGCGTGCTGTGGCTTCGGACCGCGGACCTGGTCGTGCTCGCGGTGCGGACCTCAGCCATGGCCGCAGGCGAGGGGCGTGACGCTCTCAGCGCGCTGGAGGCGTCGGGCCGGCTCGCGGCGGACCTCGCCGACGCCTACCGCGACGAGTTGCGATGACCCGTGCCGTCCGCATCAATGCGACGATGGACGAGGACCTCCTCAGTCGGATCGATGCGTTCGCGCGGTCGCGTCACGAGGATCGCTCGACCGCCCTGCGCCAGCTGGCGGAGCTGGCCCTGAGACAGCTCAGCCAGCGTGAGGCCCTCGACGCCTACCGCCACGGTCGGCTGACCCTGCGCGAGCTGGGCCGGACCCTGAACCTCGGGGTCTGGGAGACCCACGACCTGCTCGCCGCTGAGGAAGTGGCCGTCGCCCAGGGGTCGAGGTCGGAGACATCGGCAGCTCTGGAGGAGGCTCTCACGAGGGGGCAGGGTGGGACTGAGCCGTCCGGGGTACCGGCCACGCCCTGAGCGCCCGGGGGGACGGGGTTACGCCCCGGCGGGCGGGGTCGCGGAGGCGCCGCCTGCCGCCTCCGCCGGGATGTCCTCGGCCAGGATCCGGTACAGCGCGCGCCTGGTCTCCTGAAGGACCTCGGCGGCCCGTGCGAGCTGGGCGGGGCTGCCGGCATGGGCCACCTGGAGGAGCGCGGCCCCGCTCTGGCGGGCGAGGGTGAAGAGCGTGTGGACGTCGTCCCCGACGCTGTCGGCGACCGCGTCCCAGGGCGTCCCCAGCGTCTCCCGGTTGTCCTCGACATACCGGCGGCCGGCGTCGGTGAGGTGGAAGCGCCGCTGCCCGCCGTCCTCGCCGGAGGCGACCAGTCCCTCGTCCTCCAGCTGCTGCAGCGCCGGGTACACCGCCCCCGGGCTCGGCCGCCAGAGGCCGCGGCTGCGTTCGGCGATCACCTGCATGATCTGGTAGCCGTTGCGGGGCTCCTCCGCCAGCAGCACCAGGGCGGCGGCCCGCACGTCCCCGCGCCGGGCCCGCGGGCCACCCCGGAAGCCGGACCACCCGCCGAACCCGCCCCCGAACGGCGCGCCGCTCCCGAGCGGGCCGCCCCATCCGCGAGGCCGCCCCGGCCGGTCCGGGCGACCGTATCCGCGCGCCCATTCGCGGGCCATCACCCGCGCGGCGAACGCCATCCGCTCCATCGGCGTGCGGCCGGCTCGGCCGCTCCACGCCCCGTAGCCCGTCTCCGCATCCATCACGCTCTCTCCCCGTGATCGGACTGTCGTGTGAGCATCACGATATATCGTTCACGGCCGGCTGTCAACCCGGGCTCTGCGGGCACGCGGCTGGCGTCGCCGGCCCGCGCTCGTTCTGGCGGGCTCCGCCGGCTGCGGTCGACGTCGCGATCGTGGGGGGAGGGATCGCCGGTCTCAGCTGCCTCGACGCCTGTCGGGCCCGGGGCGTGGCCGCGCGTCTGCTGGAACGTGACTGGTGCGGGGCCGGCGCCACGGGCCCAACAGCGCGTCCACGCGATTCCTCGGCGATAACTCATCTGTTATCATAGCGGTTCTGGAGGAGAGGCTAGCTGCCAGTTGTTCGTCACCACCCTGCCGTTGGCCCTGAGTTGGACCGCCTGCCCGCCGCCGAGCGCAACGCCATGGATCGCGCCCTGGACAAGCTCGAAGCGTTCGGGGACCGCCTGCCGTTCCCGCACCAGAGTGCCGTCCGCGGTGCCAGGCCGATCCGTGAGCTCCGGCCGCGCGCCGGGCGCAGCCCGTGGCGCGGCTTCTATTCCCGGGCCGGCGATGTCCTCGTGCTCTTGGCGGTTGGCCCCGAAGCGGAAGCCGACCCCCACCAGTTCCATCGGGCCGTCACAGCAGCTCAGCTCCGTCTCCAGGAACTCATATCGCGAGGTGAGCCATGACGCTCTCTGACCTGAAGACTCACCAGACCGTCGTGGCCGAGCACATGGAGGACCCCGAGTACCTTGCCGAGCGGGAGCGGACTCGGTTCGCCCATGAGGTCGCCATGAAGGTGCTGAGCTATCGCATCGAGCACGGCCTGTCGCAGCGCGCGCTCGCCCAGCAGCTTGCGATGAAGCAGCCCGCGATCGCTCGCCTGGAGGCGGGCGACGTCACCCCATCGATCGACACCTTGCTCCGGCTCTCCCGCGGGCTGGGGATGGGCTTCCACGTCGACGTCACCCCTGGGGGCATCGCCCTCACGGCCTGAGCTGCTGTCTCCAGGCCGGCTCCCTCGATGGCAGCCGCCGCTCGGTGGTGTCCCTTCACCCTCCCCCTGCGACCTGCGGCTGGCGAGGACGCTTCGCCCAGGCCTCTGTCCCGTCCGCGCGGGCCGACCTTGACGCCGCCCGCCCGACCCGTAGACCCTGATCTCCCCGGGTGGGCGACCCCGGCCTGCAGGCGACCCGCCGGGGGGAGCGAAATGTCACGTCCGCGGACGGCGGCCACCCGGACAGCTGCCTCAGGCCGCGCCCGGTCGCGGCGGCGGCCGGGTCCCCCACACCACGGCC
>DAHUZL010000181.1 GCA_027306655.1 Candidatus Dormiibacterota bacterium
AGTCGGTGCGCCAGGCCGGCCGCCAGCGCAGCGGGACCGGGCGGCCACTCGGCGGGCTCGCCGCCGCCGCCCTGGCGCTGGCTGTCCTGGTGCTGGTCCCGGCGGGAGCGCTGGCGGTCCCGGTGCGCCCCGACCGTCCGCCGGCGGGGCCGCTGCCCTGGCTCTCGGTGCGACGCCACCTCATCGTCGACGGCGCCGGCCGGCAGGTCCTCCTCCGCGGCTTCAACGACGACCAGCTGCTGCGGCCGCCGGGGCCGCCCTCGGCGCTCACCGCCGCCGACGCGGCGCTGATGGAGGCCGAGGGCTTCGACGTGGTGCGGCTCCCGATCGCGTGGTCGAGCCTGGAGCCGCGGCCGGGGCGGTTCAGCCCGGCCTACCTCAGCCGGATCGTGCGCCTGGTGCGGCTCTGCACCGCCCACCACCTCTACGTGGTGATCGACATGCACACCGAGGACTTCGGCCCCGCCTTCGGCGGCATCGGGGCGCCCCGATGGCTGCGGGTGCCGCTGGTGCCCAACCTTCGCCTTCCCGCCGTGGGCGAGGCCTGGCGCCGCCACCTCTCGCCCGCGGTCAACGCCGCCCTCGCCGCCTTCTGGCTCATGCCGGGCTGGCAGGACGCCTACTGGAGCGCCCTCGCCCAGGTCGCCCGCCGCCTCCGCGCGATGTCCGGGGTCGCGGGCTACGACCTGTACAACGAGCCCCACCCGCTGCCGATCCCGCCGGCGATCTTCGAGACCCGCATCCTCTGGCCCTTCTACGCGCACGGGATCGCCCGGGTCGCGCGCGCCGATCCCAACCATCTGTTCATCGTGGAGGGCGACCTGTTCGGCGGGCTGCCGACGGCGATCCGTCCCCTGCGCGCGCCCGACCTCGTCTACTCCGCGCACCTGTACGCGGGCAGCCTCCTGCCGCCCGCCTTCGGCGGCAGCCCCGGCCCGCTGCGGGCCGAGCTCCGGCAGGCGCTGAGCGAGGCGGGCCGGCTGCCGGCGGCGTACTGGACCGGGGAGCTCGGAATCGCCCGCTCCGCCCCGCGCGCCCGCCGGTGGGCCGCGAGCGAGCTGCGGCTGGCGAACCGAGCGCGGGTCGGCTGGGCCTGGTGGCAATGGGCGGACGCCGGGGCCTGGGCGGTCCGGGCGCCCGGGGGACAGGTGGACTGGTCGTGGCTGCGGGTCCTGGCCCAGCCCTACCCCGAGGCGGCCCCCGGGCGCCTGGTCGCGGTCCGCTACCGCGGGGGCCGTCTCACCGTCGTCCTCGACCGGGTGCCCCCGGGGGCGAGGCTGCGCGTTGCCTGGCCCCGGTGGCTCGGACCGCCCGTGGTCGGCCGGGGGTGCGCGCGGCGCGCCTCGCCCTGGTCCCCCGGCCGGGGGAGCCTCAGCCTCCGCCTGACCGCCATTCGCTGCACGGTGACCGTCCGAGCCGGCTGACTCAGCCCGCGCCGACCCCCCCGGCGGCATCACGGCACGCCTGCAGGACCTCCAGGGTCCGGACCCCGTCGGCGCCCGGCGTGCGCAGGGGAGCCCCGGTCCGGACCGCTAGCGTGAACGCCCGCACCATCGCGCGGTAGGGGTCGGCCGCGGGCGTCGGGATCAGGGTGGTGGCGCCGTCCCGCTCCAGCTCCAGCGGCAGGGCCTCGCCCACCCAGGCCGTGAACGGCCGCGGGACGGTGAGCGACGCCCGGGTGCCGACCACGGTCAGGCGCTGGTGCTCGGCCGCCTGGAAGCTGACCGCGACGCTCGCGGTCGCGCCGGTCGCGAAGTCCAGGACGGCCGCGGCCTGGACGTCGACCGATCCCTGCCGCCGCACCACCGCCGCCACCCGGACCGGGTCGGCGCCGAGGAGCCAGCGCGCCGCCCCGACCGCGTACCCGCCGACGTCGAGGAGGGCGCCGCCGCCCAGCCGGGCGTCCCAGCGGATGTTGGGCCCGGGGGCGAGCGGAAAGGAGAAGTGGGCCGCCACATGGCGCAGCTCGCCCAGCTCGCCGTCGCGGCAGCAGCGCTCCACCGCCTCCATCCGTGGGTGGTACCGGTACATCACCGCCTCCGCCAGCGCCACCGGGGCGGCGGCGCAGGCCTCCACCATCCGCCGACCAGCGTCGGGATGGTCGGCGAGCGGCTTCTCGCAGAGGACGTGGAGCCCCCGGGCCGCGGCGGCGATGGTCCAGCGCGCGTGCAGGCTGTTCGGCAGGGGGATGTAGACGGCGTCAAGGCCGGGGACGTCGAGGACGTCCTGGTAGCCGTCGCCGACCCTGGCCACCTGGAACCGCCGGGCCAACGCCTGGGCGCGGTCCCGGTCGCGGCTCGCCAGCGCCACGATCGCCCCGCCCTCGGCGCGGATCGCGGGCAGCACGGCGCGCTCGGCGATCCAGGCGGCGCCCAGCACGCCCCAGCGCAGGGGCGGCGGTCTCGTCACACGTCGACGGGCACGGGGAGGCCGCCCGCGGCCGCGGAGCGCATCGCGGCCTCCATCACCGCCACCGTCCGGCGGGCGTCGGCGGGGGCGACCGCCAGCGGCTCCCCGGCGAGGAGATGGCCGGCGAGGTTGCGGTAGAAGGCGTGCGGCGCCGGCGGGGGCAGGGCCAGGCGCTCGTCGTCGGTGAGCCCGCCCGCGGCCGGGGTCAGGACGTGGAGATCGGCCGGCAGATCGGTGGGACGGACACGCTCCCGGGCGACCACTCCCGTCCCGGTGCGCTCGAAGCGCTCCTCCTCCCGCCAGTGGCCGACCAGGGCCGCCCGGGTCCCCAGCAGGTACCACTTGGGCTTGCGCGCCGCGGCGATGTCGGAGTGCATGAACTCCGCCTGCACCCCACCCGAGAGGGTGATCCAGACCTGGAGCTGGTCGTGGTTGCTGACGTCGTTCCAGCAGCGCTTCTGGCCGAAAGCATGGACCCGCTCGACCCGGCCCGGCAGCAGCGTCAGGAGCCAGTCCAGGTAGTGCGCGCCCCAGTCGAAGATCACGCCCCCGCTGACGGCGGCGTCCGAGTGCCAGAGGCCGCAGGGGTGCTGATGTCCGCCGACGAAGGTCTCGGCGTGGAAGACCTCCCCCAGGCGGCCGCTCGCCACCACCCGCTGGACGGCGAGGAAGTCGGCGTCCCAGCGGCGGTTCTGGAAGACGGTGAGGACGCGGGTCTGGGCGGCCGCGCGGGCGACCAGGTCGTCCGCCTCGCCGCGGGTGAGACAGAACGGCTTCTCCACCACCGCATGCCGCCCGGCCGCGAGCACCGCCCGGGTCATCGCATGGTGGGTGTTGGGCGGCGTCGACACCACCACCAGGTCGACGCCGTCGTCCTGGAGGAGCGCGGCGGGATCCTCGTGGGCCCGGGCGGCGGGCGCGCCGACGTGCGCCCACGCCAGCCGCTCCGCGCGGCGGTCGCAGACAGCGGCCAGGCGGAGGCCGGGGACGGCGTCGATGGCGGCGACGTGCTCGGCGGCGATGGCGCCCAGGCCGAGCAGGCCCACGCCGACCGTGCCCCGCTCCTCCACCCCGGCGGCGAAGCGCAGCGCCCGGTGGAGGAGCTGCTGGACCGCGGGGTCGGCGACGGTGGCGTTGCTGGCCCCGACCCCGCAGGTGAAGACGCGGCCGCGCCCGACCCGGCGGCAGTAGGCGACCGGGACCTCGCGCATCCGCCAGCTCGCCGCCAGCACCACCTCGCAGTCGGCGGAGAGCCCGCTCAGCGACGCCATCGCCTCGCACACCGTGATCGGGAGCGGCAGCCGGCGGGTGATCGCGTGGTCGGTGAGGGTGGCACGGGCGATCAGCTCGGTCTCGGGCAGGCGCCCGTCGGGGACGCAGCCGACGAGGTCGAGCAGGTCCTGGTTCTCACGCCACGCGTGGGTGGTGCCGTTGAGCACCACGAACCCGCCCCCGCCCGCCACGAAGGCGCAGAGGGCCGCCGCCTGCTCGGGCGCGAGCGGGCCCCGGCTGGTGCTGGCCACGACCACGTCGACGCCGTCCAGCCCGAGCAGCCGCGAGGGGTCGCTGGTGCTGACCACCTCGGCCGCGTCGGTGCGCTGCAGGTAGCTGATCCACGGCGCCAGCCCCGCCTCCCGCTCGGGGCTGGCCACCACCAGGGTCCGGATCACCACGCCTCCCGTGCCACCCGTCGCCGCCCCCGGGCCATCCGGCGGCCTCCCGCCCCCTCCGGGCCACTGTACGCTACGCGGCGGAGGACGGCAGCGGTGGGTCCGCCGCCCTGCGACACAGCGGAGCCCCCGTGATCACGAGCCTCGACGACCTCCGGACCGCCGGCGGGGGCGACCTCGGGGTGAGCGGCTGGCACCGGGTCGGCCAGGCCGAGGTGGACGCGTTCGCGGACGCCACCGGCGACCACCAGTGGATCCACGTCGACCCGGACCGGGCGGCTCGGGGCCCCTTCGGCGGAACGATCGCGCACGGCTACCTCACCCTCGCGCTCACCGCGTCCCTGCTGACCGAGGTGGTCGCGGTCCGTGACCAGGGGATGGGCGTGAACTACGGCTGCAACCGGGTCCGATTCCCGACCCCGGTCCGGGTCGGCGCCCGGGTCCGGCTGCGCGTCCGCCTGCTCACGCTGGACGACCTGGCGGGAGGTGCGGTCCAGGTCACCTACGCGCTCACCGTGGAGCTGGAGGGAGCGGCCAAGCCGGCGTGCGTCGCCGAGACCGTGGCCCGGTACTACCCGGCCCCGACCGCCCCGGCCGTCCCGACCGCCCCGACCGGCCCGGAGGCTCCCGGGGCCCCCGGCGGCCGGCGGGCGACATGAATGGCGACGATGCCGCCCGTCATCGGCACCACCCGGACCCGGCGGAACCCGGCCTGATGGAACCAGCCGCTGACCGCGGGGGGGGGCGGGAACGCCGCGATCGAGTCGGCCAGGTACGCGTACGCGGCGGGGTCGGGGGCGAGCCGTCGGGCCAGCACCGCCAGCACCGTCCGGTTGTACCGGGCGGAGGCCCGCCGCAGCCAGGCCCGCCCGGGGCGGCTGAACTCCAGCACCACCACCCGCCCCCCGGGGCGGACCACCCGGTGCAGCTCCCGGAGCGCCGCCACCGGGTCGTCGATGTTGCGCAGCCCGAAGGCCATGGTGGCGGCGTCGACGCTTCCGGCCGGCAGCGGCAGGCGGCGGGCGTCGGCTGACAGCCAGCGCGCCGTCGGCACCCGGATCCGCGCCCGCTCCAGCATCGCCTCGGTGAAGTCCACTCCGTACACCCGTCCGGTCGGGCCGACCCGAGCGGCGAGGAGCTGGGCCACCCGTCCGGTCCCGGCGCAGACGTCGAGCGCCGTCTCCCCGGGACGGGCCCGGGTGAGCTGCGCCGCGCGGCGGCGCCAGCGGCGGTCCTCGCCCAGGCTCGCCACGGTGTTGAGGAGGTCGTAGCGGGCCGCGATCGCGGTGAACATCCCCCGCACGCGGTCGGCCTCAGGCCGCCCCGCAGTCGGGCGGGTGGAGTCGGGCGGGCCGCTCACCTTCGCCCGGGCCGCTCAGGCGGTGTCGGTGACGGCGGCCTCGGCCGGGTGGGGCAGCTGGCGGTACGACCCGCAGCGGCACCCCCGCTCGGAGGGAAGCGCCTCCAGCGCGTCGAGTGCCACCGGCCCCAACTCCTCCGCCCCCTCCCGCACGATCGCCCGGAGCAGCTCGAAGTCCCACTCCGGCCGGACCCCCTCCGCGTAGTTGAGGACCATCTGGACCACCGCGTAGCAGGCGCCGATCTCGCGGGCCAGGTAGACCTCGGGGGCGAGCGCCTGCCCGATCACGTCGCCGCCGAGCCGGGCCAGGGCCGCGACCTCGGCGGCGGTCTCGTAGCGGGGGCCCTCCACCGCCACGAACACCGCGCGGTTGAACACCCGGGTCGCCTTCTCGGCGGCGAAGCGGCGGGCCCGGTGGAACAGCACCTCGCGGATATCGGGGCAGAACGGCTCCCGCATCACCAGGACCGCGCCGGGGCTGAGGTGGCCCCCCATCTGGGCGGTCAGGTCGATGAAGTCGTGGGGGACGACCAGGTCGCGGGGATGGAAGTGCTGGGTGATGCTGCCGGCGCCCGACTCGGCCACGATCCGCTCGACGCCGGCCCGCTCCAGGGCCCAGAAGAGGCTGAGCACCGTCTGGCGCCGATCCCGGAGCTGGAGCAGGGCATGGAGCCGGATGAAGAGGAACGGCCGCTCCTCGCCGGACTCGGTGGTGAGCAGGAGGTGCTCCATCTCCGGCGACTGGCCGAAGGGGGTGTCCGGGGTGACCCGCCCGAGCCGCCGGACCCTGGGGTCGGCGGTCGGAGAGCCGCCGGCGTCCGTCCCCGAGCCGCCGAGGAGGGCGTGGCCGGCCCGTGGGAGGGCGGCGCCGGCCGCGCGTCTGGGCACTCGCCCGAGTCTATCAGCGGGGCCGGCGAGCCCTCCCGGGGCCGGCGAGCCCTGCGGGCGTCGTTGCGGGCGGCAAGATACCACGCATGGCTCGGGACGAGGACGGCGCCCATCCCCGGCTTCGCCGCGACGTGCGGCTGGTCCTGCTGACGGCGGCGTCCGGGGCCACCGACGCGTTGAGCTTCCTGGGCCTGGGCCAGGTGTTCACCGCGGTCATGACCGGCAACCTGGTGCTGCTGGGCGTGGCCTTCGGACGGGGGACGCTCGGGGAGGCCGCGCGGGCCGCCGCGGCGGTGCCCGCGTTCGCCATCGGCGTCGCGGTGGCGTCCCGGATCACCAGGGGCCGAGGTCGGGAGGCGGCCGACCGCAGGGCCTGGCCGGCGGGTGTGACCGCCGCCCTCCTGGTCGAGGCGCTCCTCGAGCTCGGGCTGGTGACCGGGTGGCTGGCGACCCACGGCCGGCCCACGGGGGACGTGGAGGTCCTGCTGGTGGTGGTCTCCGCGATCGCGATGGGCGTCCAGAGCGGGTGGGTGCGCGGATTGGGGGTGCCGGCGCTGTCGACCACCTACCTGACCGGAACCCTCACCTGGATGGTGACGCGGCTCGCCGCCGGGGAGCGCCCGCGGGGGCTCGCCGCCCCGGCCACGGGGATCGCCGCCATGATCGCCGGGGCGGTGGTGACGGCCGAGGTGCTCACCCGGGCTCGACCGTTCGCCGTCCTCGTCCCCGCCGGTCTGGTGATGCTGGTCGCGGTCCTCGCGCTGACCGGTCAGCCCCGCCGGGGACGGCCTCGGTGATCAGGCCTGGGCGGCGATGCGTTCCAGCGCCACAAGGGTGCGATCCACCTCGGCCTGGGTGTTGTAGTGGACGAGGCCGAGCCGCACCACCCCGCCCGACGCCCCCAGGCCGAGACGCTCGATCAGCGCCTGGGCATAGAAGTCGCCGTCCCAGACGAAGATCCCCTCGGCGCCGAGCGTCTCCGCCACCTCCCGCGGAGACCGCCCCGCCATCGTGACCGCCACGGTGGGGACCCGCTGGGCGAGCCGGCCCACGTCCCGGATGCCGTGGACCCGCACTCCGGGGATCGCGGCGAGGCCCTCCAGGAGCCGGCGAGCCAGCGCCGCCTCGTGGGCGGCGATCGCCGCCATCGCCCGTGCCAGCGCCGCCCGGCGGCCGCCATCCGGAGGGGCGCCGGACCCCTCCGGCTGTTCGCACCCGATCGCCGCCAGGTAGTCCACCGCGGCGACGGCACCGGCCAGCCCCTCGTGGTTGAGGGTGCCGAGCTCGACCCGGTCCTCGGCTGGACGCACCTTGTAGGCGGGCAGCGACTGGAGCAGGGCGTCGCGCACCCAGAGGGCCCCCAGGTGGGGGCCGAAGAACTTGTAGGTGGAGCAGACCAGGGCGTCGCAGCCCAGCCGCTGCACGTCGATCAGCCCGTGGGGAGCGTAGTGGACCGCGTCGACGTAGCTCAGCGCGCCCACCGCGCGGGCGCGGGCGCAGATGGCGGCGACGTCGTTGATCGTCCCCACCGCGTTGGACGCGTAGCCGACCGCGACCACCCGGGCGCGGGGGCCGATGGCGCGGTCGAGGTCGTCGGGGTCCAGGGTGCAGTCCTCGGGACGGATGTCCACCGTCCGGATCACCGCGCCGCGCTCGGCCAGCGCGGTCCAGGGGGAGACGTTGGCCTCGTGGTCCAGGGTCGTGACCACCACCTCGTCGCCGGGCTCGAGGGTGGCCCCCACCGCGCGGCTGAATCCGAAGGTGAGCTGGGTCATGTTGGCGCCGAACTTGACCTCGGATGGGCTCGGCGCGTGGAGCAGGTCGGCGAGCGCGGCCCTGGCCTCCTCGATCACCCGGTCGGTGTTTCGGCTGGTGGCGAAGGCGCCTCCGCTGTTGGCGTTGTGGGCGCGGAGGTGGCCGGCGACGGCATCGATCACGCGCTGCGGGACCTGGGTCCCGCCCGGGCCGTCCAGGAAGACGGCGGGCCGGCCGGCCACGGACATGGCGAGAGCGGGGAACTGGGTGCGGAGCCGCTCGGGGTCGAAACCGGGCATCAGGACCTCAGGCGGGGGAGGCCGGTGCCCCCAGCGGCGACGGCCGATCGAGCATATCGGATTGACCGTTCTGAAATAGCGGACATTACGCCGCGTCCTCCAGACCACCGATTCTGAGGCCGGTGGGCTCCGGAGCGGTTCCGGTTGCCGCTTCATCGCCACCGGCCGGGACGGCCCCGGTCTTACGGTCGGCTCCACGGCCGTTTTGCGTCTCCCCCGCACTGGAGGCGACGGCGTGGGACGACGCCCACCACGCGAGGTTGATCGCCGCGTTCCGGTCGCGATCGATCACCAGCCCGCAGGCGTCGCAGCGGAAGGTCCGCTCGCCGAGGGGCAGCGCGGTCTTGACCCCGCCACAGCGGGAGCACCGCTTGGAGCTGGGGAACCAGCGGTCGGCGACGACCAGGCGGCTCCCGTGCCACGGGCACTTATACGCGAGCAGCCGTCGGAACTCGGCGAAGCCGGCGTCGCTGAGCGCCCGCGCCAGGCGCCGGTTGCCCAGCATCCCGCGGACGTTGAGGTCTTCGACGACCACCGTGCCGTGGGTCTTGGCGAGGGTCGTCGTGAGCTTGTGGAGGTGGTCGCGGCGGAGCGAGGCCACCCGGGCGTGGTGCCGCGCCAGCCGGCGCGCGGCCTGCGCGCGGTGGCGCGAGCCGCGCCGCTTCCGGCTATGGCCCCGCGACAAGCGGCGCAGCTTCCGCAGCCCGCGATGCAGGGCCTTGGGGCCCGGGATGACCGTGCCGTCGGACAGTGTGGCGAGCGCCAGCACGCCGAGGTCCACCCCCATGATGTCGGCGGCCCCGTTGGTGATGGGGATGTCCCGCTCCGCCTCGACGGCCAGGGAGACGAACCAGCGGTGGGCCTCGCGGCTCACCGTGGCCGCGGTCACGTGCACCGACCCGGCGGTGACCCGCTCGGCCCACCGACTCGCGTCCTCGAACAGGCGGACGGTCCCGATCCGAGGCAAGCTGACGGCCCGCTCATGCAGGTGGATGGCCCCCGTGAGGCGGAAGCTGTCGCGGCTGCGGCCCTTCTGCTTGCGGTGCGGGAAGCGGACCCGGGCGCCGGCCCGGTCCCCGCGGCGGCTCTGCCAGAACGCCTGGAGCCCGCGTTCAAGATCGCGGAAGGCCTCCTGCGGGGGGCACTTGCTGACCTCGGTCCACCAGGGGATGCCATCGGGGCGCCGCTTCCAGGTGTTCCACTCCCGATGCAGGGTCCTCGCCGACGGAACCCGGGCCGTGGGGTCCCCCGCGCGCTGGGCGTCGAGGGCCGCCCGGACGCGCGCCAAGCCCCAGTTGTACGCGGTGCGCGCCGCGCCGGCATGGCGAGCCAGGGTACGGCGCTGGGCCGCCGTCGGGTCCGCGGCGAACCGGAGCGCCTGGCGGACCCTCGCCATCAGGCAGCCTCGACGGGCTGGGCCGCGCACCGCAGGGCTCGGGCCGCCCGGGTCCGCGCCGACCGCCGCCCGTAGAGCCGGGCGCAGAGGCTGGTCAACACCTCGGTCATGTCCCGCACGAGGTCATCGGCGACCTCGGCCGGGTCGACCACGACGAGGCGTCGGCCCGCGCCGAGCAGGGCGGCCTCGATGTACTCCGAGCCCAGGCGGGCCAGCCGGTCGCGGTGCTCGACGACGATCGTCGTGACCGTCGCGTCAGCGAGCAGGCGCCGGAGCTTCGGCCGCGCGCCGGTCATCCCGGAGCCCACCTCGCTGACGGCGTGCGCCACCGCTAGGTCGTGGGCCGATGCCCAGGTGGCCAGCCGGCCGAGCTGGCGGTCGAGGTCGGCCCGCTGGTCATGAGAGGACACGCGAGCGTACAGCGCCACCGACGGCGCCCCGCCGGCCGGTGCGTGGTCCACCAGGATCGTTCGCGGCCCCACCTTCCGCGCCGGCACCGGGAGCGTGCCCTCGCGCCACCAACGCCGCGCGGTCTTGGGGTGGACGCCATTGGCCCGGGCCCAGGCGGCGAGCTTCATGGATCCAGGATAGCGCAACGCGCACCCGTACGCTACCTGTCATCCCCTACTCCTGAGCAGGTCCCAACCCTCGGGGCGGGCCCGAGCCCCGGGAGCCGCCCGCGCGCGGTCGAGCCGGAACGCCGCCAGCACCGGGAAGTGGTCGCTCGCCCGGCGTGCGGTCTCGGCGAGGTCGCCCTGACGTCCGAGCACCGAGGCCTGCTCGAAGGCGGGCGCCAGTCCGGGGTCGGCGAAGACGTAGTCGATGCGGACCGCCGGCTCGTAGGTCGGGCAGGTGTAGGGGGGCGCTCCGCCCGCCGCGGTCGGCCCGCAGTCCCAGTACCCCGCGTCGAGCATGGACTGGATCGCCTCGCGGGGGAGCAGGCTGGCGAGAACGCGGTCGGTCCCGGGGCCCCTCGGGATCGCCTCCAGGAGCGGATGAAGCAGCCAGGGCAGCCGAGGGACGCCAGCCCGGAGCGACTCCGGCAGCTCGTCGTCGGAGCTGCGCTCCGGGGCGGGGGGGGCGGGCGCCGCGTCGGGCGCTCCCGGGTCTTCGGCGCGGCCGACGGCACCATCGCGCCAGCGGGCGATCCGCTCCATCAGCGGGGGCACCGGGCCGATCGCGCCGGCGGCGTCGAGCACGCCCGTCCGCCGCCATCGGCTGATCCGGTCGAAGAACGCGCTGGCGGCGACCGGGTCGCCGGGGGCGAGCGCGTTGAAGTCGCCGACGATGAGGTGCGGGACCGCGGGGCTGCGTCCGGCCTGCCGGCGCACCGCCCGCAGCTCCTGGATGCGCTCCGCCTCGCCCCGACCGCGCTGGTGGAAGGCGGCCGGGAGGTGGACCGTGTGGAGGCGCACCCGCGGGATCGCCGACCCCGCCGGCGCGGCCACGGTCACCTCCAGCGAGTTGCGCAGGAAGATCCGTGGGTGGTGGTGGTTGCGATGCTCCACCACCGGCCAGCGGCTGAGCACCGCCTGGTGGCGCGCCATGTTGGCCGGGCCGAACACCATCTGGTAGCCGAGCGCTGTCGCCACCTCCTGGCAGGGCTCCGGCGTGTCCACCTCCTGGAGCGCCACCAGCTCGGCGTCGGCCGCCTCCAGCATCGCCGACAGGTGGGCCCAGCGGTCACGTCCGCCGAGCAGGATGTTGTAGGTGAGCACGCGCAGGCGCGTCCCCGCAGCCGGGCCGCGGTCTCCGTCCATGGCGCCCATCCTGCCACCCGGCCGGGGGGATCCGGCGACGGCCGCGGCTACACTGCCGCCCGATGGCCGGCACCCCTGCCCGCGGCCCGCTCCAGCTCCTCGGGATCACCGGCTGGCCCCGCGCGGCCCGGCTGGGCGCGATCGCGGCCCTCCTCGCTGCCGGGGGGGGGTTCGGCTGGGGCACCTACGCTCTCCAGGTCCTCTACCGGCAGCGGGTGGCCCGCGGCGACAGCCTCGCCGCCTGGCAGAACCTCTTCCGCCTGGGCGCCCCCTGGCCGCCGCTGGTCCCGGTCGCGGCGGGAGCGCTCCTGCTCGCCCTCGGATGGTGGCACCTGCGCCACGCCGAGCCCGAACCCTCCCACGGCCTGGTCCGCCGTCCCGGACGGGAGTGGACCGCGACCGAGATCCGCCACCACCTCCGCCGCGAACGGGGGGTGATGCGGATCGGATTCGCGGCGCTCAGCGCGGTGACCGTGCTGGTCAGCGTCCGCCTCGGGGTCTATGGCGTGCTCGCCCTGCGCGGGGACACGGTCGCGGGCCGGACCGTGGTCGGGGTCGTCGCCGAGGTGGTCGTGTGCGCGGCCGCCTGGGTCGCCGGCAGCGCCTGGCTCGCCGCCTACCTCGAGCGGCTCGCGCAGTGGGGCGTCCGCGACTGAGTCGGTCGGCGGGCGCGGGGGGCGGCGTCCGTGGAGCGCACCAGATGCCGCGCGTGGCAGCACCACGCCGGTGCCGCGTACCACCCTGGACATCGATGCCTCGGTCCTGGAGGAGCTCCGCCGGCGACGGGGCGACCACCGATCGCTGGGGCAGCTGGTATCCGAGCTCCTGGCGCAAGCGCTGGCAGAGGAGCCCCGCCCACCGGCGCCGCTCGCCAGGTCGTCGCAACCGATGGGGCCCGCCTCGACCTCGACGACACGGACGCCCTGATGGCGGCGCTCGGCGACCGGCGAGCGCTGCTGTCGATGCCACCGTCCTGCTGTACGCATCGGACGAGAGCAGCGCCTTCCACCGACCGGCGCAGGCATTCCTGACCCGGGCCGCGGCATCGTCCGAGCTCCTGTACCTCTTCTGGCCGGTCGTGATGGAGACGGGTTCTGGCGCATCTTCCAGGACGTCGCTCAGAGCGTGGCGCCGCGTGGGAACCTGGTCCCGGATGCCCACCTGGCCGCCCTGATGCGCCAGCACGGCGTCAGTGCCATCTGGAGCCGTGACCGGGACACGGGACGTCGCGATGATGCAGAACGGCCAGGCCGGTGATCGGCCTGGCCGTCGGACGTCAGGCCGGGATGTCCCCGGCGATCACCAGCGCCACCAGCGGCCGCCGGTGGGACGCAGGAGAAAGCCCAGGGCCCACAGAATCAGGGCGATCACAGCCACGATCCAGAGCAGGTGGATGGCGAAGCCGAGTCCGAATAGAAGTGCGACCAGGAGTAGGACGACGATCAACGCGAGCACAATGTCCTCCAGCGTGAGTGACGGTCGGCGGTCAGGCGGCGGTGTTGTTGCGCATGCGCGGGGCGGCGGCGATCGCGATCATGCGCACGACGAACCAGCCCGCGAAGGTCCACACCACCAGGGCGATGACGTCGGGCCAGTAGATGAGGTGGCCGTTGCTGGTGGCGGTTCGGAACACGCCTGAGAACGGCGCCGAGATCGCGCCCGCCACCTGCGCGATGAACGACACGAAACCGACCGAGTTGGCGGCCAGGATCTTGAACACAAAGTCGATCGCCAGGACCAGGTCGACCAGGCCCAGTATCAGCCAGATGGTCTGCTGACTGCGAAAGCCGGCCGGGCCCAGCTCGGCCCGGCGATACGCCACCCGGGTGGTCGACCGCCCCTGGTCCGGGGTGGCGGTCGTCGAACGGGTGACAACCTCCTGCTGCTCCGAGATCTGGGGATCCATTCTCACGCTCCTTCTGGGACCGGCAGGCGCCGGTCGCGGGCGTCGGTCTGGCGGCGAACCGAGGGACGGGACCGCTCGATCGCGGGGACCGATGCGGCCCCGCCCTCGCTCGCCAGACCCTCTAACGCATCCCGGCTCCGACCGTTGCACCTCGATCTCCCGGGCGGTGGCGCGGCTGGATGGGGCGCGGCCCGCTCTCCCCGTTCCCGAGCCCGGCTCACGTCCAGCTTTGACAGTCGAACCCGGGCTGCCCGAGACTAGGGGCGGACGCCGATGGGAATCCGGGCTCGGGGCGGGCCTGGATGCGGATTCGCGAGGAGGAGCGTGGACGCACCGCCGTCGGGGGCCCAGGTCGAGATCCGCTGGCACGACCAGCGGGCCACCATTGTCGAGGTGGGAGGCGGCATTCGGGAGTACCAGTCGGGAGACCGTGCCGTCCTCGACCCGTACCCCCGGGACGCTCTCTGCGACGGAGCGCACGGCGCGCCCCTCATTCCCTGGCCCAACCGGCTCGCCGACGGGCGGTACCGGTTCCGCGGCCTGGACCACCAGGTGGCGCTGACCGAGCCCGCCAAGCGCAACGCCATCCACGGGTTCCTCCGCTGGCGCCCGTGGGACGTGCGCGACCGGGGTGCGGCCACGGTGACCATGGGCACCACGATCTTCCCGATGCCGGGATACCCCTTCATGGTCGACGTCGAGATCGCCTACCGGCTGACGGACGCGGGTCTCACCGTGTCCACCACCGCCCGCAACCGCGGTGACGGCCCGTGCCCGTACGGGACTGGCCAGCACCCGTATCTCTCGCCGGGTCAGGGACGGCTCGACGGCTGCACCCTGGAGCTCGACGCCGCCACCCGAATCGAGACCGACCCCGAGCGCCAGCTCCCGGCCGGCGCCGAATCCGTCGTGGGCACCCCGTTCGACTTCCGCCGGGGTCGCCCCCTGGGTGACCTCGCCATCGACTTCGCCTTCACCGGACTCGGCCGGGACGACGCGGGGCGGGCGTGGACCCGGCTCACTGGTCCGGACGGCCGGCGGGCCGAGCTGTGGGTGGACGCCACCTACCCCATCGTCGAGATCTACACCGGGGACACCCTCGCCCCCGAGCGCCGGCGGCGCGGGCTCGGGACCGAGCCGATGACCTGTCCTCCCAACGCCTTCCAGACCGGCGAGGGCGTGATCGAGCTGGAGCCCGGCGGCAGCGTGACCACGACCTGGGGCGCGCGGCTCGCCTGAGCGTCGGCGCGCGGAGCGGCCCGCCTAGTTCGGCGTGCCCGGGGGGAATCTGACGGCGCGACTGTTCCAGTCGCGGTAGACCATGATGATGTAGGTCCGCCCCCGGTGGCGCGCCCCGATCGCCACCGGGAGCCGGGTCCTGGTCGCGATCCAGGCCGTTACCGGGCCGAAGGAGAGGCTTCCGGTCGAGCCGGCCGTGCGGGTCACGACGGTCAGATCGCCGCCAACGCCGGTGACCGCGACACCCTCCACCCGGCTCCTCCCCACCAGGTGGGGACGACGGAGGGAGAGGAACGGGAAGACCTCGGCGGCGTAGGAGCTGGCATCGAACGCGGAGCACGACGGCGTGGAGGCCGGGGTGGGCGCGCCCGGAGGCGCCTGTCCCGGCGCCGACCAGATGCAGAGCCGCCGCGCCGACATCAGGCTGTAGGTTGTGCTCCGCCTGCCCGCGATGGTCATCGTGAAGCGCTCCACCGCCTGCGACCCCGTCGGGGTCTGGATCACCCAGTAGAGCGCGGGGAAGCCCAGCTCGTAGGCGAGCTCGAAGCTGTGCTGGGCTCGAGCGGCCCGATAGCTGGCCCGGAGCAGCGCGGAGGCGGTGAGAGGGTGCCGCCGGGCGGCGGCGTCGGCGCGGGCCGACGCGACGCCGGTCGTCATTACCGCCAGCAGCATGACGAGGGCGAGCAGCGACCGGGCCCGGCGCCCCGGACCGCCACCGCTCTCGGGTCGAATCGTCTCTGCTGCCATCGCCTCCTCGATCCGCACGAGTCTATCGGCCGCCTTCCGTTTAGGCAAGGGGCGGTGGGCGCGATCCGGCACCGGTCAGGCCAGGGTGGTCTGCCCCCGGCGGCTCCTGCCGCGGCGGCTCGCCCCGAGCTGCCGAACACCGCTGACGAGGTCCACTCTCGACCACGGAATCGGTCGACTCGTGGTCAGGGGCTGGGTCCAGCCGGTGCCCGTCTGGGTCGCGGAGGTAGCCCCTCAGGGAGGCGGTCGGGGCCCGCGCAGCGTCGGGGAGCCCTGGTGGGGCACTCCCGACCGGGGGCTCGCGGAATCGGGGGTCTCAGGCGGGCTCGAGCGGCCCGACCACGACCGACCGCGACCCCGAGGAGCCGGGCGCCGGACGGGTCACGGGGTTGCCCGCGCCCGGCGCGGGCTCAGGCCGGTGCTCGCGGCGGGAGGGCCGCCGACGGCTCCGCCGCCGCCGGGCCGGCGCAGCGGCCGGTAGGTGCGGCCGTGGAGCACGACATGGTGGGGGCTGTGGACGAGGCGGTGAGGGGCGCTCGCGGCGAGCACGGCGTTGGGGAAGAGGGGATACCGGTCGGCGGGGGCGCGGTTGGAGGTCACGATCTGGCTGCGGGTGCGGACGCGCTCGCCGATGAGCTCATCGCACTCCTCCGCCTGGTTGGGCGAGACCTCGCGCATCCCGAAGTCGTCGAGGATGAGCACGTCGGGCTGGACATCGCGGCGGAGCCGGGGCTCCCATGATCCGTCGGCCCGGCCGCCCGCGGGATCGCCCAGGAAGCTGCTCGGCTTGGTGAAGAGCACGGAGAAGCCGGCGCGGCTGGCGGCGTGGCCGAGCGCCTGGGCCTGGCGGCACTTGATCTCGTCCTCGACCAGCAAAGCCGGGAACTCCACGTGGCCGAGGCGATCGGACTCCACCTGCTGCCGGCGCAGGTCGAGCGTCTGCAGCATGCCGCCCAGGTGCAGCGTCTTGAGGGCCGTCCGCAATTCGTGGGTGCGCATCATCGGGACTCCGCCAGCAACGCCGCGGGCCCATGGAGGAAGGCGCCGGCGGGGCGGACGCGGCCTCCGTCGCGTCCGCGGTCTCGCGGCCCGTCGCCAGCAGGCGGCGCACCGTCCGCAGCCGGCCGTCGGCCGGCAGGGCGCGCACAGGCGGGGTCCAGCCAATCCGCGGGGTACGTGGTGGCGCAGCGGATCACCCTCTGGGCCTCCCGCAGGCCCGCCGACGGGTGCGCCGGGCAAGCAACCCCTCCGCCAGCGCCCCCACCGCTGACGGGCTCCTGGCCAGGCAGGGTCGCTGTGGCACCAGGCGGCCCCACCCCTGCTCCGAGGTAGACCGATTCCGTGGTCGCCCCGGGACCTATCTCGTGGTCGGGGGTGGACCTATCTCGTGGTCGCCGACCCCGAGGCCCTGCGCTGCTCGGGCGTGGGGCCGAGATCCGTACGGAGGGGGCGGGGTCGGGGCCGACGTCCTCGAGGACCGTCGCCCCACGCCGGGAGGGCACCGCAATCCATTCGACACGCGAACCGTTAGACATCTACCCCGCGACCGATCGAGACCAGCGGCGGCGGAGAAAATAGTCCGCGTCGAGAAATGTTTTGCACAGGTGCCGGTGTCGTGCAGTTTGCGGGACGAAGTAGCAGTCAGGTTCACGGTTCGGGCTCTGTGCCATTTCACCAGTAAAATAGCGGCGATCTTGCATTTGGTGGAGCGGGCTGCTAACCTCCGAATCGCGGCCGGACATCCCTCCGGCCAGCAGGAGGTCAAACAATGCACGCAAGCATCACCATGTCCGACGTGCGCCCCGGCAACCTCGCGGGGGTGCCGCCCACGCCGTCGCGGCCGCTGTCACGAACATCGCGGGACGCCCTCGCGAGCCGCATCTGCGCCGACCACTACGACGCCGTGGTGCGCTACTTTCGCAGCCGCGTGGCCGACCACGAGACGGCCGAGGAGCTTGCCGGCGACGTCTTCTGCAAGGCGCTGGCCGCCCTCCCGAGCTACCGCCCGCTGCGGGGTACGGCGCTGCCCTGGCTCTACACGATCGCCGCCCACCGTCTCAGCGACCACTATCGCCGGCGCCGCCCGACGGTCAGCCTGGAGGTCGTCGGCGGCGTGCCCGACAGCGGCCGCGCCCCCGCCGAGGTGGTGGAGTCGCGGGAGATGGTCCAGACCGTCTGGCGGGCGGCCGAGCGCCTCCCCGCATCGCAGCGGGAGGCGCTCTGGCTCCGGTTCGGCGAGGACCGCGATTACCCCGATATCGCCCGTCGTCTCGGCCGCAGCGTGGAAGCGGTGAAGCTCCTGGTCCACCGCGGCGCCAAGACGATCCGGGCCCGGCTGCAGGACGGCTCAGGCCTGGAGCCCGATCGGCGGATCAAGGGAACCCCCGCCGCCGGCCTGGCGTGAGGGCGCGCCGGGGCCTGGGCTCAGCGCGGGCGGTCGGTCCCCGGCGCCGATCGCACGGCGCCCACCCGGTCGGCCACCGGGTCCTCCCTGGCGGTCGCCCCGCCCGCCCCCGTCAGTTCCTCCCCAGGCGGATCCTGGTCGGTGAGGGCCCCGAGAAGGTCCAGCAGCGCCGTGACCTGGCCGCGGTCCAGGCGCTGGAGCACGGCGCTCATGGTCTGGCGCCGCCACGCCTGGTAACCGGCCAGCATGGCGAGGGCGCGGGCCGTCGGCATCAGCCAGACGGTTCGGCGATCGTGCGGGTCCTGGTGGCGCTCGACCAGGCCCTGGGACACCATCCGGTCGGCCAGCGCCGTCGCCGCCGCTCCGCTGATCCCCACCGCCTGGGCGAACTGACGCATGGTCTGGCCCCCGCCTGCGACGTGGCCGAGGGCCTCCAGCTGGCGGGCAGTGACCGAGCCGAGGTCCTGGCGCAGCTCGGTGGGGAGCCCGGCGTCGAGCACACGCTCGATCCGGGGCTGGAGGGCGAGGAATCGTTCGACCAGCTCTGGAGAGCCTGAGTCGGGCGGCGCGGCCACCATCGACCCCTCGGCTGCCCTTTCCACGATTCTCCGTATCTTGACGGTTCCCGCCCGACCGGCGCGGGCCGCGGCCGGAGCGACCGCCTCGGGAGCCGCTCGTCGGGCGCCCCCTATCGGGTCACCGGTCGGGTCACCCGCCCGGGAGAGCGCCCTCCAGTACCCGGACCAGCGTGGCGGCGCCGTCGGGACCGAGCCGGGCAAGCTGCTGCTCCCCGGCGCGGCGCGCCGCCACCTCCCACGCCGAGCGAAGGCGGGCCGCCTCGCGGGTGAATCGGAGTGCCCCCCGCCCGCGGGGCGAGGCCGGATCCAGCAACCCGCGCCCGAGCAGCTCCCACACCGCGGGGCCTGTTGAGGGCTCGCCCTCGCCCGATCCCCGCGGCAGCGCGGCCGGGGAGCGGCCAGGGGCCGTGCCGAGCAGGAGCGCGCGGGCATCGGCCGAGAGGGCCCCGAGCGCGGAGCGGTCGGCCGCCTCCAGGCCGCGGTCAGCGGCGGCGCGCCAGCTCCCGTGGAGGATCGCCAGTCGGCGGGCAGCCTCCGCGGCCAGAGCCGAGCTGCGGGCGCCCACCCGGTCCACCCGGACCCGCGCCACCGTGCCCCCGGGCCCCGACCGCAGCTCAACCAGGTCGCACACCTGGTTCACCAGCCACAGTCCCCGCGTCCCCGGGCGGTCCGGCTCCGGGGCGCGGCGGCCGACCAGGGGGTCGTGGATCTCGCCGCGGTCCTGCACCTCGCAGACCGCCGCGCCCGGCTCGGTCCAGACTCGCAGTCGTCCCGTGCCGCCGCCGTGGCGCACGCTGTTCCTGGCCAGCTCGTGGGCCGCGACGACCAGGTAGGCGGTGGCGGCGGCCCCCAGCCCGGCGGCTGCGCCGTGGCGGCGGACCCGGGATCGGACCTCGGCGAGCCGGTCCCCGTCGAATGCCAGGCTGTCGACCGGGCTGGACGGTTCGGGAAGGGCCCCGGCCAGGAGAGCGCGGTCCTCCGACGGCTGGAAGGACGGACTGAGCCCGGCCTGACCGTCGCGGTGGATCGCCCGGTGGTGGCGCTCCGCCGCCGCCACCACCGCCGGCGACAATCGACCAGCGTCGTAGGGACAGAGCAGCCGCCAGGCCGGTCCGCCGTCGAAGGCCCGGTTGAGCAGGGCCTCGTGGCGCGCCCCCTCGTCCACCTCGGCGGGGCTGCGGCCGGGCCAGATCGGTTCGCCGACGCCGCGGGGCGGGTGGGCGCGGGTGTGGTGGGCGGTGAGGAAGGCGCGCCAGGCGGGGATGATGCGAGCCGGATTGCGCCCGAGCGCTTCCATGTCGACGAAGTCGACCTGGTCGGCCTGCTCGCCGAGGGCGCGGCGGAGCTGGCGCGTCCGCTCGCGGGGCACCGCCACCATCACCGGGTCGTGGCGGGCGATCCCCGCCACGATGAAGGGGACCGTGCCGGCGAGGAACTCGCTGGTCCCGTGGTACAGGAGCGCGTCGTGTTGCCACCCGCCCCTGTCTCCGTCGCTCGCGGGCCGGATCGACGTCGCTGCACCTCCTGGCCCGCCGGCAACGCCGGGGACCGCCAATCGGAGCGCGGGGACCCCCTTTCGATTGTAGCCGCGGGGTTGCGCCGTGGCCGAGCCGCAGCCGCCCCCGCGCGGACCGGTCATCCCAGCTGCGCCGCCAGCTCCCGGAGCGCGGGCTCGTAGGCCTCCGCAAAGCTCGGGAACGGGCGCACGACCTCGGTGAGCCGGGTGATCGGCAGGGCCATCTGGATCGCCAGCTGCGCCTCGCCGATCCACCCGTCGGCGCCGGGGCCCACCGCTGTGGCGCCCCCCAGCACCCCGGCGGAACGGTCGGCGACGAGCAGGAGGCGTCCTCGCGGATCGCCCTCCGCCAGGGCCCGGGCGGTGCGGTCGAGGCCGGTCACCGCCACCAGGACCCGGTGGCCCGCCTCCCGGGCTCTGGCCGCGGTGAGGCCCACCGCAGCCACGGTGGGCTCGGTGAAGACCGCCCGCGGGAACGCCCGGTAGTCGGCCCGGACCGCCCGCCCCTGGAGCGCCGCGGCGATGACCCGACCCTGGTACGAGGCGGTGTGGGTGAAGGGGGCGATGCCGGTCACGTCGCCAGCCGCGAAGACGTGCTGCTGTCCCACGACGCGACAGGTGTCGTCGACCCGGATCCCCTCGGGTCCAGGCTCTATCCCGCACGAATCGAGCCCGATCCCGTCGGTCTGCGGCCGCCGACCGACCACCACCAGCACCCGCTCCGCGGCGAGGCGCGCCCCGTCCTCGAGCCGAAGGCGGCCGCCGCCGTCTGCGGGCTCGGCCGACGCCACCGTCGCCGCCACCCGGACGTCGACCCCGTCCGCGCTGAGCGCCGCGGCCAGCAGCTCGCCCACGAACGGCTCCTCGGCGGGGAGGCGGCGCTCCGCCCCCTCCACCAGGGCGCCCCGGGTGCCGAAGCTCGCCTACACCTGGGCCAGCTCGCATCCCGCCGGCCCCCCGCCGATCACGACCAGCGACCGGGGCAGGTCGGGGGCGCTCAGGGCCTGGGCGCTGGTCCAGCTCGGGACCCGGTCCAGGCCGGGGATGGGCGGCCACACGAGAGTGGACCCGGTGTCGATGACGAGGTCGCTCCACTCCAGCGTTCGGTCCCCGACCCGGAGCGCCCCCGGACCCACGATCACCCCTCGGCCGCGCAGGAGGGTGGCGCCGGCGGCCACCAGCTGGCGCGCCGCGCCACCGTCGTCGCGCGCCGCGGCGACCCGCTCGCGGCGGCGGACGGCGTCGGACCAGGCCGCGGCCGGGTCGTCGGAGGAGGCGTGCGCCAGGGCACCGAGCTCGGGCCCGCGCCGAAGGGACCGGCGCAGGTGCGCTGAGCGCAGGAGCGCCT